>DASYFQ010000056.1:0-30143 GCA_036498345.1 Steroidobacteraceae bacterium
CGAGGCGCCGGCATCGTTCTGCCGCGAACGGCGCGACTGCACGAAAAAATAAATTGAATAATCCACCGATTCGCCGATCAAGGTGATACCGAAGCCCAAGGTAATTCCATGGACGGCGCCAAAACCCAGTGCGACGGCGGCTATTCCGATCACCGCGCCGCTCGCCACCGGCGCCAACCCTAAGGCGAGCGCCGGCAAAGAGCGATACACCGCAAACAACAGCGTCACGACCAGAATGCTGCTGGCGATGGACAGCCGCACGGCGGCATGCTCGATCTTGGCGCGGGCCGCGACGGCAAACACCCCGGGTCCACTCAGGGTCAATCGCAGGGTTTTGGTGCCGCTCGCCGGCAATTCGCGCACTGCCGCCGCGAATGCGGCACGCACCGCCTCGATGGCGCGCTGCTGCGCGTCGGTATCGGAGCCGCCGGCCGCCGTTTGCGCCACCGCCAGGGTGCGCGCGCCGTCGGGAGAAACCCAGACTCCGTCGCTGGTCGGCGGCGAGGGCGTGCGCTCCAACTGATCGATGATGTGCAGCATCTCGCCCGTGGGGTCGTTCGGCAATAGCGACTTGAGCATGAGGCCCGCGGGAGACGCCAAATCGTCGAGCGTGTCCGCGATGGCGGCATGCAGTCCCGATTCGGAGAAGCGCGCTGCCGTCACCGTGTCGCTCAACAGGTAGCGATGCTGAAACAGGAATTCGCGATCACGCTCGGCGGTGACCGGCTCGCCGTTGTTGACGCTCGAGAATTGCCGCTGGCTACGCAGACGGCGCGCCATCGCGACGGACACTCGTGCTCGGGACGCGGCGTCGCCTCCCTCGATCGCGATCAGGATCAGGCGCGAGGCCGGGCCATCGCGCAGCTGGTCCACCAACAGTTGCTGCGCTGGCGTAGGAGCCGCGGGCAAGAACGCCGACAGGTCCGTGATATAGCGGGCGCGTACCACGATGACGGCCGCCAGCGCGAGGCAGCAGAGCCAGAGCGCCGGTACGCTCGCGCGCCGCCAGTTCATGACGCCGCGGGCGCGCGCAGGGTCATCAGTGAGCGATCACCATCGGCCTGGCGAATTTCGATCTTCAGCAGTTGATCTCGAGACCCATCGATCTGCACTCGGGCCACGCTCTTGGCCAATTGCCGGTCCAGGGGAACGAGGGTAAGACTCCAGCGCTCCACGCTGCCGTCGAACTCCACGCGAAACACCCGCTCGAGCGCGCTTCGGTCCCCCGCCAGGGTGGCGCGGATACTTTCGACGAACGGCTGAATTTGCGGATATCGATGCATATCCAGCACATGCCGGCGCCCGCCGCGCTCCACGGTCAACACGCCGCCGGCGAGCACCAGATTTTCAGGGCGCGGCAGCAGCGTGCGCTTTTCCAAATGGTCCGGCGCGTCGTAGCGCAATTCGCCCGAGGATTCGACCGGGTGATCGAGAATGGCCAAGAACTGCTGCTCGATGAATTCCACCCGCCCGTGCTGGCGCATGGCCAGCAGTCCCATCACCGCGTCGAGATCGCTGCTGGCGGCGCTTAAGCCTGCCAGCATGAGCACTCCCAGGGCACGCCGCATCACGCTCACGGAACTTCGCCCTGCGGGCGCCAGAAGTCGTAGAAATTGAACCAGTTATAGGGATCGCTGCGGCAGTAGCGATCGAGCACGGCGGCGTAGCGCTCGATCGCCGAGCGCACTGCGACATTGCGGACTTCGGCGGGAGTCGTGGAAAAGTCGGCCACAGGCTCGAATACCACATGGTAGTTGTTCTTGCCGCGATACAGCCCGGCCATGAAGAACACCGGGCAGCGCAGGATCGCCGCCGCCCGCATGGGTCCCGTGGGCAAGTACGCGCGCTCGCCCAGCAAGGTCACCGCCTGTGCCGGCTCATGACCCAGCGTGCGATCACCCAGCACCCCGACGAACGCCCCGCGGTCGAGACGTTCGGCAATATTGAGCATGGCATCGATGCGGCCCAGGCAGACGATATCGGACTCGAGGCGCGGATTGATGGCCGCAAGCGTGGCGTTGATCTTGCGCGCATTCTCCTCGTACATGGCCATGGTCACCTCGAGTCCGCGCCGCCGCCGGCCGAGGCTGTGCATTACCTCGAAGCTGCCCATGTGGGCGCCCATGAGCAAGGCGCCGCGGCCGCTGTCCGACTGCGCAAGCATCAGGCTCTCGCCCTCGAGCGTGATATTGAATATCTCGAATTGCTCGTTGATGAGAAAGACGCGATCGTGAATGGTGGTGGCAAAACTCAATATTTGGCGAAAGCGGTCGCGCGCGCTCGGGTGCCGGCCCAGCGCGAGGCGCAAATAGCGCTTGGAATGACGCCGGGCAGTCGGTGCGAATAAAAAGAAATAGATGGCGATCCCATACAGCGGAATGCGGCTCACTCGTCTGCCCAGATGCAGCGAGACGAACGCCATGATGCGCAGGAGTGCGATGCTGCCCCGCTCACGGTGCCTGATCCAGTCGGCCTTTCGCGGCGGATCCGCGAGGTTCGCAGCCTTCGGGCTCATGCGGCGCCTCCTGACCGTGCCGCACCCGCCTGCGCCGGGTTCGACAGGCTGCCGCTCGCTACGGTGCGGTCCGCGACGCGAACGGCGAAGCGAATCAGGCCGCTGTTGCGGGCCTCATGTTCCAGATGGAGTGCATCACCGGGGCGCACCACGCCGAGGAATTTGACGGACGCGATTCGCCACTGCGTAAGATCGATACCCCGCTCGCGTCGAATGACCTGCAGCGCCGCGTCCAGCAGGACGGCGCCCGGCAGAACGGGAAACTTGGGGAAGTGGCCGGCGAACGCGGGGTGATCTTTCGGGATCTCGAGGACGCTGCGCATGGACGAGGCGGCTTGCTCCGTCACGGCGATTCCAGCGTCTGCAAGTGACGATTAGCCAGGTATTGCAGTTCCTGTTGCGGCAGCTTGCCGGTGGCATTGCGCGGCAAGCGCTCGACGATGATCAACGGGCGCGGCAGGAATACCGGATCGATCCGTTGGCGCAGTTGCTCGGTCAGCGCGGCGACGCTCAACGTGGGAGCGACTACGACTGCGCCCAGGCGCGCCACCCCGGTGGAGCCGGTGGCGCCATCGCGCAGGAAAAACACGCCGTCGATCACGCCGGGGATGGCATTCAATTGCGCGTTCAAATAGCCGAAAGAGCTGCGCTTGCCGGCGACGTTGACCAAGTCGGCCGTGCGGCCGTGCAGCAGGAATTCGTCGTCGGCGGTAATCTCGATGACATCCTGCATGACCGTCAATTGTTCGACGTGACCCCCGTGCGCGAACACCTGGTCGTTCGAGATTTTCAGCCGAACTCCCGGCCACAGACGCCAGACCGCCGACTCGGCCGTGCGGCGGATGGCGATCTGCCCGGTTTCCGTGGAGCCATATATTTCGAGGAGCGCCGTCTCCTGGAACCTTTCTTCTACGGCGCGCGCCAGATCTTGCTCCAAGGGAGCGGTTGCGGAGACGACCAGTTCCAGCGGCGGCATCTCGATCTCCGATGCGAGCAAGGCGCGCAAATGAACCGGAGTGGTCACCAGCACTCGCGGCCGCGGCACCGCCGCCACGGCGGCCGCGATATCGGCGGGGTAAAAGGGCCGTTCCGCGCAGAAGGGGTTGCCGCTCATGAGGGCAAGCAGCACGGTGGATTCGAAGCCGTACATGTGCTGCGCGGGGACCGTACCGATCAGCACATGCGATCTGCCGTCCGACAATCCCAAGCGGGGCGCGCCGTCGCGCACGCAGCGTGCAAGCCGGCCCCAAGTTTTCCTGTAGGGCAGCGGCATGCCGGTCGATCCCGAGGTGAAGACGATGGCCGCGAGCTGCGTCACTGGAATCTCCGGGACGGCCCACGCGACCTCGGCGGCAGCCGGTTCCTCGGGATAATGGACTCTGGGCAACCCGATATCGCAGAGCGGGTCGTCGGTCAAGCAGAATGCGTCGGGCGCAAAATTCGCCAGTTGCCCGATCACTTCGGGCGTGTGCGTCGATGGCAATAGGCTGACGCGTCCCGTGATGAGACAGGCCGCGAGACCCACGGTGAAGCGGTATCGATCGGCGCACACGTTCAGCACGTGATGGCCCGCCGGCAGGCTCTCGCCCAGGCGCCTCGCGTCGGATAAGAAGCGTTGGGCGCTGATGGCAACGCCGGCCCGGTACGCAATCACCGCCGACGGTGAGCTATGGGACAGTAACGGGATCGTATCCATCCCAAAGGCGCTTAGGGTGAGCTCGCGAAATAAACCCGTACGGCGGCGAGTATGCCTGGGCGCGGCACCTGCGGCAGCACACGCTGCCTAACGGCATACTCGGCCACGAACATGAGTCCAATCAGCGGCAGAACGCAGAAATTGGCGAACAGCGACCAAATGCGCAGCGGCGCGAAGACGAACAAGCTCACCATCGCGGCCGTGATCGAGATGAAGAACAAGGCCCACGCGGCCGTGACGCGGCGGGTGTACAGCACTTCTTGCGGGGTGAGCGGCCCATGCACCTTGTCCGCGAGCTGCGTGCAAAGCGCCACGCGGCCCCCGAGCAGCGATTGGCCGAAACTGGCCGCCATGAGGCCGTAGAAGCCGCCCTCTTGGAGCAGATAGACCACCCCGAAATTCTTCTCCAAGACCGGCCAATAGTGACGCAGGAGCAGTGCCGCCCCTACCGCCGCCAGCAGTGCGGCCCCGACGTGGGTCCAGCGCCAGATCAGAGCGAGGCCGATCGCGAGCAGCGGTCCCAAGGCGAGACCCACCCCCAAATCGTGGGTTTTGGCCGCGGAATTGCTGTAGTGGGACAGTGCTGCGTAGCCGACGGCGAAGGCGATGATCGCAGCCAGCTGCAGTCTACGCCGCCAACGCATCGCTACTTGGTCCTATGCGCCGCAATGTACTCTGCTAAGTGCCTCAAGGAGCGGAAGGTCTGCTGATTTTCCGATGCGTCGGCGCGCAATTGGATGCCGTACTGCTTGGAGACGATCAGCGCAACCTCCAAGATATCGATGGAATCGAGCCCCAATCCCTCCCCATAGAGGGGGGCCTCAGGATCGATATCCTGCGGCAGAACTTCGAGGTTCAGGGCTTGCACGAACAGGGCGGCGATCTCCCGCTGCAGACCGACTTGGGTCCGGGGCGCCGGCTGTTGCATGAGCGACGCTTTGTCGGACATAGGCTAGGGCTTTCGATGGAATTGACGTTTCCGGCATTATATAGGTGCCGACCTTGGCGGCAACCCTACCGCCGTCGCACCACCAACAGCGGCAGGCGGACGACGAAGCCCCAGAACAGCCGAAAGTGCATCCAGGTGAGCAAGGCGTTGTCGCGCGCATAATTGAAGTGTGAAACACCCCCTTCCTCGGGGCGAAAGTAGCGCACCGGCGCGGGCAGGTTGATGGGCCGGACGCCGCGCCAGCAGAGGCGCACCGCCGCCTCCACGTCGAAATCGAAGCGCCGCATCCAGGGTTGCCGCCGCATGACGGCGATCAGCGGCTCGATGGGGTACACCCGAAAGCCAAACAGGGAGTCGTGGATACCCGCCCACAGGGTCTCGAGATTGGCCCACCAATTCGAGATTTGCCGGCCCTTGACTCGGAGACCGGGGGCGCTGGCATCGAACACCGGGATGCCCAGCACCATGGCGTCGGGCTCCGCCATGGATGCCAGCATGAAGTCCCGAATCTGCTCGGCGGGGTGCTGGCCGTCGGAGTCCATGGTCAACGCGTGGGTGAACCCGGAGGCCTGCGCCCTGAGTAATCCAAACAACACCGCGGCACCCTTGCCGCGGTTCTGGGGCAGCACGAATACCTCGAGCCCAGGCTCCGCTGCCGCCATCGCCAGCAAGTCCGGCGTGGTCTGATCGGTGCTGCCGTCGACCACCACCCAGACGGGAGCCCATTGGGCGAGCGCGTCGCGCACGGTCGCAACCACCTTGGGCCCGGGGTTGTAACTGGGTATGAGCACCAGGTGAGAACCGGAGCGCTCGGGCGTGCGGGATGCGAATCGCGGGTCCATGCTTATTCGCGCTTCAGCCAGCGCGACTGCAATGCCCCCTCGAGGGTTTGCCTGTAGTAGCGATCGAGTTCGGCCGTGAAGGCGGGGACGTCCGCGGGAGGGTCAAAGCGCTTACCGAGCCTTACCCGGTAGGTAATCGGCAATTCAGGCCGCCGGAACAGCGGCCAGCCCTTGCTCAAGTAGGGCGAATCGGTCTCGATCACCAGGGTTTGCACCGGAACGTTCGCGTGTTTCGCAATCAAACCCACACTGCCGACCAACGCATTGATCGGCGCCCGGGTGGTGCGCGTGCCCTCGGGAAACAACAAGAGGACACCCCCCGCGCGCAAATGGCACACCGACTCCTTGACCATTTGGCGGGAAGAGTCGTTGCGCACGTAGCGCGCCAGGCGCGAACCGGATCCGAGAAACACATTTTTCATGAGCGCCGATTTCATGACGCAGACGATATTCGGATGGCGCGTCAGAATCAGCAGCGCATCGATCAGACAGGGGTGATTCGGAGCCAAGATCACCGGCGGCCCGCCTCTCAGGGAGTCGATGTCGCGCAAGTCCAAGCGGTAAGTGCGGGTCACGGACAGAGACCAGGCATACAGGCGGAATCCCGACATGATGCCGCGTCGTCCCACCGCGGTGCCGATGCGCTGTGGCAGCAGAAAATAGAGCGGCAACGCAAACACCGACCAGGTCAGGCAGATGAGTCCCAGCAGCGTGAGCGAACTGTAGAGCGCGAAATACTCATAGATGATTTTGAGGGGACGCAGCATGGGTGCGTCAATCCGGGACTTCGACCAGGGTCGAAGACCGGTGAATCATCCAGGAAATACCGAATCCCGCCGCCCAGTAACCTTTGCGTTGGACCAGCGGGCTGTCGACGAAGGCGGCCCCGGCCAGGGTGTCATAGCGCACGAACGCACCCACCCAGAAATGCGGATAGTGCTTGGACAAAGCGGCGACTGCCTGCGTACCGGCGTAGCCGCCGACCGCCTGGTATGCCGGGCGTGCCGCCGTCGCATACTGCGGCGCGACTGTGTAGAAATACCCGTGGTAGCGGCGGTCGGCGAACAAGGGGCCGGTCAGCAATCCCAAGTTCCAACCGGTCAACCCGGCAGGATCCGCGATATCCAAGTTGAACCGCGGTGTGAATGTCCAGCCGATCATTCGGGGCGAGGCCTCCGCCGTGAACGCGGCGCGCAGCGGCATGCGCAGATCCCATTTGATCCGGGCATCGGCGCTGTGCAGCAAATGCACATCAAACGAGGGTCCGAGTTCGAGTGTGGACTTGAGATCCGGCATGCCGTTGCGTTCCCGATCATTGCGCACCGGTGTGGTCGCATTGCCGCTCAAATTGACCTCGACCCGATCTTGATTGAACAGAGTTCCGCGCACTCCGTCGCGATCCGCTTTCAGAAACTTGCCGTAGTACCAGAGGGTCGGGACGGGCAGCGGATAAATATGGGAGCTCCCCGAGCCGCGGTAGTCCTCGAATGCCACCGCACCGACCCCGAGTCCAAATTCCAACAACGGCGCCTCCTTCGGCGCAGCCGGCAGCGCCCAGCACATCGCCAGCAGCGCGGCAGGCAGCCTGCCGCAGGAACTCTTCGGCGCCGCAGCCATCAGCTGCTGGTCACGTGTTGGATTGACGGGTCCTCTCGGGCATAATTAATGAAATCGTCATTTTGATGTGATGCTGGGACTCCCGTGCGACCTCAACGTTAGTCTATCGTGCCGACAAACACGGGTCCAACGTCTGTAAGATAGCAACCATGCACATCTTGATCGTTGAAGATGACGAAGTTGCACGCGATTACCTCGCCAAAGCGCTCCGCGAGGTAGGACATACGGTCGACGTTGCCGGGAACGGTCTCGAAGGGCTGCACCTCGCGTCCTCGATCGCCGTCGATCTGGCGATCGTCGATCGGATGCTGCCGAAACTGGATGGACTCGCCTTGGTGCAGTCGCTGCGCGCGACGGGCCGCAAGATGCCGGTTCTCATCTTGAGTGCGCTCGGCGACGTCGACGATCGCATCACCGGCCTTCGCGCCGGCGGCGACGACTACCTGACCAAGCCGTATCACATGTCGGAGCTGCTGGCGCGCATCGACGCGCTGGCCAGACGCGGCGAGAACGGCAGCGCGGAAGCGAATACCAAACTGAAATTGGCGGATCTGGAACTCGACCGGATGACGCGCCGGGTGGTGCGCAACGGCAAGAAAATCGAACTCACGGCGCGCGAATTCCAACTGCTGGAGTTCATGATGCGCCACAGCGGGCAGGTGGTGACGCGTACCATGCTGCTCGAGGGCGTCTGGGACTATCATTTCGATCCGCAGACCAACGTGATCGACGTGCACATCAGCCGGTTACGGCAGGCAATCGACAAAGACTTCGGCAAACCCTTGTTGCACACGGTGCGTGGTGCGGGGTACAGCTTGCGCGAAGACGAATAGTCGCCCCCCGTGGGACCCGATCAACGGTTTCTTCGAGTACTCGATACCTCGCCTTTCCGTATCGCCATCGTCTACTCGATCGTCTTTGCCTGCGGTGCGGCCGCGCTCCTGGGCGCGGTCGATTTCGCCGTCTCGCGCGTGGTCGACGGCAGCACCGACAATCTGATCGAAGCGGAAGTGCAGGGATTGCGCGAGCAAGTCCTGGTGCTGTCGCGCAGTGATTTCATCGAGTTGATCGAACAGCGCTCGCAAGATCAGGATGTGCGGGGCGCGGTGTACCTGATGGTGGATCCGCAATTACGTCCAGTCGCGGGCAATGTGCCGGCCTGGCCGAAGCTCGATGCCGATCAGGGCAAATGGTTCCTGTTCAAGGTATCGGTGCCGTTCGGCGACGAAACCCGGGAGCACGAGATGCGTGCGCAGCGTTTCCCCTTGCCCGGCGGCTATCGAATGCTGGTGGGACATGACGTGCAGGAGCGGCAAGACGTCAAAAACCTGATGATGCGCGGATTGATCGCGGCGGTGGCGATGACCTTGCTGCTCGGCTTGAGCGGCGGCTTCTGGATGGGGCGGCGCATTCTGGCGCAGGCGGGCGCGATTTCGGCGGTGGCGACCCAGATCATGCGCGGCGATCTGTCGCAACGGCTGCCGGTTCGCGATGCGGACGACGAAATCAATACATTGGCCCGCGAAATCAACACCATGCTCGACAAGATCGAGCAGCTCACGCTCGGCATGCGCACCGTGCTCGACAGCGCCGCGCACGATCTGCGCACCCCGCTCAATCGCCTGCAAGCCACCGCCGAGGGAGCGATGACGCAGCTCAGCGTAGGTTCGGCCGAGCGGCGCGTTCTCGAGCGGGTCACCACGGAAGTCGATCGGATGCGGAGCACCCTGGACGCGCTGTTGCGCATCGCACTCGCCGAAACCGGCACGGTGGCGCGGGAACCGGTCAATCTGTCGGAATTGGTCGCGAGCGTGGTCGAACTGTACGCGCCGGTCAGCGATGAGCGCGGCATCGTATTGGAGAGTTCCGTCGCTTCGGGGGCGGAGATTCTGGGCAGCCGGCAGCTGTTGGCGCAAGCGCTGGCGAATTTGCTGGACAATGCCATCAAGTTCACGCCAGACGGCGGCCATATCCGGGTGCAGCTGCGCGGTTCGGGCAGCGAGCCGGAAGTGATCGTCGAAGACAATGGGCCGGGCATTCCGGCGGACAAGCGCGAGATCGTTCTGGGCCGCCGCGTGCGGTTGGATGAGGCGCGCAAGCTGCCGGGTTCGGGGCTCGGGCTGTCGCTGGTGGCGGCAGTCACTAAATTACACGGCGCGCGCCTGCTGCTGGATGATGCAAGGCCGGGCTTGCGCGTGTCGCTGAAATTCTGAAGGGTCCTCGCAGAGAAGGGTCTCAGGTTTTGAGGTCCAAGGGTGTCAGGTTTTGAAGGAGCGTCAATGTCTCGATATGTCACTTGCGGCGCGGGCATTCTTGCCCTGATCGGCTGCGCGTCCACCCCCACCACCACGACGTTGCAGTCCGGCGTCGATCTCGAGTACGTCGATGCCTCGGTTCGTCCGCAGGACGATCTATACCGGCACCTGAACGGCAAATGGTTGGACACATTTCAGCTGCCTGCCGACAAGGGTTCCTACGGGTCGTTCACTTACGTCGATGACGCGACCCAGGAGCAGCTGCGCGGGATCGTCGACGGTCTCGTTCAGACCCAAGCCCAAGCCGGAGCCGGTCGTGACGAGGCCGAGGTACGTAAAATCACCGATTTGTACGCTAGCTTCATGGACGAAGCCCGGCTCGAGACGCTCGGCCTCAAGCCCCTGCAGGCCGAATTCGCCGCCATCGACGCGCTCGCGGACAAGAATGAGATCCCGGCGCTCATCGCGCATCTGAATCGGATCGGCGCGGGCGCACCCTTCGACATCTACATCGATCAGGACGCCAGGAATTCTCTGCAATACGCGGTCATCGTCCATCAAAGCGGATTGGGGATGCCGGACCGGGATTACTACCTCAAGGACGACGCCAAGCTCAAAGAGGCGCGGGGCAAATATCTGGCGCACGTCGCCAAGATGCTCGGGATGGCGGGCGAGAGCCAGGCACAGGCAGAGGCCGGCGCCATCCTCGATCTCGAAACGGCGCTGGCGCGCTTGCAATGGACGCGGGTCGAGAACCGCGATCCGGTCAAGACCTATAACAAGACCGCGATCGCGGACCTGCCGAAGCTCATGCCGGGCTACGATTGGCGGCGCTATGTGCGCGGCACCGACATCGAGGGCAAAGTCGACTCGGTCATCGTCAGCCAACCCAGCTATTTCGGCGGCCTCGGCAAGCTGATGACGGCGACACCGCTGGCGGTTTGGAGAGCCTATTTCAAGTGGCATGTGCTGTCGGCGGCGGCACCCTATCTGTCGAAACCCTTCGTCGATGAACGTTTTGCGTTCAGAGGCACCGTGCTGAACGGCATTCCGGAAAACCGCGCGCGATGGAAGCGCGGCATCGCGCTGCTCGACGACGCCATGGGGGAGAGTCTCGGCAAGCTCTACGTCGACAAATACTTCCCGCCGCCGAACAAGGCGCGCATGGAGGCGCTGGTGCGAAACCTGCTCGACGCCTACCGCCGCGACATCGATACGCTGGACTGGATGAGCCCCGACACCAAGAAGGGAGCCCAGGAAAAACTCGCCAAACTGGTGACGAAGATCGGATACCCCGCCACGTGGCGCGACTACGGGGCCTTGCGGATCGCACGCGACGATCTGTGGGGCAACGTGGTGCGCGCCAACGAGTTCGAGTATCGGCGCAACATCGACAAGCTGGGCAAACCGGTCGATCGCAACGAGTGGCAGATGACGCCGCAGACCGTCAACGCCTATTACAATCCGCCGATGAACGAGATCGTGTTCCCCGCCGCCATACTGCAGCCGCCGTTTTTCGATGTGCACGCCGACGACGCTGTCAACTACGGCGGAATCGGCGGCGTCATCGGTCACGAAATCAGCCATGGTTTCGACGACAACGGCAGCCAGTACGATGCCGACGGCAATCTGCACGACTGGTTCACTCCGGAGGATCACGAGAAGTTCAACGCCAAGACGCGCGCATTGGTCGCGCAGTACGAAGCCTATGAGCCCGTGCCCGGATTTCACGTGAATGGCGAACTGACTCTGGGAGAGAATATCGCCGACAACTCCGGACTGGCCATCACCTACAAAGCCTACCGCCTGTCATTGGCCGGCAAGGCCGCGCCCGTGATCGATGGTCTTACCGGCGATCAGCGGCTGTATCTGGGCTGGGTGCAGGTGTGGCGCGGCAAGGTGCGCGAGGCTGAGGCCATTCAGCGCATCAAGACCGATCCGCACTCGCCGCCCGCGGTGCGCGGTACCGCGCCCGTGGTCAATCAGGCGGGTTTCTACGCCGCGTTCGGCGTCAAGGAAGGCGACAAGATGTATTTACCGCCGGAGCGGCGCGTCAATATTTGGTAGGCAAGACACGGGTACGCTATGAAAACCGGGATGATCGAGTTTGACGGAATCGAATATCCGGACGGCAACGCATCGGATCCCAATGAGCTGGGATTGATGCAGGGATCGCCGCCGCCGCGGACCAAGCGGATCCGATTTGAAGACGACCAGTATCTGGGCTTTCCGCAAATCCGCTGGAGCCTTTCGCACATGCGCGAGCTGATGCCGACTGCCGCCGTGTGGCGCGGTGCCGGCACGCCGAGCAATCTCGGCGTTGCGGCTCGCGGCAGCGAATCCGGCATCGACGCGCTGGTATTCGATGACTTGCATGGCCGGCGGCACACGTGGACGGACTCGCTGGCGCACACCTACACCGACGGCATCATCGTCTTGCATCGCGGCAGGCGGATTTACGAGCGCTATTTCGGGGCACTTCAGCCGCAGCGGCCGCACGCCTGCTTTTCGATCACCAAATCCTACGCAGCTACGCTCGCGGCCACCCTGATTCATGAACGCACGTTGGATGAGGACGAGACGGTCGCGCATTACCTGCCTGAGATGGTGGGTACGGCCTATGAGGATGCGACACTGCGCCAGGTGCTCGACATGCAGATCGGCGTGGACTACTCCGAAGACTATGCGGACCCGCAGGCACACATCTGGGACTACTCGCGCGCCGGCGGTTTGCGTGCGCGCCCCGCGGACTACGCGGGCCCCAGCAACTACTACGAATATCTGATCACCTTGCGCAAGGCGGGAGAACACGGCAAAGCGTTCGACTACAAGACCGTCAACACCGAAGTGCTGTGCTGGATCATGAAACGCGTCACCGGCATCCCGCTGGCCGAGATGTTGAGCGGTCGAATCTGGTCGCCGATCGGCTGCGAGGAAGATGGATATCTGGCGGTCGATTCCATTGGCGTGGAGATGGGCGGCGGCGGCCTCAACACCTGTCTGCGCGATTTGTGCCGATTCGGGGAATTAATGCGCTGCGAGGGCGCGTGGCACGGGAAGCAGGTGATACCCGCCGAGGTCATCGCCGACATTCGGCGCGGAGCCGATCCTGCCAAATTTGCACCCGCCGGCTACACGCTTCTGCCCGGGTATTCCTATCGCAACATGTGGTGGGTGTCGCACAACCCGCTGGGGATGTTCGAGGGCCGAGGCATCCACGGCCAGCGGCTGTATATTGCGCCGAAGGCCGAGCTGGTCATCGCACGCTTCTGCTCTCATCCGATCGCGACCAGCGCGGCCAACGATCCGGTGACGTTGCCGGCATTCGCGGCCCTGTGTCGTCTGCTCATGAGCGGGTGAGCCTACGAAAATACTGATCGTCGAAGATCAACGGCGCATCGGCGCGTTTCTCGAGCGAGCCCTGCGGGAGCATTCGTATGCCGTCAATTGGGTCCGGTCGTGCAGTGAGGCACGCGACGCCCTGTGCGAATCGAGCCATGACGCCATCGTTCTCGATCTCAGCTTGCCCGATGGCGACGGATTGGACCTGCTGCGCCAGTGGCGCAAATCAGGCTTCAACGAGCCGGTCTTGATCTTGAGTGCGCGAGATGCGGTTCAGGACCGCATCAAGGGACTCGATCTGGGAGCGGATGATTATCTTTCCAAGCCATTCAGTTTGGAAGAACTGTTGGCGCGCCTGCGTTCCTTGTTGCGGCGCCAATCGACCGTCAAAGAGGCAGTCCTCGAGCACCGCGGCATCAAGCTGGATCTCATCGGACATACCGTGCACTTGGCCGGCGAACCGATCGATTTGACCAGCCGCGAGTTTGCGTTATTGGAGATTTTCATGCAGAACGTCGGCCGAATTCTCACCCGCAAGCTGATTTGCGAGAAATGCTGGTCGTCGGAACATGATAACGAGACGAACCTCCTGGACGTGTACATGAGCCGGCTGCGGTCCAAACTGGACACGGCTCCGGATTCACCGTTGTTCAAGACGTTTCGCGGCATCGGGTACCAACTACTGTGAGATCCATTGGCGCACGGCTCGCGCTTTGGTACGCCGCCGCCGCTACCGCGACTTTGGTGTGCTTGTTCGTCGCAGGGTACTACCTGCTGAAAATAAATCTGGTGCATGGGCTCGACTTGTTGAATCGGGCGGAGTTTGCCCAGATCAGAGCCCATCTGGGATCCGACTATGCCTCCTTGAATGATCAAGTCATCGATGCACGGATTCGCGAGACGACGGACTATGCCTCGGTGCTCTTTTTCATCACGGTCGACGATCCGCGCGGGCCGGTGCGGCCGATTTTTTACTCGACGAATCTGCGGGGTCTGGCGATTCCCGACGTGCCGGGTCAACGCGTGTTCAATGCGGTTCTATCCGACGTCGGCGAACTGCGCGTCGGCGAGTTCATTCTCGGCCCATTCGACGTGACTGTGGCGACACCGCTCGACAACGTCCGCGAGGCCATGCGCTACTACACCCAGACCTGCCTCTGGCTGCTTGCGGTCATGCTGGCAGTCAGCGTCGCAATCGGTCTCGGGCTGAGCCGGCTTGCGTTGCGGCCCGTACGATTGATCCGCGAGACGGCCAGCCGCATCAGTTCCGATAATCTCAGTGAACGTATTCCGGTTGCAAACGTCCGCGACGAGATTTCCGAACTGGCGCTGCTGCTGAATCTCATGTTCGACCGGCTGGAGGCCTCGTTCCAGCAAATTCGCCGCTTCACGGCCGAAGCGTCCCATGAGTTGAAGACGCCCATTTCCTTGATCCGGCTTCAGGCGGAAAAGCTGCTCGTCCACGGCAATCTCGATACCGATAACGAAGAATCCGTTCACGTGCAGTTGGAAGAAGTGTCTCGATTGAGCCACATCATCGAAGAACTCCTGTTCCTGTCGCGCGCGGAGTCGTTCGAGATCAAGCTGAATTTGACGCCGCACGATCCGGAAACGATCCTAACGAGCTTCAGCCAAGACGCCCGCGTCCTCGCTGAACATCGCGGCTTGCAATTCGTGTGCAGCCACGAAGGTCACGGCAGCGTGTTGGCCGAGCCGCGCTGGCTGCGCCGCGTGCTCCTCAACCTGCTCACCAATGCGCTGAATGCCTCTCCGCACGGCAGCCGCGTGACATTGAACTCGTCCATCCGAGACGGCCTTTGGCGCGTGCAACTCGCCGATCAGGGCCCGGGAGTTCCGCCGGAATATCGGGAACGGATCTTCGAGCGCTTTTTCCGATTGCCGCCGGCCAGCGCCGCGGCGGACGAGGGCAGCGGTTTGGGCCTTGCGATCTGCCGAAGCATCATATCCCTCCATGGGGGCGCCATTTGGGCCGACGCCTCGTCCGATGGCGCCGGCCTGCAAATAATATTCCGCATGCCGGCGCAAACGCCGCCCGACCCGCCTGAGTCATCCCCCGCGAAACGGCCGCGCCGGGCAGCGGAGGTTTGACGGGCGTCGTTTAGGTTGGGTTCAGGTTGAAGGACTACCCTCATTTCTCGAACAAGCCAAGTCCAATAGTTGGCGTCGACAAATTGGGGAGAGGTCATGTCTTACATTGCACGCTGGGCGGCACTTAATTCTCGAGTCCGCCCATCGAAAATCCGCCCGGGCCGGTCTGGCTCCGCCTACACAGGCATCTGTTTCGCACTGTTGTTCGGCGCGCTCCATGGCGGCGCGGCGTGGGGCGGCGAGGGCGACGAGCCGCTGGTCGAGATCGTCGTCACCGGATCTCGATTGTCGTCCGCCAACACCTCGAGTCCGAGCCCGATCGTTGTTCTCGACAATGAGGAACTGCTGCATCAGGGAGCGGTGCGCACGGAAGACTTCTTGAATACCTTGCCTCAAGTCAACTCCGGTTTGACTCTCGGCGCCAACGGCCCGTCGGTGGCGCCGCTGACCGGCACGGCGACTGCGGATCTTCGCGGAATAGGGGCGTTCCGAACGCTCGTCTTGGTGAACAGCAAGCGCACGGCGCCGGGCGACCCCGTCAACCCCTCCGCCGACCTCAACACCGTGCCGAGCGTGCTGGTGAAGCGCGTCGAGGTGCTGACCGGCGGCGCATCCGCCATTTATGGTTCCGACGCGGTCGCAGGGGTGGTCAATTTCATCCTGGACACCAATTTCACCGGTCTGCAAGTCGACGTCGAGGGCGGCATCAATCGAGGCAGCAATAGTCGCGCCGATCTGCAAAGCATCGAACGTGCCAGCGGCGTCACTCCGTCCACCGGCGCCGTGTACGACGGAGGCTCCGTCAATCTGTCGGTCGTGTACGGACAGGACCTCTTCGGAGGCGACGGGCATGTCACCGGTTACGCAGGGTATCGCGATACGCATAGAGTATCGGGTTCTAGCCGGGACTTCAGCGCCTGCACCTTGACCGAGACGAGCACGTCGTATCAATGTCTTCTCGACGGGACGACGGCTGCGGGCCAATTCGTGCCGAACGGCGGCACGCCGCTGACGCTGGACACCGTCAATGGCCATGCGTTCCGCCCGCTGTCCGCGCCGGGCGATCTGTTCAATCCGGCCCCGTATCAGTACCTGCAGCGGCCCGACACGCGTTATAACGCCGGCCTATTTGCCAACTACAAGTTCAATGACGCGTTGAACCTGTACAGCGAAGCACAATACACCGACGACAAAACCACCGTGCGCTACGAACCCTCGGGCACCACCGCGACCAATTCCGCCTTGAATGTCTTCGGCATCAACTGCAACAACCCGTTGCTCTCGGCAAGCCAAGTCAACGATCTGTGCACCAGCGCCGGATTGGGGCCGCTCGACACGGCACAGGTGGGTATCGGCCGGCGCAACGTCGAAGGCGGCCAGCGGTCGGACGAGTTCCACCACCAGTCCTACCGCCTCGTGCTCGGACTGAAAGGTGCGCTCAACGAGCAGTGGTCATACGACGCGAGCGTGGTATACGGCCGCGTCAATGCACGCGAGACCCTGTCCAACGACATCTCGCAAGCGCATCTCGCGAATGCGCTCAATGTCGTGAGCGTGGGAGGTGTGCCTACCTGCCAATCCGTGGTCGACGGCTCGGATCCCGCCTGCGTACCGTACAACATCTATTCGGCCGGCGGCGTGACGCCGGCTGCGCTCAAGTACCTCACCGAAGGCGGCATGCAGTCGGGTTTCGCGCAACGCACCATCGTCAACGCACAATTGACCGGCGACCTCGAAAAATACGGGATCAAGAGCCCGCTCGCCAATACCGGATTCGGCGTCGCTGCGGGCGCCGAATATCGGGTCGAGCAGGTCCGATATAACCCGGATACCGCCTACAGTACGGGCGATTTGCTGGCCACGGGAGCAGCTCATCCCACCGAGGGTACCTTTCGCGTAGGGGAAGTATTCACGGAGCTCAAAATGCCGCTGATCGATGATCAGCCTTTCGCAAAGCACGTGATTCTGAGCGGCAGCGATCGCTACGCGCACTACACGCCGCAGGGCAACGTGAATGCGTACGGCGTGGGCCTCGAATGGGCGCCCATCGAACCGGTGCGTCTGCGCGGCAGCATCAGTCGCGCGGTGCGGGCGCCGAATGCCTACGAATTGTTCTCATCCCAGGTGTTGAACCAGGTTAATTTCACCGATCCCTGCGCGGGCATTCCCGATGCAACGGGTGCGGGAGGTCCCACGGCATCACTGGCGCAGTGCGCGCGGAGCGGTGTCACCTCCGCCCAATACAACCATATCGCTCCGCAGTCCTCGATCAACGTGGTGACCGGCGGAAATCCCAACCTGAAGCCTGAAACATCGGACTCGGTGACCATGGGCTTCGTGCTCACGCCGCTCCGGAACGTCCTGTTCAGTGCCGATTACTGGCGGATCAAAGTCAAGCAGTATGTCGGCGGCGTTCCGGGATCCTTCACCGTCAACACCTGCCTGAACTCCGGCGACCCGTTCTACTGCGGATTGATCCATCGCGACGTCAACGGCTCGCTGTCCACCGGCAACGGTGCGAACGCCGGCCGCGTCATCGGCACGCGCTTCAATACGGGTTCCTACGGCAACAGCGGCGTCGACTTCGAGGGCCGTTATGTTTTGAACCTCGACTCGATGGCGGCGAAAGCCGGCAACCTGTCGTTCAGCTTTACCGGCAGCGCTGCGCTCGACAATCCGATCAATGTCACGCCGGGTGTGTCCGAAATCGATTGCTCGGGCTACTACGGACCGAATTGTTCGGGAGCCGGCCCGACGTCGCCCGTGCCGCGCTGGCGCCACCGGCTGCGCACTACCTGGGAGACGCACCATAATTTCGAAGTGTCGCTGAACTGGCGCCACATAGGCAGATTGAAATCCGAATTCACCAGCGGCAATCCGAATTTATCGAATCCGGGAAACGTCTACGCCATCGATTCGCAGATCGGCGCCTATGACTATTTCGACATGGACGGCAGCATCGATGTCACGCCACATTTGAACGTTAGACTGGGCGTCAACAATCTGACTGATCGGCAACCACCAGTCATCGGATTCGCCGCCAATCCGTTGCTCGTGAACGGCAATATGGCGGCCGGCATGTACGACATCTTGGGCAGATACCTATTCGTCGGCTTCACGGCCAAGTATTGAATCGGCATCGGCGCAGCGGCATCGGCAGCCGCGAGGCGAAACCGTGAGCGCCGCGAGCCTTTTTATACTTTAATTTAAGTTTAGTTTAACAATTGGTTGTTATCGTAGTTAACTGACGCAGATCCCAACAATTGCAATCCACCAGTGAATACCACATGAAAAATTCATATCGCTCGATGATGGCCGCGTTCGCCTTCTGTTCGATGTCCGCCGTGTCAGTGGCCGGGCAACCGTTGACGCCGGATGTCGCGGCATCGGTCGGGATACCGAACTCGAGCGGAAAATTTGATTTTCTGCGGATCGACTCGAAGCGGCAAAGATTGCTCGCGGCGCATGAGAAAGACGGGACGTCGGATTTCATCGACCTGCGCAAGAACGCGTTGATCACGCGGCTCAAGGTCGGTACGGCCGTGGATACGGCCATGGACCCCGAGTCGAACTTCTACTACGTGAGCGTTCAGGAAGGCGAGCGGGTGGCAGTGGTCGATGCAGCGACCCTCACGGAGGTCAAGTCGATCAAGATGGCGGGCCCGACCGACGCGATCATCTATGAGCCGAAGAATCACATGGTTTACGTCACTCACGACGAGGGCGCCGAGGTGTGGGTCATCGATCCGAAGGCGGCAAAGGTCGTTGCGACTGTCGCCATCCCGGGAGTTCCGGAGTTCATGGAATACGATGAATCGACCGATCGGATCTACTTGAACATCAAGAATAAGGACCTCGTGGCGGTGATCGATCCCGCGACCAATAAGGTCATCGCCCGGTGGCCGACCGCGCCGGCGACGCAACCTCACGGCTTGGCGGTCGATGCGGCCCATCACCGCGTCTTTTCGGCCGGCGACAACGGCAAGCTGGTCGTCATCGACACCAAGACGGGCTCGGTCACCGATTCCGTGGGCATCGTGCCGAAAGTGGATCAGATCGCATTCGGTGCGTCGAGTGGCCTCGTGTACTGCGCCGGTCAGGACAAACTGTCGGTCGTGCGCACCACCGGCGGCAAGGTGCTGTTGCTGGGCGATGTGGCCACCGCCGCGAGCGCCAGGAACGTCGCCGTCGACCCGGCCACGCAAGCCGTCTGGACCACCTACACCGACGGTAAGAGTTCATTCGCCAAGTCGTGGAAGGCGCCGACGCCGTAACGGCTTGGGCGAGCGGAAGCGCCGGACAAGCGGAAGTGCCGCACGAGCGGAAGTGCCGCACGAGCGGAAGTGCGGGGCAAGCGGAGGCGCCGTGCGAACGTGAGGGCCGGGCGAAGCGTCAATTAATCGGCGGGTGGCTCGGCCGACAAAGGGACGGCGCCTGCCCCTCTCGCGTAAGCGGATGAATTTATTGAGTAAATCGCGCTAGAATTTTTCTGGCATAAAACTTGCTCAATTCCTGGCTGCGGCATTTGACCGCGCTAGGAATAACCATGGCCGATGCAGCCGACGATGCTCCTCCCCCTCCGCCGAAGCCGTCCGGCGGCTTCATGGGGACGTTAATCAACGGGATCGGCATGTTCGTGCTGACCCTCGTCGCCGTCGTAGTCGGCGGCTTCATCAACGCGAAGCTGCACCCGCTTCCCGATCTGCAGTTGGACAAGGACGGCAAGATCAAGGCCATCGTGCCCGTGGCCGTTGCCGCTCACGGCGAGGAGGGCGGTGCCGGCAAAGTCGCGGTCTACTACGCCATTGACCCGCCCCTGGTGGTGAATTTCGAAGACGGTTCCGCGGTTCGCTTCCTGCAAATCACCATGGAAGTCATGGCCCACGATCAAAAGGCCATCGACAGCGTGCAGAAAAACATCCCGCTGATCCGCAACAATCTGCTGTTGCTCATGAGCAATCGCAACTATCAATCGATGATGTCGCGCGAAGGCAAGGAAAAGCTGCGCCAGGAAGCGCTCACCGAAGTACGTGCCGTCCAGAAGAAGGAAGGCGGTCCGGATGTGGACGACCTGCTGTTCACCAGCTTCGTGGTGCAGTAATGGCCGAGGCCAAAGCCCGCGCCGCGATCTCGGACGAAGAGGTGTCGGCGCTCCTCGAGAAAAGCAGCGCCGACGCGGTGCGACCCTATGATTTTACGGCCCAGCGCATCAATCGCATGCAATTGCCGCTGCTCGAGGTGGTCAGCAAGAGCTTTGCCGAACGCGCCGGCGCTTCGCTCTCCACATTGTTGGGCCGCGATGCCACCATGCAATTCCATTCATTGGAACCGGCGAAGAGCGCGGACTTGCAGGCCGCACTGCCGGTGCCGGCCAGTCTCGCCGTGGTACGGCTCAAGCCGCTTCCCGGCTTCGCTTTCGTCAGTGTGGAACCTGCCCTGCTGTTGACCTTGTTGGACGGCTTCTTCGGCGGATCGGGCCGAGCAACCACCGATCCCCAGGCCGCCATCGCTCCGGCCGCGCAACGCTTTCTCGCGCTGATGCTGCGCAGTGTCGCCGCGGACTTGACCGCCGCGTGGGCGCCGGTGACCCCGCTGGAATTGGAGCTCGTGAAGCAGGAAACCAATCCGAGATTGACGCAGCTGGGAGCGCCGAATGAGACGCTGCTGGTGGTCAGATTCGTAGTGGAATTCGGCGCGCGCAGCGGACGCATCGATTGGCTGTTGCCGGAGACCCTGATCGCGCCGGTGCGCGAGGCGCTCGCAGGCGACGGCGGCCAAACGACGTTGCGTAGCCAAGAGGCGTGGGCGCCCGCGCTGACCGCAGGATTGCAAGATGCCGAGATCGATACCCGCGCGGTTCTCGCTCAGGCGCAAATCAGCCTGCGCGAACTGGTGCGGCTGTCGCCGGGCGACATCATTCCCATCGAACCGCCGCAGCAGGTCATCTTGTTCGCCGGCGACGTACCGCTGTATCGAGGGCGTTTCGGCGTCTCTCAAGGACGCAACGCACTCAAAATTCTCTCAGGAGCCCCCACATGAGCACGCCCGATCCGAAAAACGCCGCCGTTGCGCGCGCTCAATTCGGCGACTTAGGTCCCCATGCCGGCGGCGGCGGCGGCCAAGAAATGAATCTGAATCTGATCCTCGACGTGGCGGTCACGCTGGCGCTCGAGGTTGGACGCGCTCGCATGCCGGTGCGCGAACTGCTGCAACTCGCGCCCGGCGCGGTGGTCGAGCTCGATCGCCTCGCCGGCGAACCCCTCGATGTGCTGGTGAACGGCGTGCGCATCGCGCGCGGTGAAGTAGTGGTGGTCAACGAGAAATTCGGCATCCGGCTGACGGATGTGGTGAGCGCCACCGAAAGGATGGAGCACGCCCGATGACGGGGATGGCGCAACCCGCCTCGCCCTTGTCGGTGGGCAGCCTGACGCAATTGACCTTGAGTCTCATCGCCATCGTCGCGCTGATTTTGGTCATCAGCTGGGCGTTGAAGCGGCTCAAATTGGCGGGTCCCCGCGGCTCGGGAGAGATCGCCGTCCTCGATGAGCTCAGCGTGGGGCCGAGAGACCGTATCATGTTGATTCGCGTCGGCGAATCGCAGGTGCTGGTCGGCGTGAGCGCCGCAGGACTCGTGCCGCTGACGCCGCTCGCCGCCCCCATCGTGCTCAAGGGAACCCCTCAGCCGCCGGCGTTTGCCGAGCGGTTGCGCGACATCATGAAACGGCCCGGCGGTGCTGCATGAGTCATATCCCGTGAAGCCGTCGTTGCGCCCCCGATCGACGCCTCCTCGCCTGATCGCGACCGCGACCTTGCTGCTGCTGCCGGCGCTGGCACTGCTGCCGTGCGACGCGTCAATGGCGCAGAGCGCGCTGCCGGCGATCGCCATCAAGACGGCGGCCGACGGCGCGCAGACCTACTCGCTCACGTTTCAAGTGCTGATCCTGATGACGGTGCTGACCCTGTTGCCGGCCATTCTGCTGGCGATGACGGCATTCACCCGCATCATCATCGTGTTGTCGATTCTGCGCCAGGCGCTCGGCATGGCGACGACGCCCTCGAACCAAATACTGACGGGCCTGGCGCTGTTCATGACTTTTTTCGTCATGAGCACGACCATCGAGCAGTCGTACGCGAGCGGCATCAAACCCTATTTGGACGGTCAATTGGCCGGCGAGGCGGCATTGGACCGTACGGTGCAGCCCCTCAAGAAATTCATGCTGGCGCAGACTCGTGAAAACGACCTGCAATTGTTCACCAGGCTCTCGGGAAGGGCGCAATTCGCGAGCGCCGATGACGTACCGCTCAGCGTGTTGATCCCGACCTTCATGACCAGCGAGCTGAAGACTGCGTTTCAGATCGGTTTCATGGTGTTCATTCCCTTCTTGGTCATCGATCTGGTCGTCGCCAGTGTGTTGATGTCGATGGGCATGATGATGCTGTCTCCCGTCCTGGTGTCGCTGCCGTTCAAGATCATGTTGTTCGTGGTGGTGGACGGCTGGACGCTGCTGATGGGCACGCTGGCCTCGAGTTTTCACCAGTGACGCCCGAAAACGTCATGGATTTGACGCACCGCATGCTGGTGGTGACCACGATGATCGCGGCGCCGCTGCTGTTGATTGCGCTCATCGCGGGTTTGGTCATCGGCATGTTCCAGGCGGCAACCCAGATCAACGAATCGACCTTGAGCTTCATTCCAAAGCTGCTGCTGCTGGTGCTCACATTGTTTGCGACCGGCCCGTGGATCCTGCGTGTGCTCACCGATTTCACGCACGATCTCTACACCAGCATTCCGACCGTGATCGGCTAGGCCGCGCGTGCAACCCTTGACACTCAATGCCGCCGATGTGTCCCTATGGGTGGGCCGACTGTGGTGGCCGATGCTGCGCGTCGGCGGATTCGTCCTCGCCGCTCCGATTGCCAGCGAAACCGTCATACCGCGTCTGGTCAAAATCGTCCTGTCGCTGTCGCTGGCGTTCTTGATGGCGCCCCTGGTGCAGATCCCCGCAGCTCTATCGATCTTCTCCGGTGCGGGCTTGCTTGCGGCCGTGCAGGAAGTGCTGATCGGCGTCGCCATCGGCATGGTGGTGCAACTGGCCTTCGAAGCGCTGATCTTCGCCGGGCAAACCATTTCTCTCAGCATGGGTTTGGGCTTTGCGACCCTGGTCGATCCGCAGCGCGGCGCGAACACTACCGTGCTTGGCCAGTTGTTCATGATCATGGGCATACTGACTTACCTCGCGATCAACGGGCATCTGGTTCTGCTCGGCACCCTGGCGCAGAGCTTCCAAACGCTCCCGATCGGCGCCGCCCACATCGATAAAGGCTTCCTGTTGTCGGTGGTCCTGTGGGGAGCGCATGTTTTCGAGTCCGGTCTGCTGATTGCGCTGCCGGCGGTGATCGCCTTGGTGATCGTCAATCTCGCGCTCGGAGTCGTGACGCGCGCGGCGCCGCAGCTCAATCTATTCGGCATCGGATTCACCATCACTCTGCTGTGCGGATTCTTCGCGCTCATCGCCGGTCTCGACGGCATCATGGCCGGCATCTCCAGCCTCATCACCAGCGCGCTGACGGCCGTCGGCGAGCTCGCCGGCGCACCTGCCGCGGGAATTCGTTGATGGCCGCTGAAGCCGAACAAGGCGGCGAACGCACCGAAGACCCTTCGCAAAAGCGCCTGCAAGACGCGCGCGAGCGCGGGCAGGTGCCGCGCTCGCGCGAACTCACCAATTTCGCCACGATGATCGGCGGCAGCGCGGCGTTGGTCGCAATCGGCGGCTCGATGGCCGGCCATATGTCGCAGATCATGCGCCGCGCGCTGGCCGTCGATCCGCAAAGTCTGCGCGATCCCGACAGCATGCTGAGCGCGCTGGGCGAGGCGTGCATGAGCGCGCTCGACGTACTGCTGCCGCTGTTCGGCGTCCTGATCGGACTGGTGTTGCTGGCCTCGGTGGCGCTGGGCGGCTGGAACTTCAGCCCGCAAGCGATGGCGCCGGATTTCAGCCGCTTGAGTCCGCTCCCCGGTTTGAAGCGGCTGTTCGGCCTGCGCGGGGCCTCCGAGCTCGGCAAAGCGCTATTGAAATGCGCGGTGGTCGGGGGTGTTTGCGCGGCCATCGTCTCGTGGACTTTCCGCGACGTTCTGGCGCTCGCGCACATGGCGCCGCGCGCGGCGATCGGCCGCGGCGCCGGGCTCGTGAGCTGGTCGTTCATCTGGCTGTGCGCCTCGCTGGCGCTGGTGGCCATCGTCGACGTTCCGCTGCAGCTGTTCCAGTTCAAGGCCGGGCTGCGCATGACGCGCCAGGAATTGCGCGACGAAGCCAAGGAGTCGGACGGCCGCCCGGAGACGAAACAACGCATCCGTCAAATGCAGCAAACGCTGGCGCGCCGCCGCATGATGCACAAAGTGCCCACCGCCGACGTGGTGATCGTCAATCCCACGCACTTTGCGGTGGCCCTCAAGTACGACCCCAAGAAAATGCGCGCGCCGCAGGTGCTGGCCAAGGGCGTCGACCTCGTCGCACAGAACATCCGCCGCATCGCCGAGGAACATCGCGTACCGGTGTTCGAGTCGCCGAAATTGGCGCGCGCGCTGTATCGGTCCACCGATTTGAACAAGGAAATCCCCGCCGGCCTGTATGTGGCGGCGGCTCAGGTGCTTTCCTATATCTTCAGGGTTCGCAGCTTGAACCCGACCATAGCGGCCCGGGTGGCGCGCCCGAACCCGCAGGTTAGCGGCGAGTTCGAAGACGCATGAACGCGCGCGCAGCAGCCGCAGTAGCGACCTTCGGCGAATTTGCCCGCAACGGCTTGGGAGTGCCGCTGTTGGTCATGGTGGTTCTCGCCATGATGGTGTTGCCGCTGCCGGCGTTTCTGCTGGATATATTCTTCACCTTCAATATCTCCCTGTCGATCATGATCTTGCTGGCCGTGATCTACGTACGCCGGGCGCTCGAGTTCGCCACCTTTCCGACGGTGCTGCTCGGCGCCACACTGCTGCGCCTCGGGCTCAACGTCGCCTCGACGCGCATCGTGCTGATCAACGGCCATACGGGTTCGCATGCTGCGGGCCGCGTCATCTCCGCGTTCGGCCAGTTCGTCGTGGGCGGCAACTACGCCGTCGGCATGGTCGTGTTCACGGTGCTCGTGATCATCAACTTCGTGGTGATCACCAAGGGTGCGGGCCGAATCTCTGAAGTCAGCGCGCGCTTTACCTTGGACGCCATGCCCGGCCGCCAGATGGCGATCGACGCCGATCTGAACGCCGGCATCATCACACAGGCCGAGGCCATCGTCCGGCGGCAGGAAGTTCGCGAGGAAGCCGACTTCTACGGCGCCATGGATGGTGCGAGTAAGTTCGTGCGCGGCGATGCCATCGCCGGCATCCTGGTCGTGTTCATCAATTTATTCGGCGGAACCATCATCGGCGCGGCCCAGCACGGCATGTCTTTGGCCGATGCCGGGCGCACCTATGCGCTGCTCACGATCGGCGACGGATTGGTCGCGCAGATTCCGGCGCTGCTGCTGTCGGTGGCGGTCGCCATCCTGGTCACGCGCGTGTCGCGGCCGCATGACATGAGCCAGCAGATCATGCTGCAGGTGCTGGGTCAGCCCAAAGCGCTGGGAGTCACCAGCGGCATACTGACGTTGCTCGGCATCATTCCTGGGATGCCGAATCTGGTGTTCCTGGGGATGGCCTCGGTCTGCGCGGTCGGTGCCTATTTTCTGAGCAAGCGCAAGGCGTCCGACAAGGCGGCGGCAGCAGCGCCTGCCGCGGCGGCGGCGGTCCCGTCCGAACAGCGGGAACTCTCCTGGGATGACGTTGAAGCCGTCGACCTCATCGGCCTCGAGGTGGGCTATCGGCTGATCCCGCTCGTGGATCGCAATCAGGCCGGCGAATTGATGGGACGCATCAAGGGCGTACGCAAGAAGTTGTCCGAGGAACTCGGCTTCCTGGTGCAACCGGTGCACATTCGCGACAATCTGGAACTGGGACCCAACTCGTACCGAATCACCATTCTCGGCGCACCGGTCGGCGAGTCCGAGGTATTCCCCGACCGCGAACTTGCCATCAATCCGGGGCAGGTCTCGGGAACGCTGCCGGGCTCCGCGACCAAGGACCCGGCATTCGGCCTCGAGGCGATCTGGATCGAGAAGCCGCGGCGCGAACAGGCGCAGGCCCAAGGTTACACGGTGGTGGACGCCAGCAGCGTCATCGCGACTCACTTGAGCCATCTGCTGCAATCCCACGCGCACGAACTTCTGGGCCACGAGGAAGTGCAGCAGCTGCTCAACCGGCTGGGGAAGAGCGCGCCCAAATTGATCGAGGACTTGGTGCCGAAGCTCCTGCCGATGAGCGTCGTCGTCAAGGTTCTTCAGTACCTGCTGCTCGAGCGCGTGGCGATCCGCAATCTGCGCACCATCTGCGAGACGCTCGCGGAGCTCGCGCCGAAAACCCAAGACCCGATCGCGCTGGTCGCCGCCGTGCGCGTCGCGCTCGGCCGCAGCATCGTGCAGAACATCGGCGGGCTGCGCCAAGAGCTGCCGGTCATCACCTTGGATCCGGCGCTCGAGCAAGTGCTTCAGGACTCGATGGTGTCAGGCAGCGATTCGTCGCCCGGGTTCGAGCCCAGCCTTGCCGACAAAGTTCAGACGGCGCTTGCCGACAGCACGCGGCGCCAAGAAGCGGCGGGCGAACCCGCGGTACTGCTGGTGGCGCCGAAAATTAGGCCATGGATCGCGAAGTTGATGCGCCACTCGAGCCCGTCGCTTGCGGTGCTGGCCTACAACGAGATACCTGAAAACCGCCGCATCCGCGTGATCGCTGCGGTTGGACGTTGAATTTGCCTGGTTCGTGGAGGTTGACATGAAGATAAAGCGATACACGGCGGTGAGCATGCGAGCGGCTTTGGCGCAGGTGCGCGCGGAGCAAGGTCCGGATGCCGTCATTCTGTCCAGTCGTCGCGGCGAGGACGGCATCGAGGTCATCGCCGCGGTCGACTATGACGAAGCCTTGTTCGTCGAAGCGAACCGGCAGCGTACCCCTGCGCCGGTGATCGTAGCGGAGCCGATACCACCGGCCGCCGCGCATGCGGCGGCGCCGCCCGCAAAGGCCCCCGCGGCAGCGACGGCACCCGCAAGCACATCCGTGGCAGCCGCGGCGCCCGCGAGGGCACCGGCGGCAGCCATGGCGACCGCAAGCACATCCGCGGCAGCGGGGGCACCCGCAGGGACTTCCGCCCCAGTCATGTCACCCGCGCCTTCGCGCCCGACCACGACTGCATCCGGGCGCGTCCCGGCGAGCGCACCTGCCACGGTCGCTGCCGCGCCGATGCGAAAAGCCGTGCCGGTCTCGGCCGGATCGGAGGCGGGCCTCGGCGCCATGCAGCGCGAAATACAAGATCTGCGCCAGCTGATCGAGTCCGGGCTTGCGGGCATGAAGTGGAGCGACAAACGCCTGCGCGAGCCCTTGAAAGCGAGGGTTTTCGAAGAACTAACGGCGATGGACATAGCTCCCGACGTGGCCATGGCCCTCGCTGCGCTCACACCGCAGCGCACCAGCTTGGACAATCGATCGCTCATTCCGCTGGCGTTGCTCGTCAGGCACTTGCCCGTGGTCGAGCATCCCGGGGGCGTCAACGGCATCAGCGGAGTTAGCGGCGGGATCATCGCCGTAGTCGGTCCGACGGGCGCGGGCAAGACCACGACCATCGCCAAGCTTGCCGCGCGTTGGTGCATGCACCATGGCAGCCAGGACTTGGCGCTGGTCAGTACCGATGGCTATCGAATTGGCGCTCGCGAACAACTCATGACTTACGCGCGCATTCTCGGCGTGCCGATGTACGCCGCGAACAGCGGCATGGAATTGGCGCGCGCGCTCGAGCGGCTCAAGTCGAAGAAGCTGGTGCTGATAGATACCGCGGGCATGGGGCCGCGCGACGTCCGCTTGACCGAGCAGCTGGCGGCGCTGCAGCTGGGGGCAGCGCGCGCACGAGTGATGCTGGCGCTGCCTGCCCAGGGCGAGGGCCATGCGCTCGAAGAGATCGTCCAGGCATTTGCGCGGCTGGCTCCGGCGGCCTGCATTTTGACCAAGGTGGACGAGGCGGCGAGTCTAGGCGCCGCGATTTCAACGGCGCTGCGCCACAAGCTGAAAATCGCGTATGTATGCGACGGGCAGCGGGTGCCGGAAGACCTGCACACCGCCCATCAAAAGCGCGTCTGGCTGGTTCGCGCCGCCCTGAATTTGAAAAGCGCCGCACCGCCGCGCGACAAGGCCCACTATGCCCGCACGTTCGACCGAGCCCGCGCCCATGTGTGATTCCAGACTATCGCGCGAACGAGCCGAAGCACTGGCCGAACTCAATTCCTCACGCCCGGTCAAGGTGATCGCCGTCACGGGCGGCAAAGGAGGCGTCGGCAAGACCACCGTCTCGGCCAATCTGGCGGTGTCGATCGCCGCGCAGGGCCGCGACGTCATGTTGGTCGACGCCGACCTGGGCCTCGCCAATGTCGACGTGATACTCGGTCTCCATACGCGTTTCCACCTGGGGCACGTGCTCAAGGGCGAATGCACGCTCGAGGACGCCATCGTCACCGGACCGCATGGCTTGCAAATCGTGCCGGCCGCATCCGGCATGAAGCACATGGCGAACCTGTCGGAGGCGGAGCACGCCGGAATCATCCGGGCGTTCAGCGATTTGTATCACCGGGTCGAAGTCCTGGTGGTGGATACCGCGGCCGGACTGCACGACAGCGTCACGACCTTCACCCAGGCCGCGCACCACGTGGTCGTGGTGGTGTGCGACGAGCCCGCATCCATCACCGACGCCTACGCGCTGATCAAGGTGTTGAGCCGCGAACATGGCGTGCAGCGCTTCCAGATCCTGGCCAATCAGACCCGCCGATCGGGCGAAGGACCGGATCTTTTCCAAAAAATTGCGCGGGTCTGTGATCGATTTCTCAATGTGGCGCTGGAGTTTGCGGGTTCCGTACCGTTTGACGATTACCTGCGGCGTGCGGTGCAGCGGCAGACCGCCGTGGTCGATGCCTACCCGGCGTCTATTTCGTCCATCGCGCTCAAGAATCTGGCATTGAAGGCCGATAAGTGGTCTGTGCCCCAAGGGGCACGAGGTCACCTTGAGTTCTTTGTCGAACGCATGGTAGGGGCCCGGATCGGCCCCTCGACGGTATTGCAATGAGAGCAAGCACACAGTATTCGAATACGCAGAAGCGCAGCCCGAAACCGATGGCGGACGATCAGATTCCGGTCGACCAGGTGCCGCAGCAAGAATTGGTCTTGAGGCACGCCGATTTGGTCAAACGCATCGCTTATCACCTGGTCAGCCGGATGCCGCCGAACGTGGAGGTCGACGACCTGATTCAATCCGGCATGATCGGTTTGCTGGATGCGGCGAAGCACTACTCCGCCACCAAGGGCGCCAATTTCGAGACCTACGCGGGCATTCGCATCCGCGGGGCCATGCTCGATGAAGTCCGCAAGTCCGATTGGACTCCCCGTTCGGTGCACCGAAATATGCGCGAGATGGCCGATGTCGTGCGCAAGATCGAAAACGCCAAGGGTCAGGACGCGACCCCCACCGACATCGCCGGGGGACTCGGCGTGTCCATCGAGGAATATCACAAGCTGGTGCAGGACGCGGCCAGCTGCCGCCTGTTCAGTTTCGATCAAATGGGGTCGAGCGACGACGAATCGAGTCCCGCCGATCATGCCCGCGACGAGGGGCCGGGCCCCTTCGATCACATCGAGGACGCCGGCTTTCGCGGCGCGCTGAGCGGAGCGATCGACCTGTTGCCCGAGCGTGAAAAG
>DASYFQ010000057.1:0-3350 GCA_036498345.1 Steroidobacteraceae bacterium
GCCCAAACGTCGGCCGGTTGCCAGAATTTGCGCAGCACATGCACCAGATCCCCCCGCGCCAGGCTCTCGGCCACATCCCAATAGGAGCGCAGCATGATGCCGTGGCCCTCCAGGGCCCAACGCTTGATCACATCGCCGTGATTGGAGGCAAGCGCCGCGCTGACCCGAACGTTCCGAGTGCCATCCGCCCCGTGCAGGGACCACCGGCCGAAGGCTTCATTTCGTTCGCGAATCACCAGGCACGAATGGCGCGACAGATCAGCCAGGCTTTCGGGCTCATGGCGCGTCCGCAAGTACTCGGGCGCCGCACAGAGTATGCGGCGGCCGCGAGCGAGATGATGCGGTATGACGTGGTGTTCGCGCACGTCGCCGACGCGCACGTCGACGTCGATCTCCTCATCGACCAGATCCACCGATCGATCCAAAATCTCCAGGTCGATCTCCAGTCCCGGATGCATCTTGACCAGTTCGGACAGCACGGGCGCCACGTGGTTTCGCCCCAGTCCGGAACTCGCCGCAATTCGCAGTCCTCCCCGAATATCGGTCTGCGTCTCCTCCAGCGTGCCCTCGAGCTGATCGTAGACGTCGAGCACGCGCTGGGCCCAGGACAGCATCAGTTCGCCGCGCTCGGTCACCGATACGTGCCGCGTGGTCCGATGAAACAGCTTCACTTTCAAGGTGTCTTCGAGCATCGCGATGCGCTTGCTCACGTACGCCGGCGACGCACCCAGCTCGTTGGCCGCGGCTGCAAAGTTCGCGCGGCGCGCGGCGTGGATAAATACACGGAGATCCTGCGGCAGAATATTGTTCACGAAGTGTGTTCTCCGAAATCACGGGTTATGGGGTACCGCGGCAATGAAAAGGGACTAGTCTCCCGCCCTAAGCGCGATACACGATAACAATGCGCGCAATATCATGCACGGTCCGACGCTGGTTCGAGGGGAAAGAGTGCAATGAAGAAATACAAGATCGCGCTGATCGCCGGCGACGGGATCGGTCAAGAGGTGGTGCCCGAAGGCGTCAGGGTGCTCGACGAGGCGGGGCGCCGTTTCGGCATCTCGTTCGAATGGGATGCGCGGCCCTGGGGCTGCGAGTACTACGCGCGTACCGGGGAGATGATGCCCGCCGACGGGCTCGACGGCATCCGGCATCACGATGCCATCTATCTCGGTGCCGTGGGTTTCAAGGGCGTGCCGGATCACGTCTCCCTGTGGGGGTTATTGTTAAAAATCCGTAGGCAATTCCAGCAATACGTGAATCTGCGCCCGATCCGCCTCATGCCCAACGTCAAATCGCCGCTCCGCGACCGTGTCGCCGGCGACATCGATATCATGCTGGTGCGGGAAAACACCGAAGGCGAATATTCGGACCGCGGCAACATACTGCACGAAGGCACCGAGGAGGAGACCGTCATCCAGGAAAGCGTGTTCACGCGCCATGGCGTCGACCGCATCCTGCGCTTCGGCTTCGATCTTGCCCGTAAACGCGAGCGTAAGCAGCTGACGTCGGCGACCAAGTCGAATGGGATTGCGATAACCATGCCGTATTGGGACGCGCGCACCGCGCTCATGGCAAAAGAGTATCCGGACGTGCGGATGGACCACTACCATATCGACATCCTCGCGGCGCATTTCGTGCTGCGTCCGACTCGCTTCGATGTCGTGGTCGCGTCGAATTTATTCGGCGACATCCTTTCGGATCTCGGATCTGCATGCACAGGAACGATCGGAATTGCCCCGTCCGCAAACCTCAATCCGGAAAGGAACTTCCCGTCCATGTTCGAGCCGGTGCATGGCTCGGCGCCCGACATCTTCGGACGCAATATATCCAACCCCATCGGGCAGATCTGGTCGGGAGCGATGATGCTCGATCATCTCGGCCATGCCGACGCGGCGCGGATCATCGTCTCGGCGATCGAACTGGTTTTGAATGAAGGGCCGCGCACACCGGATCTGGGCGGCACGGCAAGCACGCAGGAAGTCGGACGAGCAGTTGCCGACGCAGTGTGTACGCTGAAGGGCTGACGTGTGCTGCTTCATACTCAAGTGCCATTTCCGCCCGTTCCGCGGGGCCCTCTGATGGCGATCCGCGGCGCAGAGAAGCGGCACCGGTGGTACACCGCGCTGTATGTCCAGGTGCTGGCGGGCATCGTGGCCGGCATCGCCCTGGGTTGGATCGCCCCGCAAGCCGGCGAGGCAATGCGGCCGATCGGCGACGTGTTTCTCAAGATGATCAAAATGGTCATCGGTCTCGTCATCTTCTGTACGGTGGTCAACGGCCTCGGCGGCATGAGCGACTTGAAAAAAGTCGGCCGGGTCGGCGGCAAGGCCCTCATTTATTTTGAAGTCGTTTCCACGCTGGCGCTGCTCGTCGGCGCAATCGTCGCGAACGTAGTGCGGCCGGGCGCGGGATTCAACGCAGATCCGGCCCGGCTGGACGCGGCTGCCGTGGCGACCTATGTCGGGCACGCTCAGCAGCACGGCGCGGTCGATTTTTTGATGGGAATCGTGCCCAGCACCATTTTTGACGCGTTCGCCAGAGGCGACACCCTGCCCATCATTTTCATCTCCGTGTTGTTCGGCTACGCGCTCTCGCGCCTCGGCGCCCGCGGCAAGCCCGTCGCCGTCTTCATCGAGGCCACGGGTCAGGTCGTGTTCGGCATCATCCACATACTCATGCGCTTTGCGCCGCTCGGCGCCTTCGGCGCAATGGCATACACGATCGGCAGATTCGGCATGGGCTCTCTCAAGCCCCTCTTCGGACTCATCGCGACATTCTATGTGACAGGCGTCCTGTTTGTCTGCGTCGTCATGGGCGCGATATCCCGCTGGGCCGGATTCAATATCTTCAAGCTAATGCGCTATTTGAAGGAGGAGCTTCTCATTACGCTGGGCGCTGCATCCTCGGACGTCGCGCTGCCGTCGCTCATGGAGAAACTGACTCATCTCGGCTGCTCCCGGTCGGTCGTCGGGCTCGTGGTTCCGACGGGCTATGTGTTCAACGCGGACGGCACCAGCCTGTACATGACGCTGGCCGCGCTGTTCGTGGCGCAGGCCATGAACATCGAGCTCAGCCTCATGCAGCAAATGGCGATCTTCGGCGTTGCGATGCTGGCTTCCAAGGGTGCAAGCGGCATCACCGGCGCCGGCTTCATCGCATTGGTCGCCACCTTGTCCGTGGTCCCGGATATTCCGCTCGCCGGCATGGCGCTCATTCTCGGCATCGACCGATTCTTGAGCGCCGGAAGAGCCGTCGTGAACATCATGGGCAACGCGGTCGCCGCCGTGGTGATGGCGAGCCTGGAAGGCGAACTCGACGCCAGCCGCATGCTGCGCGTCCTGAACGGCGCT
>DASYFQ010000058.1:0-29679 GCA_036498345.1 Steroidobacteraceae bacterium
CCAGAACATTGGCTTTCTCCGAAACCGCGGCGTCGATTTGAACCTCCACTACCGCCAGGACCTGGATGATCTCGGCCTCCATCATCTCGGCAGTCTGGCGTTCAACATGACGGGTACTTATCTACTGGAGCAGACGATTTCCACCTTCGCTTCACGCTACGACTGCGCGGGCCTCTACGGTGCGACCTGCAGCGCAGGCGACGTCAACGGCCCGAACTTCAGATGGCGTCATCAGGCCCGCCTAACCTGGCTCACGCCGTGGCAGCTCGATTTCTCCGTGCGGTGGCGTTACCTGTCCCACGTGAGCCTCGACAGCAACGACCCACAGCCGGCTTTGAACAGCGGCAACTACGATGCCTACGACGGGGTGATCCCCGCCGTCAACTACATGGACCTGTCGCTCAGCTGGTCGGTGTGGAAGCAGTTCAGGCTGACCGCCGGCGTGAAGAATGCCCTGGATGTCGACCCACCGCTCCTCAACCACAAGGTCGTCTATCGCGTCAATGGCGGCGGAAACGAGGACGTCTACAACGCCTACGATGTGGTCGGTCGCGAACTCTTTCTCACCGCGAGCGCGAAGTTCTGAGGGACCCTGCGCAACGGCACCTGAGACACTAAATTTTCCGGAAGCCCAATGAGAACGTTACGATACAGCCTCGCCCCGATGGCGAAATTGGTAGACGCAATGCCGGTGGTCTTGCGGCAGCAGCGGGGGTGGTCACCGGCTCACTGGTTTACAGGCTTTTAGGACCTGCGGGGTGTGGGGGCTTTATAGCGCCTCACGCGAATTATGGCCGCGATGAGAAATTGGCCGCGGGGTTGGCGTCTGACACTGCATTGGGTCGCCATGATGATTACCGTAAACGAGCTGTGCATAACCCTGAGGATTCAGCGAGTTATCCACGGGCACTCTGTCACGCTTTGGGGCCAAAACCCACGGGCAGCCGCTCACCGGGGCGCCGCTCGAGGGCGCGCCCTGACGGGCTCCGCGAGGCCCGGCGACAGGTAGCGCCGCGCCAAGTCCCACAAGCTCGCTTTGACCTCCGCCATCTGTGCGGGCGAGGGACGGCCCGTGAGCAGCGCGTCGTCGGGAAACACCAGCCGGATCAACAACACGGATTTCACGATTCGGTAGAAGTCGAGCGGCGCGACGGCGCGAAACTGACGGGTTTTGCGGCCGGCGTCGAGCAGAGCGGCCAGGTGCCGGTGCATGGCTGCAAGCGGCCCCAGGTGCGGGTTTTGCTGCATCGGGCCGCCGGCGGCGAGCGTGACGTATTCGGTGCCGCCTTCCGGGGTCGCGAAATCGACCAGCGACAGGCGCACGTAGGCCGGATTGTTCAAGTGGAAATCGGCGAATTCGTCGAGCCGGAGTTTGAGGGTGAGGGCCGGGTCCGCGCCGCGAAGCGCCGGCGCAAATTGCCGCGACAGGCCGTCGATGAAGCGCCTCGACAGTTCGACCAGCACGTCGTCACGGCCTGCGAAGTGCTTGTAGATGGCCGGCACCTGCACGCCGAGCGGTCCCGCTACGTCACGGAGAGTGAAGCCGTACACGCCCTTGCGGGCGATCAAGCGTTCCACTTCGTTGAGTATCAGCGAGCGCGTGGGAAGCTTCGCCCCTTTCCGCACGCCGCTGGCCATCATGTCCTCCGCAAATGGCGGTCACTATGGCAAAAGCGTTCTGTTTTCACAACATGCCCGCGACCTTGCAAACCGCGAACTCGGGGGTTAATGTAATTAACTAGGTTAATCTGATTAACCACAGAATAACGAAATGGTCGGCCTGCTGTCGACCGGAGGGATGGGAAATGCGCACTAGAGATCACTCGATATCATGGGCGGCGGTCTGCATCGCGCTCGGTTCTTGCATCGTGCCCGCACATGCACAAGAGACCCTATCCGAAATCGTCGTCACGGCGCAAAAGCGCCAGCAGAACCTGCAGGATGTGCCGGTCGCGGTGGACGCGTTCAGCGGTTCGGCCCTGCAGGCGGCGGGCGCCATCCAGCCGGTCGATCTCGGAGCCATGACTCCGAACCTGTCGACCAAGAATGCCGTCGGCAACACCATGCCGATCTTTACCCTGCGCGGCATCGGCTTGAACGACTTCGCCACCAATGGCACGCAGCCGGTCGGCGTATATCTGGACGAGGTCTATCTCGCCAATAATTCCGAGCTGAGCTTCCAGATGATGGATATGCAACAGGTGGAGGTGCTGAAGGGCCCCCAGGGCACGCTCTACGGCCGCAACACCACGGCCGGCGCGGTGAATTTCATCACCAACAAGCCGACCCAGGCCTTCGATGCGGGCGTCGATGTCACGGCCGGCCAATGGGAGCTCTTCGGCCTCAACGCCTACGTGAACGGTGCGATCACGGACACCCTGTCGGGGCGCTTCTCGGTCTCGGGCGAGCGGCAGTTCGAGGGCTTCTTTGTCAACGATGCGACGGGCGAGCACTGGGGCCAGACCCGCCGCTTCAACTGGCGCGGGCAACTCCTGTGGGATTTCGGGCGCACGCATGTGCTCGTGAACCTGCATGGCGGCGTCGATAAATCCGACAACTGGTATTACAAATGGATCGCCGAGGCCGTGCCCGGCCAGACGGCGGTCAGCCTGCAGCTTGCCGCTCTCGCCGCCCAGGCGAATCCCAACCTCTATCACGGCAACCACACCGACCAGCCGCAACCCTACATCGACAACCTATCGGGCGGGCTGACGACGACCATCGATCATGATTTCGACTTCGCGACATTGAAGTCCATCACGTCGGTCGAGAATCTCGACGACGTGCGGACCGAGGATTTCGGCAGTGTGCCGGCCGCGGACGGCTGGAACCGGTACGCCGGTCACTTGCTGCAGTACTCCGAAGAAGCGCGGCTCACGTCGAACGGCGCCAAGTCGTGGAATTGGATCGTCGGCGCCTTCATCGGCCGCGACCGGCTCCTCGAGCACGATCTTTTCAACGAACTGCAGAATCCCGTGTACTCCACGTACATATTGAACGAATCCTATTTGCAGACCACGACGTCGGCGGCGCTCTTTGCCCACAATGACTTCGCGCTCACGGACGCCCTGCGCTTGACCTTGGGGCTGCGCTACACGGATGAGGAAAAACACTACACGGGCGGCACCACCCCGCTGGCCGGGGACCACAGCAGCAATCCTTTCTTCCCCGACGGCACGGTCTGTGTGCCGACCTGCTTGGTCGACACCGTACTCAAGTACCGGGAGCCGACGGGCAAGCTCGGCCTCGACTACCGCTTCGATAACGTGCTGACGTACGCGAGCGTGTCGCGCGGCTATAAATCGGGCGGCGTTACGGGATTCTACGTCACGGATGTCGGCGCCAAGGCACCGTACAGTCCGGAGTTCATCAACGCCTATGAACTCGGCTTCAAGTCGAACTGGGCGGACAACCGGCTGCGCTTCAACGGTGCGCTCTTCTATTATGACTACAGGGATCTGCAGGCTTTCGGCGTTTTGCCGAACGCGCAGGGTGCCCTTGAATTCCGCATCTTCAATATCGCCAAGAGCCGTGTCGATGGGCTGGAGCTCGAGACGAGCTGGCTGCCGTTCGCGGGGTTCAAGTGGGATCTCGGGCTGGGACTGCTCGACAGCAAAGTGCTGCGGTCAGACATACAAACCATCGCGCCCTCCGGCGCGTTCGTCGGCATCGTCGGCAACAGGCTCGGCAACGCACCCAAGGTCGAGCTCGACACGGGGGTGAGCTACCACTGGCCGCTCGCGGCCGAACGGACCGCGACCGTGGAGATTGATGCCAGCTATCGCGGCAGCACGTTCTACTACGTGCAAGGCGATCCGCGGCAATTCGTGCCTGCCCGGACCCTCGTGAATCCCCGCATCACGCTCGGCGGCCCCGGAGACGTATGGAAGCTGTCGCTATGGGCGAAGAACGTCACGAACAAGCAATACTTCGGTGAAATATTCAACGATGGTGGATCCGTGATCGGCTTCCCGGCGGCGCCCCGCCAGGTCGGCGCCACGTTCAGCTACCGCTGGCATTGACCGAATGCAGACACAGCCGGTGACGATGGCGATGCCGACGACACCGGCGGCGGACAGGGCGATCGACCGTACGTCATCGCTTGTCGCGCTACTTCTCGTCGGGACAGTGACGGAAGCCATGTTCCTGATACTCCCGTCATTCGTCGGCGCGCTCGATGACGTCCTGCATTTCTCGGCGGTACACACCGGCCTGCTGGCTTCAGCCGATCTGACGGGAATAGCGCTGACGACGGCCACTGCGCCATGGTGGCTCAGGCGCGTCTCATGGCGGCCGACCGTGCTCGCGTCGCTCGCCGCGTTCTTGGGATTGAATCTCGTGTGCTTCGCCGTGCGTTCGTTCTGGCCGCTACTCTGTCTTCGGCTGCTCGCGGGCCTGAGCGCCGGCGTCGCCTACCCCATCGCGCTCGCCGGCGTCCTTGACACGACGAAGGCCGACCGCAATACCGGGCTCTTGATTTCCTTGCAGGTGGTGTTCGGCGCGGCCGGAGTCTATGCCATCGATGCCGTGCCGCTGGACTGGCGCCTCGATGCCTTCTACATATTTCTCGCCGGTTGGCTGCTCGTCTCCCTGATCGTCAGCGCCCTATGGTATCCCGAGGATCCGGGGGATCGCCCGCAGCGTGCTCCCATTGCCTGGCGCGTACTCGCGGGCCGCGGCGCCTTGGTCGCCGCCGGTACCGCACTCTACTTCCTCATGATCGGCGCCGTATGGGGATACCTGGAGGGCATCGCCCGCGGCGCTGGGCTGTCTCTCGAGCAGACCGGCACGGCGTTGAGCACCGGGCTCGTCGTCAGTCTTCTGGGCTCCGGCGCCACCGCTTGGCTCGGATTGCGGTTCGGGCGCGCGCGCCCGCTGATCGTGGGTGGTTTGACGCAGGTGATCTCGCTCGCACTGCTGACCCGCTTGAGCCACTACGCCGACCCGGTCACCGCGTTCTTCGTGATCAATGCGGTGTTCCAGATCGCATGGAGCTATGTGGTCGGCTACTTCATCATTATCTTCAACGATGTCGACGCGTCAGGCCGCTTCGTCGCCGTGTATGGGACGGCCAGTCACTTGACGCTCGCCATCGGTCCCTATGTGGGTGCCTTGCTGATCGTCAATTCCAGCCACACGGCTTTGTTGTGGTTCGGCGTCATCGCGGTCAGCGCCTGCTATGCCTGCTTTCTGGGAGCGATCTGGCTCGGCCGCGAACGACGAGGTGCGGACCATGGATAAAGTCAAACTCGAGGCTCTGCGTGCTCGCTACGCGGCCGGCGGCGCTTTCGACGCCACTGACCCGGTGCTGCGCCGCGCGGCCGAGCAGGTGCAGACGCCGGGCGGACGGCGCCCGGCACCGTATGCGGGCATGCCGACGTTTCTGGCTTTGCCCGCCGCCGCCGATGCCGCGGATCTTGATGTGGCCGTCATCGGCGTGCCGATGGATTTGGGTGTGTCGAACCGCCCGGGCGCCCGGTTCGGGCCGCGCGCGGTCCGCAGCGTCGAGCGCATCGGTCCCTACCACCCGACGTTCACCTCCGTCCCGATGGCGGCTGCGCGCTGCGCCGACGTCGGCGACGTGTCCTTTCGCAGCCGCTACAGCCTCGATCAGTCGCTCGACGACATCGAGCATTACTACACGGCGCTGCATGCTCGAGGCGTGCGGCCACTGTCGGTGGGCGGCGATCACTCCATTACCTATCCCATCCTGAAAGCGCTTGGGCGCGAAAGGCCCGTCGGTCTCGTGCACATCGACGCGCACTGCGACACCATGGGCGCGTTTGACGGCTCGAAGTTTCACCACGGCGGTCCCTTCCGGCTCGCGACGCTCGACGCAGTGCTCGACCCTGAGCGCACGATTCAGATCGGCATCCGCGGGTCTTCGAACATGTTCTGGGAGTTCTCGCATGTCTCCGGGATGACCGTCGTCTACATGGAGGAGTTCATGCAGGCCGGAGTTGCGGCCATTGCAGAACGGGCGCGCGCCGTCGTCGGCGCGGGTCCGGTCTATATTTCGGTGGATGTCGACGGCTTCGATCCTGCCTTTGCGCCGGGAACGGGCACGCCGGAAATCGGCGGGCTCACGTCGCGCGAAGGGCTCGCGCTGTTGCGCGCGCTGGGCGGCCTCGACATCGTCGGTGCCGATGTCGTCGAAGTCGCGCCGCAATACGATCCGACCACGAACACCGCCCAGTTGGCGGCCCAACTGTTGTTCGAAGAGCTCGCGCTCATGACCTCGGGCCGCAGGGCTTCATCCGGACAGCCGAAGGTCGTGAAGTGACCGAACCTAAGACCGCACCGGAAACCTGGTTCGAGCGGCGGCGTATCGGGGACGTGACACTCCTCTGGGAGCCGCACGTCCATCCGTTGCTCCGTTGCAATATCTGGCACGTCCGCGGCCGCGATGCTGATCTGCTGGTGGATACCGGCCTCGGGGTGGCGAGTCTGCGCACCGCCGCGGCGGATCTCTTTGGCAGCCACCTCTTTGCAGTGGCAACCCATACTCATGCCGACCACGGCGGCGGCATGCACGAGTTCAGCGAACGCTGGGTGCACACGCTGGAGGCCGACAAGGCGCGTTCGGGCTACTACCACTTTTCACTGGATGTGGATGCGTGGACCCCCGAGCGCCGGGCAACGATCGAGAGTTCTGGATACGCCATCGAAGGAGGCATGCTCACCGCCGTGCCGGTGCCGGGGTACCGCGTCGCAGACTATCGGCTGCGGGGCTTTGAGCCCACCCGCCTGCTCGAGGAGGGAGAGATGGTCGATCTCGGCGATCGCTCCTTCGAAGTGCTGCACCTGCCGGGCCATTCGCCCGGCAGCATCGGGCTCTACGAACGCAGCACGCAAATGCTGTTCTCGGGCGACGCCATCTACGACGGACCGCTGCTCGATACCCTGCCGGATTCCGACGTGGCCGTATATCGGCGCACCATGGAGCGGCTGCTCGAGCTGCCCGTGTCCATCGTGCATGCCGGCCATGATCCGAGTTTCGGCCGCGAGCGGCTGCGGGAGCTCGCTCGCGCGTACCTCGATGCACGGCGGTAATGCGAGCGGGGAAACGCCACTGAGCCTCACTTGTGGTTGTCGCTGAATTCGCGAATAAGATCAATCATTGCGCGCAGGCCAACGGGGAGATGACGACGGCCGGAATAGTAGAGGCACAGCCCTGGCTCCGGCGCCATCCAGTCCTCCAGCACCGGCTGCAAGCGTCCGTTTGCAAGGTCATCCGCAACGTACCACTCAGCCAGTTGACCCAGGCCCATGCCCTGCCGTATCGCTTCCAGCATCAAGATCGGGGCGTCGAGAATGAGCGGCCCGGGAACCTCAACGCTGAATGTCTTCTTCCCGCGAACGAACTCCCAGGGCGAAGCAGCGCCGCTTGGAAGGCGGGCGCGAATGCACTGGTGTTTAGAGAGATCAGCCGGCGTGCTCGGTCTGGGATTCCTGGCAAAGTAGTCTGCCGAACCCACGACTGCCATCGGTACGCTCTTACTGATTGGAACGCGGATCATGTCGCGCGGAACCAGCGAACTGACCCGCAGGCCGGCGTCGAAGCCCTCGGCAATGATGTCCACCAGCCGGCCTTCGGTAAGGATGTCCACCGTCATCTCGGGATATCGGTGCAGGAACTCAATCACGATGGGCCGAAAGACCATGAGCGCTGCCCCGAGTGAGCTGTTGAGTCGGAGCGTCCCGGTCGGTGTCGCCTTGGCGTCGCTGACGGCCGCCATAGCATCTTGGATGTGAGTGACCGCCGGCCCGACCTGATCCACGAATTGTCGGCCCGCTTCCGTTAGGGACACGCTGCGGGTCGTGCGGTGAAATAGACGGGCGCCGAGCCTAGTCTCCAGGCTGGCCACGGCGTTGCTGACGGCCGACGTGGACATATCCAGTTCGATCGCCGCGGCCCGGAAACCATGACGCCTGCCTACCGCCAGCACCACTTCCAGTTCGGTTAAGCCGCTTTTGTGCATTGTTCCGGTTTCCGAGATAACTCATCCACGTTTAATCATATTATCAAAACGATGACTTATGCGTAGGCTGCTTCTACCGAGTAATTCATCCGACGAAAGGGGCATTCACCATGTGCAACATCAACCAGGCATATATCAACGGCGCGTTTGTGTCCGTACAAGGCAGCGAGGTCGTTGAGGTCATCAACCCGGCGACGGAGGAGTTCATTGGCACCGCGACGCTGGGAAACCGGGACGACGCAAAGCGGGCCATCGCAGCCGCGCAACGTGCTCAACAGACGCTGGGCCGTACCACCAAGGCAGAGCGGATCGACATGCTCAGGCGCCTTCAATCTGCGGTTCTGGCGCGCACCGAACAGATTCAGGACACGACGATCGAGGAGTATGGCGCTCCTCTGGCTCGCTCCAAATGGATTAGTCAATACGCCTCGCAATGTTTCGCCAACGCCGCGCAAGCGCTGGAGAACTACGAGCTGACGCGCCGCGTCGGCGAGGCCACTGTATTCATGGAACCCGTTGGCGTCGCAGGCCTGATCGCGCCTTGGAACAGCACCGCCGGCACGATTTGCAGCAAGCTAGCCTCGGCCATCGCTGCAGGTTGCGCCTCCGTCATTAAACCCAGTGAGTTGAGTCCGATCCAGACCCAGGTGGTCGCGGAAGCATTGCATGACGCAGGCTTGCCGGCCGGCGTCTTCAATATCCTGCTCGGACGCGGTGCGGATGTGGGCGATGAAATCAGCACCAGCCCGGGCATCGCCAAAATCTCCTTCACCGGCTCCACGCCGACCGGCAAGCTCATCGCACGCGCGGGCGTGGAGACCATGAAGCGGGTGAGCCTGGCACTCACCGGTAAGTCCGCTACTGTCGTGCTCGACGACGCAGACCTCGCTAGCGCCGTTCCTGTCGCCTTGAATGCCGCCTTCATGAACAACGGCCAAGCCTGCGTAGCAGGTACACGCCTCCTAGTTCCGCGTGCGCGCTTAGATGAGATCGTCGGATTGGTGAAGGCCACGGTCGCCACCCTGCGCGTCGGCGATCCGCGCGACCCATCCACCGCGATCGGGCCGTTGGTCAATCGCGCCCAATACGATCGCGTACAAGGTTTCATTCGCCGCGGCCAGGAGCAGGGCGCCACGCTCATCGTCGGCGGCGAAGGGCGGCCGGATGGACTGGACAAGGGATACTTTGTGAAGCCTACGGTCTTTGCCAATGTCCGCAACGACATGGACATCGCGCGCGAGGAGATCTTCGGGCCGGTGCTGTCGATTCTTACCTATGAAAGCGAGGACGAGGCCATCCACATCGCTAACGATTCGATCTACGGATTGCAGGCGTATGTGTTCTCTTCGCAGCGGGAGCGGGCCAGCCGCATCGCGGCCCGACTAGAGGCTGGCACAGTGTTGATCAACGGCATCAAGCCCGAATTACTCGCGCCCTTCGGCGGATTCAAGCAGTCCGGCATTGGTAGAGAGTTTGGCGTCTTTGGGATGGAGGCGTTCTTAGAAGCGAAGACCATAGTATCGGCCTGAACTGCGCACTCCATGAATCGCTACGCAAGCTTGCCGCAGCTTCCAGTGCCTATGGTAGGTCGCGAACCGGCAGCCGAAGTTGTTCGTTCATTGGCGCGTATATGGCCGCGCTGGCGAGCAAATGTTCCAGGTAAATCCTGTCCACGACAAGGAGCGTCTCCTCCTTGCTCGGCTTGCAAGCAAGCACGGCGATGTCGGCCATCCTACCCACTTTCGTCGCCCCAACGGCGATCTCGGCAAAGCCGCTGCCCAAATGAGCGAGTAAATTCTCGCTTCGAGGGCCGCGCAGATGTAACAACCTCCGACCGTTTGTCTGATCGACGACATGCCCGTCATCGGCCTCTTTGACCGTGCCCTTGATTTCATCAAAGCGCAGCGGCGAATCGCATATCCAAACGGTCTCCGTCGGGCTGCGCCACGCAAATATGTCGACCACTCCCGCCGCCGGTCGGGCGACCACGCACCGCAACGGCTCGGGAAGCGCGATACCCAACGTTGACAGCCCGGCCGCAAAGTCGCCACGAGGATTGCAGTAACGCAGGCTTGCGATCCGGACGGATGTATCCACGCTTAAATCCGGCTGCACTGCGCTATCCATTCAGGCGAATGCCGCCCGCGTCGAAGAAGCGCGAATCGACCACGGTGGCCGAATAGGGCTTGCCAAGATGAAAGGCCCGCACCGTTTCGCCAAGCCGATTGGCCCCGCCTTCGAGCATTGCTAAGCTCACCGGATATCCCAGCGCGACGCTATGCACGCTCGAGGTAATATGCCCTTCGCCGGCGGCGGGCGGCGGCCTCTTGGCGATCTGCGCCCCGGTGGGCAACAGCGTCCTCTTATCGGAGGCGATCAGTCCAACCAGCTGAAGACGGTTCGGATCTCGGCTGGCGGGCCTCATCAAGGATCGGCGGCCCACGAAGTTTGCCTGCTTCTTCCCGATGCCGCGCGCAAGCCCGAGGTCACCCGGCAGCGTCGTTCCGTCCGTGTCCGTTCCGATGTGAATGTACCCTTTTTCGACGCGCATGATTTGCAGCGCCTCGATTCCATAGGGCGCTCCGCCGCGTGCCGTTGCGATCGCGTCCAACCGATCGAAGAGCGCCGTTGCGCTTCCTGCCGGCACATTGATCTCATAGCCAAGCTCGCCGCTGAAGCTTGCCCTGAGTATTCTCACCGGAACGGTATCGATCGCGGCATCGATGACCGACATATGCGCGAGGAACTCGGGCGCAAGCTCTCGATCTGCTCCCGCGGCGGTTAGCACACGCCACGCCTGGGGTCCGGCGACGGTCACATTGTCCCAGCTCGAAGTGACGGAGGTCACCAATACTTTCATGTCGGGGTATTCGCACTGCAGCCACTCGTCGAACGCAGCCGCGGTGCGCTCAGCGCCACCGCTGCCGGTGGTCACCCAAAACGAATTTTGTCCCAGCCTCGCGACGACCCCGTCGTCCGCGACGACGCCATTTTCATTGAGCAGCACGCCGTACCGGCACCGCCCTACGGCGAGCGACGACATGGTGCCGACGTACATGAGATCCAGGAATCGCCCCGCATCCGGTCCATAGACTTCGAGCTTTCCCAGCGGTGACCCATCGAATAGTCCGACGCACGCGCGCGTGGTTTTGGCTTCGCGTTGGGCCGCCTCTTCAATCGACTCGCCTGCCCCCGGATAGGCCGCGGGACGCCACCAGCCTCCATACTCCTCGAACCGCGCGCCGTGCTTTTCGTGCCACGCTTGCGCGGACAAGCGCTTGAGCGGTCGAAACAACGCTCCATTTCGCCGTCCGGCAATGACCCCCATCGAAATCGGCGTGAACGGAGGCCGAAATTTCGTGGTGCCGGCGTCGGCCGGCGCTCGTCCCGTATGCTCTCCCATGATCAGCATTGCATTGACGTTGCTGGTCTTGCCCTGGTCGGTACCCATGCCGGTGGTGGTATAGCGCTTTACGTGCTCAACCGAGCGGTAGTTTTCGCGCACCGCCATCTCAATGTCTTTCGCGGTCACGTCGTTCTGCAAATCCACATACTGTTTTCCGCGCAGTTTTCCAACATGCGTATTCGCGAGGCTTCTGCCAATTCCTCGAGCGGGCGCTTTGGGGGGCGGCTCGCCGCGCACGATCGCGGCAGCCGCGGCGGTCGCATGCTCCATGGCCGCCTCTCGATCGAACACCCCGGCGCAAGCTCCCACGCTCGCCAAACCCTCTCCTAAGTAGACGGGCACGAACATGGAAGACTCGTCCAGCCATTCGAGCTTTCCGCCGGCCTGCGAATGCAAGTGCACGGTCGGTGAAAATCCGCCGGCGCTCAAGATGAGATCGCAGTCCATCCGGACGGCCGGCTTGCGGGAAAGATCAGCGGGGCTCACCGTGCAACCGTCGACTCGCCGCGCACCATGCACGGACCGGATGACCGAATCGGACAATAAGCGCCGCGCCGGCACGCCTGATCGCGCCTTCGCGTCGATTTGCGATTCGGGGCGGCGATCCACCACCGCCTCGATCTCGACGCCGCGAGCGTTTAGCGCGCGCGCGACGGCATAGGCATGATCGCAATTGGCGACGATGACCGCCTTGCGGCCGCACGCAACACCATAGGCGTGCGCATATTTGTTCGCGGCGCCGGCCAGCATCACGCCCGGCCGATCGTTGTTCGGAAACACGACGGGCCGCTCGAATGCGCCGGCCGCAGTGATCACGGCGCGGGCACGGATCTTCCACAGGCGCTCGCGCACACCCCGCGCCGGCGCAGCCTCGGGTCGCACGAATTCGCGCGCACAAACCAAATTGTGATCGTAGAGGCCAAACGCGGTCGTGCGAGTCAGCACTTGTACACCGAGCCGGCGAACTTTCGCAACGAGGGGGGCGATGACGCCTTCGTCCGCCCAGCCGAGCGCGCCGCCCAATCTCGGCGCGCTGCATATCAGCACGACTCTAGCGCCTGCCTGCGCCGCCGCTATCGCACTCGACAGCCCGCTGCATCCGCCGCCGATCACGGCGACGTCGACGGCCGAATGGACCTCGTCGTAGGTCTCACGCTCAGCCGTGCGGCTGACGCGGCCAAGCCCGGCCATGCGGCGGATGGAGGGCTCGAACAAATGCCAGCTGGGCCATTTGAAGGTTTTGTAATAGAACCCCGCCGGCAGCAAGCCCGAAAACAAGCCGTTGAGCGCGCCGATATCGAAGCGCAGCGAGGGCCAGCAATTGACCGGCTCGGCAATGAGCCCATTCTCGACCTCGACGCTGGTAGCACGCGCATTAGGATGGCGTTGGCCGTCCTGAACGATATCCACGATCGCATTCGGCTCTTCGACCCCGCACGAGAAAATTCCGCGCGGCCTGTGCAGCTTGAAGCTTCTGCCGATCAAACGTTCGCCGTTCGCCAGGAGCGCCGAGGCCAGCGTGTCGCCCGAGAAGGCACGGTACTCGCGTCCATCGAAGACGAACGAAACCTCGACGTCGCGCGTCAGCCGATTTCCCCAAGGCGCGGCGAGACGGTATCCGCTCACGGGCCCGGCTCGTCGAATCGGAATGCAGCCGACACCCGATGAGTGACGCTGTCGCGCTCGATGGTGAACCACCGGCCGCAGCCAAACGCGTGGCGCCAGCGCTCGCAGCTCTTTCCCTTCACATTGTCGCGAAAGAAGAGATATTCGCCCCAGGTTTGATCGGTCGACTCCAGCGGCGGGCGCTCCACACCGGAGGGGCCGCCGTATACGAATTCCCACTCGTCGCACTCGCCGCACCAGGGACAGGCAATCTGCATCATCAGTGCGCGATTCCGGAGGCCCCCGCCTCATCGATGAACCGGCCGGTGATGAAGCGGTTCAATTGAAACGGCTCGGCCAAGTCGTGATTTCGCCCGGTCGCCAACACGTGTGCAAACAGCCATCCGCCGGCAGGTATGGCCTTGAACCCCCCGGTTCCCCAGCCGCAATTGATGAAGATTCCATCCACCGGAGTTGCTCCGATGATGGGACTCGAGTCGTTCACGACATCGACGATTCCGGCCCACTGGCGCAGCAGTGGCAATCGGCTGAGCGATGGAAACAGCTCGAGCACGCCGGCAATGGTGCTTTGAGTACCCGCGAAGCTGCCTCGTTGCGCGTACGAAGGGAACAGATCGAGTCCCGCGCCCATGACCATTTCACCCTTGTCCGATTGACTAACATAGGCGGTCGTGGCGGGAGACAGCACGACCGTGTCCAATATCGGCTTCACCGGCTCGCTCACCATGGCCTGCAGGGCATAGCTCGTCACCGGCAGGCGAAAGCCGGCGAGGCCCGCGAGAACTGAGCTGTGGCCGGCCGCGGCGATACCGATGCGATCGGACCGGATCGAGCCGCGTGTGGTTTTGACGCCCACGGCCCGGCCCCCTTGGTATTCGAACCCCAAAATCTCGCAGTTCTGGATGATGTGAACGCCGAGGCTCGAGGCGGCGCGAGCATAGCCCCAGGCGACGGCATCATGCCGCGCGGAGCCGGCACGCGCCTGGCAAATCCCTCCCCACACGGGGAACCGGGCCCTGGCGGACGTATCGAGAAGCGGAACCCGCTCGATCACTTCCTCGCGGCCGAGCAGCTCGGCATCGATGCCGTTCATCTGCATGGCATTGGCGGCGCGCGCCATGATCTCGGCATCGTGGCGGCTATGCGCGAGCGTGATCACTCCGCGCTGACTCAGCATAATATTGAAATTGAGATCCTTCGACAGCGTCTCATAGAGCTTCAGTGAGAAGTCGTACAAGCGCGCGCTTTCGGGATAGAAATAATTGGACCGTACGATCGTCGTGTTGCGTCCGGTGTTGCCCCCGCCGAGCCAGCCCTTCTCCAACACCGCGACGTTCGCAACACCGTGGTTCTTTGCGAGATAATACGCCGTCGCCAACCCGTGACCGCCTCCGCCGACGATGATCGCATCGTATTTGGCGAGCGGCTCCGTGTCTCGCCACGCCGGAGACCACGCCTCGTGTCGGGACAGCGAGCCGCGCAGCAAAGACCAGATTGAATACCGCTGTTTCATTCCGCGAAGGGGTCGAGAATTAGCGGAGTATGATAGACGCGTAGAGCCCGTTTCAATCCGCCGGACATTGGAATGATCGAACAAGGCTTAGGCATTCCGGCATAACCGCGCATTGGAGCAAGGCTTGAAGGCGATTCCACGCAAACACGGCGGCGACGGCGACTACTCGGATCGATCCAAAGGTCTGTTCCGCACGCACCTCGCCGGTGTGGGCCGATCGATCTTCGAGGCGTTCGAGAATCTCGAGCGCTCGCCCAATCTTGCGCGGTTCGTGCGTCATCCGTCGCGCAAGCTCTTCGGAGCACGCGTCAAGCTTCCGCCCGAGGAGGGTGAGGGATATTGGGATCTCACGCAGATCGGCGACGAGATGTACGTCATGACCGAGAACTTCGTCTACAAGGATCCCCGCATCGAGCTCGTTCCCGGCGACGGCCTGGTTCAGCTTTACTTCAAGTTGACGGGAGACTTGACCATGTCCGTCAGCCGCGCCGAGGCGCTGCGGTTGAACCGCCCGAGCCTCACTATTTACCGGCAGCCGAAAGGCGTAGATATCGACGAGTGGGTCGAGCCGAGCGCCCATGAGCGCTGCGTGGCGGTCTCGGTCAAGCCTGAATTTTTGATCAACAACTTTTTCGGCGCGTCCACGGAGGGGTTCCGGCAACTGCGCGATTTTTTGGCCTCCACCACCGGAGAGTTTCAGTATCTGCAGCTGCCGTTGAGCTCGGAGATGTTCCAGCTCGCGGAAAAGCTGGTAAAAAACCCGCACACCGGCATTCTTGGCCTGGTCTATACCGAATCCGTGACGACCGAACTCGTATGCACGGCCATTGCGAGCTTCGACTCATTGAATGGCATGGCCGTCGAGCATTACACCCGTCACGAGCTGAAATGTCTGGCCCGCGCGCGACAGCACCTCATGACCCAGCTGGCTCCGGCCCCCACCATTCGCCAGGTGGCGCGGATCGCCGGCATGAACGAGACCGCGCTCAAGCGAAGCTTCAAGGCCGTGTACGGCGAGACGGTGTCCGACTTCTCGGTACGCTGCCGTATGCAGCACGCATTGACCCTACTGCGCGATCAGCAGGTCTCGGTCAAGCGCGTCGCGGATGCCTGCGGCTACCGCCACCAAACCTCGTTCGCGACTGCATTCGGCCGGCACTTCGGATTACGGCCGTCGGACCTGCGCAAGAATTTGCGCTCATAGGCGACGGATTTCCTAACAAATATCTGCATACGCCTAAACTTTAGCGCGCGCCGGGAAGGCATTCGTCTTTATGCTCGCAGTTTTCCCGCAGTAGATATCTCATGAAGTCACATGTCCAAGCGCTCGTCATCGGCGGCGGCGTGGTCGGTTGCAGCGTCCTCTACCATTTGACCAAGCTCGGCTGGAAGGATGTCGCGCTGTGCGAGCGCAAGGAGCTCACCGCAGGCTCGAGTTGGCACGCCGCGGGGGGCTTTCATGCACTCAACAGCGATCCCAACGTGTCCAAGCTTCAGGCCTACACGGTGCGGCTGTACAGGGAGATTGAGGCGCTGTCGGGCCAGGACATCGGCTTGCACTTCACGGGAGGCCTGAACATCGCAGCCACCCCCGAACGATGGGAAATGCTGCGCGCCGATCACGCGCGCCATCGCGTCCTGGGACTCGATACCCGCCTGGTCGGACCGGGCGAGATCCGCGATCTATGCCCGTTGATCGACGTTTCCGGGGTTCTCGGCGCGCTCCACGATCCCGTGGAGGGTCATCTGGATCCGTATGGCGCGACTCATGCTTTCGCCAAGGCCGCCCGCCTCGATGGCGCGGAGATTTATCGGCAAACGAAGGTCGAGAAGCTCGAGCCTCGCGCCGACGGGTCCTGGATCGTGATCACCGACAAGGGAGTCATCGCCGCGGATCACGTCATCAACGCCGGCGGACTGTGGGCTCGGGAGGTCGGATTCATGGCCGGCGTGGACTTGCCTGTCGTCGCGATGGAGCACCACTACTTGCTCACGGAGAGCCTGCCCGAGATCGTTTCCGCCAAACGCGAAATGCCGCTGGTTCTCGACCTGGACGGCGAAATCTACATGCGTCAGGAAGGACAGGGGGTACTGCTCGGCGTTTACGAGAAGGAAGCGACGCCGTGGGCGGTGAACGGCACCCCGTGGGACTACGGCGAAAGCGAATTGCTGCCGCCGAATCTCGATCGCTTGACCGAATCGCTCGAAAAAGGCTTTCGCCGCTTCCCCACGCTCTCACAGGCCGGCATCCGTAAAATCGTGAACGGGCCGTTCACCTTCAGTCCGGATGGCAACCCGCTGGTCGGGCCGGTTCCCGGCCTCAAGAATTATTGGACCGCGTGCGCCGTGATGGCCGGATTTGCCCAGGGCGGCGGCGTGGGCTTGGCGCTCGCCCAATGGATCATCGACGGCGAGCCCGACAGTGACATCTATGCAATGGACGTGGCACGCTTCGGTCCCTACGCCACCCGATCGTATGCCATCAGTCGCGCTCGGGAGTTCTACGCCAAGCGATTTCAGATCGCTTATCCGAATGAGACCTGGCCTGCCGGAAGACCCAGCAAGACATCCGCTCTGCATGATCACCTCGAAGCCGCCAATGGCGTGTTCGGCGTGAGCTTCGGCCAGGAGATTCCTTTGTACTTTGCCCCATCAAAAGCGATGGCGGCGGAGACACCGACGCTGGGCCGCTCGAGCGCATTCGGCTCGGTGCGCGAGGAATGCCTGGCGGCGCGCGGATCGCTGGCGCTGCTCGATATTTCCTCATTCGCGAAATATCGCATCACCGGAGCGCGTGCTGCGGCTGCCCTCGACCACCTGCTCGCCGGCAAGCTTCCCGACGCGGGCAGGATCCGTCTGACGCCCATGTTGTCGCCGAAAGGACGTTTAACGGGTGATCTGACCACGTTTCGTTTGCAAGACGACGAATTTTGGGTCAGCGGTTCCGGATACCTACAGAGCTGGCACATGCGCTGGTTTGCGGATCACTTGCACGGCGCCGAGGTCCGCGTCGACAACATCAGCGACCGCTACGGCGGCATCGCCATATTCGGTCCGCAGGCTCGTGACGTCTTGAAACAGCTCACCGCGAGCGACGTGTCGAATGCGGCCTTCCCCTTCATGTCGGTTCGCCGCATGGATGTCGCATTGGTTCCCGCCATCGTCGGACGCCTGTCGGTATCGGGTGAACTGGGGTACGAAATCTATGTCCCGAATCTGCATATGGGCGCCCTTTATCGCGCGGTCGAGCGGGCGCGGGCGACGTACGAGGGCCGATGGGTCGGCATGTACGCCTTGAATTCGCTGCGGCTCGAGAAAAGCTTCGGCATCTGGTCACGGGAGTTCTCCCGCGACTACACCCCTCGAATGACCGGCCTCAGCCGCTTCGTGGACTATTCGAAGGGTGACTTCATCGGCCGTGCCGCGGCGCTCGAGGACCGCGACAGCACGCCCGAGCGCGTGCTCGTGACGCTCGAGATCGACGCCGACCGTGCCGATGCCGCGGGTTATGAACCGATTTACCGCGACCGGGAATATGTCGGCTATGTGACTTCCGGCGGTTACGGCCACTGTGTCGGGAAAAGCCTGGCGATGGGCTATGTTTCCGCCGGCGCGGCCGCGGCGTCCGGCGAGCTCAGCGTCACGTTGCTGGGAGAATCCCGGCCGGCCCGCTTGGTGCCGCAAACCTTGATCGACCCGGGCGGCGCGAGGATGCGTGGTTAAGCCGCCTTGAGCGAGGGTACGCCCCGGCGCGCGGCCGTCATTTCCTGGCAAGGCTGGTACGCGCTCGGCATCTTGACCTTGGTGTATGCCTTCAACATCGCCGATCGCTTCGTCGTATCGGCCCTGATCGAGCCGATCAAGCACGAGTTGCAGTTGAGCGATACCGCCATTGGATTCCTGACCGGGACAGCGCTCGCCGTCTTTTACACCGGGATGGGCATTCCCTTGGGCATGATCGCGGACCGGGTCGACCGCCGAAAGCTCATCGCGGTATCGCTCGGCATCTGGTCGCTCATGACGGCATTGTCGGGCATGGCCGGTAACTTCATGCAGTTGCTGCTGGCGCGAATCGGCGTGGGCACCGGTGAAGCCGGCGGCACCCCCGGATCTCAATCGATGCTCAGCGATATCTTTCCTCGCTCGCATCTGGTGTTTGCCAACGCCATTTTTACTCTCGGCGCCGCGGCCGGCTCGATGCTGGGGTCCGTGGCGGGCGGCAACATCGCCGAAGCATTCGGCTGGCGCGCGGCCTTCCTGGCGCTCGGCTTCCCGGGCATCCTGCTCGCCCTCGTAGTTCGCTTCACGATGCGCGAGCCTGCGCGAGGGGGATCGTCATCGATGGCGGCAGTCACCGCCACGCCGCTGTCGGAGACCCTGCGGTTCATCGCACGGCAGCGCTCGCTGCTGCATGTGCTCGCCGGAGGCACCGTCGTGACGTATTGGGGCTGGGGCCTGCTATGGTGGACGCCCGCGTTTTTCTCGCGCTCGCACCACCTGAGCACGGGTCAGGCGGGCACGCTCGTGGGCACGGTGTCCGGAATCGCGGGCGCGGTCGGCATCATTCTCGGAGGCCTGTTGATTCATTGGCTCGCGCGCCGCGATTTGCGCTGGCAAGTCTGGGTGGTGGCTGCCGCGACGCTGTGCGGTGCGTTGGCGTCGGCGGCCGTTTATTCGGCCGCTAGTCTGACGCTGGCCACCGTTGCCCTGTGGATGTTCGTTCCCGTCGCTTACTTGAATCTCGGGCCCATACTGAGCCTCACTCAAAGTCTGGTCAGGCCGAGAATGCGCGGCGTGACCTGTGCGCTCCTGCTGTTCGGAGCGAACGTCGCCAATCTCGCCCTCGCTCCGCAACTCATCGGGATATTGAGCGATCAGTTCGCGTTGCATTTCGGCGCGGGCGCCGAATCTCTGCGCTGGGCTCTGGAGCTCAATACGCTCACCGGTATCTGGGCGGCTTACCATTTCTGGGCGGCCGGTCGCGACATCCGCAGCGATTTGCAGCGAGCCGAAGCGACACTCGCTTCGCCGGTCTCTGCCTGAATTTGATCAGCTCCGCCTTGCGCGCATGCGACGCGCCGCCGCGCTCAAGGTTTTGCCCGTTCGCCAAAGGATTGCGGCGGCTAACCTAACCGCCCGCACATACCGGCGCGGCCCTCCGGTTATATTTCGGCTGACGAGACGCAAGAGACGTCGCCGCAGAAAATGTAAGGGGATAGCCGCATGTACGATTCGCACAACACCAATTCCGTATCCCGAGCGGTAAGGAAAGGGCTATCGCTGGCCGGTGCGATCTTTCTGGCATCCAATCCGGGCGCATTTGCCCAAAGCGCATCTGTCGGATCGACGGAGGGCCTCGAGGAAATCGTCGTGAGCGCCACCCGGCAGGGAAACGAGTCGGTTCAGCGCGTGCCGATGGCCATTTCGGTGATCTCCGCCACCGAGCTCCAAAACAAGGGACTCGGGTCCGTAGCCGATTTCGGGCGCACGGTTCCGTCGATCAACGTGCAACAGGACTCGCCGGGCGTCAATTCGATCGAGATGCGCGGTATCGTGACCACGGCGCCGGATATCACCACGCTTCAGGACCGTTCGCTGACCTCAACGTACCTGGACGATGCGCCCATCTCGATCCAATCCGCAAATCCGGACCTCAAGGTATTCGACCTTGAACGGATCGAGATCATTCGCGGGCCGCAAGGAACCCTGTACGGCGCGGGCTCGATGTCCGGCACCATCCGCTTGATCTCGAAGAAGCCGGACCCGAACACCCTCTCCGGAAGTTTCGACACCGCGCTCTCCAATACCGATCATGGAAGCTTCAACTACAGCACCCGAGGCCTGGTGAATCTGCCGTTGATCGAGAATGTGCTCGGCGTCAGAGTCGCCGTCTATCGCGGCGAGGACTCGGGCTTCATCAACAACATCGGCACGCACACGCCGCGCGCAAACGACGTGGAGTCGACCCAGGGGCGCGTCGCCGCGCGCTGGACTCCCAATGAGAGCGCCGCCATCGACGCGAGCGTCACCTTTGCGCGCCTCACCGACCACGGCAACTATTTCACCTACCCGCAGATCGGCAAATATGCCTACGAGTCGCTGCTGCCCGAGAGATTCGATGACTACTTCAAGCTCTACAACCTGACCGGCGATTTCGACCTCGGGTTTGCGCACCTCATCGCATCCGTTTCATATCAGGACCGACGGTTCACCGACGAGCGCTCCTTCGATTTCTTCGACGAAGCGTTGCTGACACCGGGCGTCTTGCTGCCCGCGCAGGGATTTCAGATCAATTCGGTCAAGGACGCGACCCAGGAAATTCGCCTGGTTTCGCGGCAGGACCGGAAGTTCCGCTGGAGCGTGGGTGCTTTCCATGAGCAATACCATCGCTTCTATCCGCAGGATGTCTATTCCGCCGGCTTCGACGCCGTCGTCGCCGGCCTGTACGGCATTCCCGGATTCAGCTCCGTCGCCGATTACGGAACGCCGCGGGAGGACAATGTTTTCTTCGGCACGATCGATGTCAAAGAGCATCAGACCGCGCTGTTCGCCGAAGCAACTTACGAGATCCTGCCGAAAGTCGACTTGACGCTCGGCGCGCGCTACTTCGACTTCAAGCAGGATTTCAATCTGTTCTTCACCGGCATTGCGGGCGCGCTCGGCCCCGGCGACCCGCTGGTGGCCAATGGCACGACGACGTCCTCCGGCGGAAATCCCCGCGCGGTCATTTCGTACAAGCCCACCGACAATCTCATGTTCTTCGCGCAGGCGGCGCGCGGCTTTCGGTATGGCGGAGTGAATCTGCCCGTACCGCTGTCATTTTGCGCCGCCGATCTCGCGGCCGCACACCTGACCAACGCGCCGCCCACCTTCGGCCCCGACCACTTGTGGGATTACGACATTGGCGAAAAAGGCACCTTTTGGAACGGCCGCATCGTGGCCAACGTCACCGCGTTCTACATCAACTGGGGCGACGTGCAGACCACCTTCCCGCTGGCCTGCGGATATCCATTCGTCGAGAACCAAGGCAAGATCAAGAGCCGCGGATTCGAGCTCGAAACCCGCGCCAAAGCAACGGACTCGCTCACTCTGAACTTGAATTCGTCGTTCACCGATGCAGAGGCCAACGGCCCGCTGCTGAACCTCAATGCGCCCTCGGGATCGAAAGTGCCGTTCTTCCCGCGGTGGATCGTCACGACGGGGCCCGACTACGTCATGCCCATGGGCGAAGGATCGCTTCGCCTGTCGGCTGACTACACGTTCAGGAGCGCCACGTACAACGAGTTCAATCTGCAGGATCCGACCACCCGGCCCATTCCGTCGTCCAGCATGGTCAATGCCTCGCTGACCTACGCCATCCGGAAGTACGAGTTCGCTCTTTACGGCACCAACCTTACCGACAATCTGTTGGTGAGCCAGGTCGCCGCGGGAAATCGGCTGCAGCCGTACCAGCCCGGCGACAATCGCATCATCGGCCGACCAAGGACTTACGGCGTGCGGTTTCACGTGGGGTTCTAGCATCAGCGGCGATTGATCTCGGCTCATCAGGGGGGGAGAACGAATGCGATCAGAACCAGGGCGCGTCACCGGCGGCGCCGGATTATTCCTGCTTGCCTGTGTCGTTGGATTCCCCCGGGAGGCAATGCCGCAAACCGTCCACGTGACGATTCCTCAGGCGGTCGCCAAGCAAATAGGCGCGCAGGCCGAGAGCGCCAACCTCGGCATCTTGGAGACGCTCGATCTACAGGGCAACGCGACGATCGAGGAAGAAGTGCCCGTGCCGATGCGCGACGGCGTGAACCTGTCCGCGACCATCGTGCATCCGATCCGAGCCGTCCCGAACGGCGCCAAGTCATCCGTCATCTTGGTCAAGACTCCATACTCGCCGGTGGGAGAGCTCAGCCGCGGCTTCCGCAAGGAGATGTTCTCCCGGCTGGTGCGAAAGGGCTACACGCTCGTCGTCGTCAACGACCGCGGCACGAGATGGTCCGAAGGCGAGTATCACTGGCTGCGCGGCATCAAGGACGACGGCTACGACACGTTGAATTGGATCGCCGCGCAACCATGGTCGAATGGACGAGTCGGCACGTTCGGTTGTTCCTCGAGCGCCGAAGGACAATTGCCTATTGCCACCCTGAACCATCCGGCGCACAAGGCCATGGTCCCGATCGGCGCGGCGACCGGCGTCGGCGAAATCCCGGGCTATAGCGACCAGGGTGTGTGGTACTTGGGCGGTGTCCCGCAGTTATTCTGGTCCTGGTGGTTTCAAATCTTCGGCCACCACGCTCACCCGGTCATGCCGGCGGGTCTCTCGCAGGAGCAGCGCACCCGCCTGGCGCACTCGTATTCGCCGGACTCGACCCCACCATATCGGGCCGATCTGGAGGGGTATCTACCGAGCGCCGATATCTTGAAGGCAGCCGGCTCTCCCGAGACGGACTTCGACACGCTCATGCGCATTGCGCCGGCGAGCCAGGATTGGCAGAGCTACGATTTCCTGCGCTCGGGCGACTCGACCAAGGTCCCCGGGCTGCACATGGACAGCTGGTTCGACCTGGTCGAGATCTATCCCACCGCCAAGCTGTACGAGTATCTGAGCCGCAACTCCCCCGATCAATACCTTCTGGTCGGACCGACCCAGCACTGTATGCAAGGCACCGAAACTGAGCATACCCGCATCGGCGAGAACGACGTCGGCGACGCCAGGTTCGACTACGCCTCGCAGATCATCGCGTTTTTCGATCATTTTGTGGAAAATGACGGCAAGGGGTCCTTTGACATGCCCAAGGTCCAGTTCTACACCATGCGGACGAATAGCTGGACCAAGACCGATTCCTGGCCCGTCCGCTCCGACCCATACCGGCTATATCTTCACGCAAAATCTGCGGCGAACTCACTCGCCGGCGGCGGTACGCTCGACCCGCATCCGCCCACCACGGGCGAAACGGCGGACGCCATACAATATGACCCCATGAATCCCGTTCCGTCGAAGGGCGCGTCCTGTTGTTCCAGCGAGCTCTCGATCGACCAGAAAAGCATCGAGAGCCGACAGGACGTCCTGGTATACACCAGCGATGTGCTCACGCGAGACCACACATTCACCGGATACGTCAAGGCGAAGCTCTTCGTTCGATCTACGGCACCCGACACCGACATCATGCTGAAGCTGGTGGATGTTCTCCCCGACGGCCGGGCGCTCAATTTGTATGACACCGCGAAACGCATGCGCTATCGCGATGGCATCCACCATGTAGCGCTCATGCGCCCGTCCACGGCGTATGAGGTGACGCTCGATCAGATGGTCACTGCCATACGGCTGGAGAAAGGCCACCGCCTGCGCATCGAGATCACCAGCAGCAATTTCCCCGCCTACGAGCGCAACTTGAATACCGGCGGCAACAACTTCGATGAAAGCCGCGCCGTCATTGCGAAGAACGAGATTCTTCACGATCCGGCGCATGCGTCCTACCTCGAACTGCCGCTGATGAAATGAAGGACCCACTACGATGAGAACCTCGAAGCGAGCCTCGTTCGCACTGACGGCAGCGCTCGCTGCTTGCGTCTGCAGCGCCCATGTGCAATCCATGGCGGATGACATGCGCAGCATCATGACGACGACGGACTATCGCGAGGTAGCGCTCTCGCCCGACCATCGCCGTCTCGCCTGGGTGCAGGCAGCGCCCGGCAATGGCGGCGATTTCACCATCGGCACGTCGATCTATCTGGCGCCGGCCGGAAAGAACGACTCACCGGTCAATGTCACGGCTCCCGCCAGAGCCGAACCTCTCAAGGCGCCGCCGGAAGAGGACTCACCTGCCTGGTCTCCCGACAGCTCCATGCTGGCCTTCCTGTCGGATGCCGAGTCGCCGGGACAGAAGCAGCTTTACTTGTACGACACTGCGCATCGAAGCGCACGGCGCCTCACTTCAGTGAAGGGCTACCTGGCGACTCCGCTCTGGTCTCACGATGGGCGTTCCATCGCCGTTCTTTTTACCGAGAACTCCTCGCGCGTCGCGGGGCCCTTGTCCGCCGGCGCGCCCGTCGCGGGAGTCGTCGATGCGCAGGTATTCGAGCAGCGCATCGCGGTCGTGGACACAGCCACGGGTACCCTGCGCCAGGTATCGCCCGCCGATCTCTACGTGTACGAATATGACTGGTCACCGGACGGCAAGAATTTCGTGGCCACTGCAGCTCACGGCTCCGGAGACAACAACTGGTATGTAGCGGAGTTGTACGTCATCGACGCGGCCGCAGGCGGTGCGCGCTCCATTCTCCGGACGACGTTGCAGATCGCCGCGCCTAAATGGTCTCCGGACGGCCGCAACATTGCATACATCGGCGGTCTCTCGAGCGACGAAAGCATCGCGAGCGGCAACCCGTACGTGATTCCCGCGGCAGGCGGCACGCCGAAGATGCTGGCGCGGGAACGGCGCAGCTCGGCGTTCTGGCTGGCGTGGCGCAGCTCAGAAGATCTGGTGCTCGCCGAAGCGGCGGACGGCGGCAGCGCGCTGACCATCGTGAACGTCAAGACCAATTCCATACGAACGCTGTATCAGGGCGCCGACACACTCCGGGGGCCGGCGAATTACGCCCGGGGCATTTCGATTGCGTCCGACGGCAAGTCCACCGCCGCGATCCGCGAGACCTTCAACGAAGCGCCCATGATACTGAGCGGCGAGATCGGGGCCTGGCGTCCGCAGCCGTTGCCGCTCTCACGTCCGTCGGCGCAGGTGCCTTGGGGAAATGCCGTCAGCGTGCATTGGCAAAACGAAGGCTTCGATGTGCAAGGCTGGCTGGTTCCGCCGAAGACACTTTCCCCGGGCACCAAGTACCCCATGGTGGTTTGGGTACACGGTGGGCCAGCGTGGCTGACCGCTCCCTCCTGGCCCACCGTGCTCGGCGACAGTCCGGTCCTGCTCGCGGCGCATGGTTACTTCGTGTTCTATCCCAATCCGCGCGGCAGCTCCGGATTCGGCGAGACGTTCAAGCGCGCCAACATCAAGGATTTTGGTGGTGGTGATTTGCGCGACATACTCGCCGGCATCGATCATGTGATCAAAACACAGCCCGTCGACAATGACCGTGTCGGGCTCAGCGGCTGGAGTTACGGCGGCTACATGACCATGTGGGCGCTCACGCAGACTCAGCGTTTCCGCGCAGGCGTCGTAGGCGCGGGTCTCGCTGACTGGCTGTCGTACTACGGCGAGAATGGAATCGACGAATGGATGATTCCGTACTTCGGTGCGTCGGTGTACGAAGATCCGGCCGTGTACGCCAAGAGTTCGCCCATCAATTTCGTCAAGAACGTGCGCACGCCGACGCTTCTGGTCGTCGGCGACTCGGACGTCGAATGCCCCACGCCGCAGTCGTTCGAATACTGGCATGCGCTCAAGGAGTACAAAGTCAAGACCGAGCTGGTCGTCTACCCCAACGAAGGCCATCAGTTCAAGGATCCCGCGCATGCCGTCGACGTGATGGAGCGCATGCTCGCGTGGTTCGATGCCAACATGCCGCCCAAGCAAGAATGAACCCACCGGATCCCGTTCAGGCCGCCGCGCCCCTCGATGCGGAGGAACGAGCCCTCGGCATGGGCGGCGAAATTACGCGCCGCGATTTCGTCGGCTCCGCCGCCGTGGGGCTGGGGGCCGCCCTGCTGCATGCCGCGTGCCCCGCCCATGCGCTCACGGCAGCTCCGGCTGGTGCTGCCTCGGCATCGGAAGGCGCCTCCTGGACGGGCTATGCCGGAGTCGGCGATTTCGCCCGATCTAATGGAAATACCTGGGAGGTCGTGTCGGCGGCGCACGCCATGCGCGACGGCCAATGGAGCGGCAAGACGGGTACGGCGACGTCGACCGGCGAAGTGTACGACCTGGTGATCGTCGGAGGCGGCTTTTCAGGGCTAGGTGCCGCCTACTTTTTCCGTAAGCTCGCCGGCCAGGGAAAGACCTGCTTGATCCTCGACAATCACGCCGTTCCGGGCGGCGAGGCCAAGCGCAATGAGTTCATGGTGCAAGGCCAACGGCTGATAGGCCCGCAGGGTTCGAACGACACGGATCTCGCCGGCTCCGATCCCGGATGGCGCGGCGACATGTGGCGCGATCTCGGCTTGCCCATGGACGTCGAGTACGGACGGCTGAGCGCGGACCGAAAGCAGCTGGCCTTCGCCCCGGATAACTACATCTACCAGCTCTGGGCGGACGACTTCGACAGTCACGGCTTTTTCTTCGACGCTCCCGCTCCGCATTGGGTACGCAATCCATGGAGCAACGGTCTCAGAGAAACGCCGTGGGACGAGCAGACGCGCCGCGACCTTATGCGCTGGCGCAACGAAAAAGCCAAGCCGTTCGCGGGCAGCCCTGACGAAATGAAGCGGTGGCTCGATACCATGACGTACGAGGAATTCCTCACTCGCGAGCGCGGACTATCGCCGGCCGTCTCCCGTTACGCCGATCCCTTGCTCGCCTCCGCCGCCGGACTCGGCAGCGATGTGTTGTCGGCGTATGCCGCCTATTATGACGAGCTGCCCGGCTTTCAAGGTCTTGGCCCCGCCAGCGATTTCCTCGCGGTGACCGAAAAGCTCGAGCAGGTCAAGAATATCCACAGCTTTCCCGGCGGTAACGAGGCCATTCTTCGCATGCTGGTGAAATCATTGGTGCCCGAAGCGGTCGGCGGCGGCAGCTTCGCCGAGGTCCACAACGGGCATATTCGTTTCGACATGCTCGATCGCACCGGTGCGCCCACGCGAATCCGGGTCAGCTCCACCGTGATCGATGTGGCGAATGCGGTGCACCGCACGCCCAAGGGAGAGCTCGCCACCATCACGTACGCGCGCGACGGAAAGCTCTCGAGCGTCGAAGCGCGAGCCGTCGTCATGGCCTCGGCGAGCTGGACCGCCAAACGGCTCATCGGCGACCTTCCCGTCGATTACGTGGAAGCCATGAGCCATTTCCCCCGCTCGCCCATGCTCGTCGTGAACGTCGCGCTCACGAACTGGCGTTTCCTCTATAAGCTCGGTTTCACCGCGTGCTCGTGGCGGGGCGGATTCGGCTTTACCGCCAACATGAGGCCCAACATGTACGTCGGGGACTATCGGCCGCCGTTGGATCCCGACAAGCCGAATATATTCACCTTCTACGTACCGTTCAGCGAATTGGGCCTTCCTTTGGCACAGCAAGGTCCGGCGGCGCGGGCGCGCATGCTGGGAACGACGTACCGGGACTATGAGAGGCAAATTCGCCGGCAAATGGTCAAAATGTTCAGCGCCGGAGGATTCGATCCCGGCAAGGACATTGCCGGCATCGTGCTCAATCGCTGGGGCCACGCTTATGTCAATGCGGGTCCGGGCTTCTATTTCGGACGCAACGGCAAGGCGGCGCCGCGCGATATATTGAGGCAGCCGCTTGCCCGCGTGGCCTTTGCACACTCGGAGTTGGAAGGGAACCAGAATTGGCCCGCTGCCGTGCGCGAGGCGCGGCGCGCGGCCGAGCAAGTGACGGCGATGACTTGACCGCGATCTTTGCCGGCGGAGATCTCCACGACTTGGACAAACTTATGGGTGGTAACTTTCTGCGCGTCGCGCCTGCAATCCCAAATCATGGCGGCAATGCCGTGACTCGCGTCGCCCTTGCGTGGGCGACCCTGCTCGTGCTCGCGAATTTTGCTTGCCACGGTTGGGCGGCCGCCGGCGATAGCCGCAATGTGACCGTCACCGTGCCGGAATCGACCGCGGTCGACTTGAAGGATCAGCTCGCCGGCGCCGACTCGCCCACGCCACTGCGCGTGCTCGGACTCGAGGGCGTTGCCGACTTCATACCCGTCGTGCCGGTACCGATGCGCGACGGCGTGAACCTCTCGGCCAACCTGATCATCCCCACGAGCGGTGCGCCGCAGAAATTGCCGGTGATTCTAATTCGCACGCCCTACACACCTGCGTCGGAAGTCAGCGAGCCTCTGGCGCCGCATCTGCTGTCACGCCTGGTGAAAAGCGGATACGCGGTCGCGATCGTCAACGATCGCGGTACTCAATGGTCCGAGGGGAACTACCATTGGCTGAAAGGCGCCAACGACGATGGCTACGACATCCTCGAGTGGATTACGCGACAGAGTTGGTCGAACGGCAAAGTCGGCACGTTCGGGTGCTCGTCGAGCGCCGAGAGCCAGCCGCCACTCGCCACGATCAATCACCCCGCGCACAAGGCCATGGTCGAAATGGCCGGTGCGACCGGAGCAGGCAGCATTCCCGGCTACCATGACCAGGGGATTTTTTATCACGGCGGGGTGCCCGATCTCGCCTGGTCGTGGTGGTATCACCGCTTCGGCCTGCAAGACCGCCCGGTGCTGCCCGCGGGAGCGAGCCAGGACACACGCTCGCGCATTGCCGCCAGCTTTTCACCCGAGCCCGTGCATGGAATGCCCGACTTCCCGACGTTCGCCAGCCATCTGCCCAGTGCCGATATTCTGAGCGCCAGCGGTGCTCCGAAGACCGAGTGGGATGGTTTGATCCGACTCGACCCCGCCAGTCCCGAGTGGAAGAGCTTCGACTTCGTTCGCAACGGCGACAAGACACAGGTGCCCGGCCTGCACATCGATAGCTGGTACGACGTGATCGAAGCCTACCCCACGGTCAAGCTGTTTCAATATTTGTCGCGAACCTCGCCCAATCAGCACCTGGTCATGGGACCCACCGCCCATTGCCACATGGGCACCGAAACCGAGTCCACCTCGGTGGGAGATCGAGAAGTCGGAGACGGACGCTTCGATTATGTGACTATGATCAGCCAGTGGTTCGATCGGTGGCTGAAAGACGACGGCAAAGGCGCCGCGCTGCCGCCTGTCCAATACTACGTGCTGAATTCGAGCCAGTGGAAAACGGCCGATGTTTGGCCTCCGCCCGGAGGCCGGCCGGTGCGCCTGTTTTTGAGCAGCGACGGCCACGCCAACAGCGCGAATGGCGACGGCCATCTGCGTCCGCAGCTGCCCAAGGCCGGCTCGGCAGCGGACGAATTCGTGGACGATCCTATGCATCCCGTTCCCTCGCTCGGCGGCAGCTGTTGCTCGGATCAGGTCGCCCGCGATCAATCGGGTATCGAAGCCCGTCAGGACGTCCTGGTGTATAGCAGCGACCCCTTTACCGAGACCACCCGCATCGTGGG
>DASYFQ010000059.1:0-29532 GCA_036498345.1 Steroidobacteraceae bacterium
TCGACGCCGGCAAGGAAATCGCGCGGGTAAAGGCAGGCTCGAGCCCTTGGGCCGTCGCCGTCGTGCCCACGAATTGAGCGCGGGATGCGGGGAGCGGGTGATTTCCGACGACGAATAACGATGCGGATCATTTTCCGACGATGAATACTTGTTGGGTCGTGATGCTTCGGGTGAAGCCGTCCTTGTAGGCTCTCGCCCGCAGGACCGCAGGACCCGTGAGTTCGATCGGCTTTTCGTAGCGCGCATCCGAAGGGCCCGGCACGCTCCCGTCCAAGGTGTAGCGTATGTCGGCGCCCGGTTCGCGTTCGGTCAGCGAGACCTCGACGGGGCCGCCAAACGTCCCGCCCGCCGGCGCCATCGCGGGCGGATCCAAGACCGCTCGTCCGGGCAAGCTCGTAATCCATTCCTGCAGCAGCTTTACGCCCTTTTGATCGATTGTTTCGCGCGCGACCGGCGGCATCTTGATGTCATCCACCGTGTCGACTCGCATGTATACGATCGAGCGCCAGATGTCATGCGGGGAGATCACCCGCGGCCTGTCGATTCCCTGGTCGATCAAAACCGGCCCATCGATCAACCCCTGCTTGTCGAGCGGGGTGTCGTATCGGGCGTCGAAGTAGGCGACCGTGCCTCCCGGCCGGTGACACTGGGCGCAATTGGCGTCCAGATACGATCGGGCCCGGTCTTGTACGCTTCGCGTTGCATCATCGGCCGCCGCGAGTGTGGGTACCCGCGCCAGGTCCGCGTCATTCACTTGCGCCGCGAACAATCCCGCATGATTCCACGCCCGAAGCTCATTGTCCGTCACCCCCGACGGGTAAGTATATGCACGGTTCATTTGACGCGCTTTCACGCCGAGTACGCCGCTGGTTTTCGCGTTGTGACAAGCCAGACAATCCGGCCGGCTCGGGTAATACCACGTCTGCCGCCGCGCTTCGCCCATCGTCGTTTTGATTGGAATCTCTTCGGTTTGATTCGTGCTCAATAAATCCGCGTCGCTCGAGTCCGGTCTCCATTTGTAAACGACTCCGTACACGCCGCCCGCGCTGTCACATACCAATAGACGAGTCTCGAGCCGGCGTTTGACGCCGGGATCGGCTGCGTCGGTCGGCAATTCGAAAGTCTTGACGAACACCGTGCCTTTCGGAAAGGTCCAGTCGCCGGTGGGCGAATACTTGATCTTCGCATTTGGAATGGCGACCCATCGCGACTTGGCCGCTCCGTCGGACCAAAACGGCACGACGATGTCGTAGGGAATCAGGCCTCCGCTCGGGACGAGGTTGCGCGTATCGCTGAAGGCGCCCGTTTGAGACAGGAGCAGCGGGATCTTGCCGCTCGCCAGATGCGGCATGCGCAAGTATGCCGCCGGCACGATCCGCGTGGAACGTCCGGACGCAACGAGTGCATTTTCACTTTCTGCGTGAGCCACCGGCGAGCCGGCGAGCACCGCACAGATGCCTGCGAGTGCGAGCAGGGTATGGTATTGGGACACCACGGGGGAGTCTGACCAAATCCATGCTCGATGGTTCCGGCTATTGATCGCGTCATCCTCACTAGCGTGACCCGTTATCGAACGGCAATATATGCTTTATGCTACCGAGTACACCCGTCTTCTCACAAGCAGCGGCGCCCAATTGACATGAGTCGAGACGACGAAGATCGTATCTTGCACGGCTTGTACTACTATCGTGAGAACATTGACGAGGAAGTGCAGGTTACCGGCGAGCAGGTACTGTGGCTTGCGATGCATCCCCTGGGAGAGGGTGAATCCTGGAGCAAGGAGGGTCAACCGCAAAGCGTCGACACGTCGGCCTTTCCGGACGAGATCCGATCGAAGCTGCTCACCGCAAAGCTGGAATTGCCGCTTCGCTACCTGCAATACCGAAGGCTGATCAAGTACATGCGCCGCAACGACGCGACACTCTCGATCGCGGTGACGTTTGCGGGCGCCGATCGTGCGATTCGTCTGCACACCCGGCGCGGGCGCATGGACCTGTCGTACAGAGAGCATAAGGACGGTATCCTCGGCCTGGTCACGACCGTGGTCGTTTCTTTCGTGACCGCACTGATCGTGGTGCTGCTCACGAGAGGATGACTTACGTCGAATACCGTCACGGTCCGTGCCATCCGCCGCCAAGCGCTTTGAACAGGGCCACTTGATCCTGAGCCAGCGCGGCGTCGGAGGTGGCGACGGCTGCGTCCGCGGCGACCAACGATTGCTCCGTGGTCAGCAGCTCGAGGTTGGTCAATGAACCTGCAACGAACTGGTCGTGGGCCAGATCAAATGCCCTTTGGGCGCTGACTTCTGCATCGGCCAAGGCTTGGCGGCGTTCGAGTTCCGCGCCGTAAGTTGCCAGAGACTGTTCGGTCTCCTTGAGGGCCTGCAGAACGGCGGCGTCGAAGCCGGCGAGCGCGGCGGCCGCGGCGGCTTTGGCCTGGGCCACACGCGCGCGCGGCAGAGATTGGTTAGGGAAACTCCAGCTGATGCTCGGACCTACGCCCCAGGCGCGCGCGTCATTCGTGGTGAGCTGGTCGAAACGTGTGCTGACGCCGCCGTAGAAGCCGGTGAGGCTGATGAGCGGGTACAGGTCGGCGGTGGCAACGCCAATGCGCGCCGTGGCGGCAGCGACCCGCCATTCGGCCTGGCGCACATCCGGACGGCGTTTGAGCAGCGCGGCCCCGTCGCCGACGGGGATGAGCGTATCGAGGTGCGGCGGTGTCACGCAGCTGTCGACATCGGCCGGCACATGAGCGGGAGTACGGCCCAACAGGGCGGCGAGTTGGAACAATGCTGCGTGCCGCTGGCCTTCCAAGGGCGGAATGCCGGCGCGCACCTGCGCGACCAATCCTTGGGCTCTCACCACATCGAACTCTGAGTTCGCGCCGGCCTCGTGGCGGTGGAGGGTTATATCGGATTCCCGGCTGACCACGTCGAGGGAATGACGGGCCACGGCGATTTCTTCGCCGAGGGCGCAGATTTGCGCATACGCGCGCGCGGTCTCGGCGGCGAGCGTGACCTTGACGCCGTCGCGCACGGCTGCATTGGCTGCGGTGTCCGCGCGCGAGGCCTCGATGGATCGGCGCACATGGCCGAACAAATCGATCTCATAGGAAACATCCAAGAGCGCATCGAAGATCCAGGTGTTCTCCGGGCGATGGCCTCCGAGCTCCAAGATCTCATCGGTGACCGGATCGCGGCCGTACGTTCCGGCGGACTCCGTTTTCGTCTGTGGGTAGCGGCCGCTCTTCGCCGCTTCCAGCACCGCGCGCGCCGCCGATAGATTTGCTTCGGCTACCTTCAAATCCGCATTGGCGGCGAAGGCTTCCTGCAGCAGCCGATCGAGCAGCGCATCGTGATAGAGACGCCACCAGTCATCGGGAGGCTCAGCGGTTGTTTCCGCGGTTGCCGTGCGGGAGATCAGCGGCGCATCCGCGCCTTCCGCAGGGGTCGGCGGATGATAATTGGGCCCGAGGGCGCAGCCGAGCGCCGTCAGGAGGCCGGCGACACAGCAGCAGCCCATCGCGCAACGGAGGGTGTTGACCGTGCGACGCAGCCTGCAGACCACGGGGCGCAGGCGGACCGCGCGACGCAGGGTACAGACCACGGGGCGCAGAATGTCGAGGGCGCGATGCAGGATACGGTTCATGGAACGCGCCGTGCGAATGGCGATACGTAAGAGGCGGGTCCGGGCGGCGCGGCTTTACGGGTCACGATGATAATGAGCGTTACGGCGGTAAGCGCGGCGATCACCACGAAGGCATCGATGATTCCCTGAGTGACCGCCATGCGGCGGACCACGCCCCCGAGCACGGCCGCGCCGCGAGCGGGACCCGAATTACCGGCCGCCGCCGTGGCGGCGGCGTAGCTCTCCAGCCTCTGAACCACTCGCCCGTCCCCGATTTGCACATGCAGGCCGAGATGGTTCGACGCGATCTGGCTGCGTACCCGAATGAAGGTGACGATGAAGGCCGAACCGACTTCACCGCCCATGAGACGCGCGACCTGCGTCGCGGCGCCGAAGGTGAGCGCATCTTGCGGGCGCAGATGCAGCACCGCGAAGAATATGATTGCCGAGAGGGCGAAGCTTTGGCCGACGGACTGTAAAAGGGATGATGGAAGAAACTGGTCGGTGCCCCATACCGGCGTAAGACCGTGCGCCACCATGAGGCAGGCGCTGCAAATGCAGATGAAGCCGACCGAAGCGACCAGCCGCGGGTCGGTCCGGCGCAGCAAATAGCCGGCCGAGAAGCCCACGAGCAACTGCGGCACCGCGATCCACACCAAGGTCTGCCCCACCTCGAGCGCTCGGAATCCGCGCACGACCTGGAGAAACTGCGGAATCGCATAGGAGGTGGACAGAATGGTAAGCCGCAGGAAGGCGATCAACAGCAGCAAGCGCGGCAGCGGCGATGCCAGGACGACCCTCATATCGACTCCGGGGTAAGGTGTGTGCAATTCATGCGCCAGGAACGCGATCAGCAGCAAAACGCCGGCCAGCACCAGGCCCCACACCAATCCCGAATTGGCCCAGTCGAGCCGGTTTCCTTGGTCCAACGCAGCGTAGATCAACCCCAAAGCAATGCCCCCCGAGACCAGACCGAAAATATCGGCCGGCGGCGGAGCAGGGTTGACCGGGTCGGGGCCGACGCCGAAACGCAGGCACAGGGCCATGCTCACGGCAAGCGGCACGTTTTGCCAAAAGATCCATGCCCATGAGAGATGCTCGAGGTACCAGCCCTCCAACGAGGCGGAGACGTTGAGCGACACTTCCAAGTTCAAGGCATAGATCGCAACACCGTATGCCCACACCTTGGGCGGCGTGTTCCGCAGGATGAAGCTCAGCGTCAGCGGTACGAAGAAGCCCGAGGCAATGCCACTCGCAAATTGCAGCGCCAGCAGGGAGTGCAAATTCGGCGAGAACGGCTCGATCAAGGAGACTATGGCCATTGCCGTCGCCGCGTTGATCAACACCCGCCTCGATCCGTAGACCCCGCCCAACCAGATGGCGAGCGGTGCGACCAGCATTTGGCCCACGGTTTGCGCCGTCGTGATCCAGGCGCCCTCATCGAAGCCGGCATGCACGGCGCCGCGAATGTCGGCGATGCCGAATGAGGAGAGCCGAGTGGTCAGGGTGGAAATGAATGTGCCGAGCAACACAGCCAACAACGCCATCCAGGGAATAGCGGTCGCCGCCACGGGCGGGGGCGCGGGCGCGGGCGCGGTCGGGGTGGCGGGCGGACCCTGCGTGCTCATCGATGATCGCGCGACCGGGTGTCGACCCGGGCAACGACGGACATGCCGGGGCGCAGCCGGTCGAGAAGGCCGTCCGCATCGTCGATCACGATTTTGACGGCAATACGCTGTACCACTTTGGTGAAATTTCCCGTGGCATTGTCGGGCGGAAGGAGCGCGAACTGCGAGCCGGCGCCGGGCGCAAACGCCAGCACGTGGCCGTGGAGCCGGTGACCCGGAAAGGTATCCACGGTGATTTCGGCCTGCTCACCGACGGCCACGTGCGTCAGCTGGGTTTCCTTGTAGTTCGCGATCACCCAGACGTGCGGAAGAGGAGTGAGCGTGGTGATCTGTCCTCCGACCCCGACGTACTGACCGGGTTTGATTTGGCGCTGGCCGATCACGCCGTCCTGCGGCGCGAGAATGCGCGTGTAACCGAGGTTGATCTGCGCAATCTTGAGATTGGCCAGCTGCGCGCCGACAGACGCCTCGGCTTGAGCCTGCTGGGCAGCCAGCACGGCGAGTTGGCGGATAGCCGCCGTTGCCTGCGCGCGGTTCTGAGCGAGTTGCGCGGCAAGCTGGGCACGGGCCGTTTGCAGCTTCTCTGCGGACTCGGTCGATGACGACCCGGTTTTGAGCAAGCGCTCCTGGCGCGCGACATCCCGGTTGTTTTGCTCGGCATTGGCGGCCGTGGCGTCGATGGTCGCCCTTGCTGCCTGAACATTCGCCTCTTGAAGCTCGCGCTGCGCTTTGAGCGCCAGGACCTGCGCGCCCGCGGACGCTACGCCCGCTTCGAGCTGTGCGACGGCGGCGCGATAATCATCATCGACGATTTCAGCCAAGACGTCGCCGGCATGCACCCGATCGAAATCCTGTACCGGCAGGGCGCGGACGTAACCCGCCACCTTGGCCGCGATCGGCGTCAGATCCGCCTGAAGATAGGCGTCATCCGTGGCTTGCCACTTTGCGTTGCCCTCCCAAAAAGTCCAGCGGGTGGTCACCACGATGAGGATCGCCAGGGCGATGATGAATACGCCCACGCGCCAGATCCAGTCCGGGGACGCGCGCCGTATGAGCGATCTGAAACCCTGCCACGATAGTGCCACGATGTCACCCGAATCCCGCTTGGACACGCCACTTTAAACCAACAATCAACGTGCCGGAATCGACGAAAGGGGTAGGGCGGGATGCGGCAATAACAGGTAGGCTGATGAGTTGCCGTCCGTCGATGGAGTCGGTCATTCGCGCTTGGATCGTCGTCGTTTTGGTATTTCTATTCATGCTGATCAACTTTGCCGACAAGGCGGTGATCGGCTTGTCGAGCGTTCCGATCATGCAGGAATTGGCCTTGAGCCATACCCGCTTCGGGATGCTGGGCAGCGCATTTTTCCTTTTGTTCTCCCTCTCCGGCATCGTGGTCGGCTTTGTCGCGAATCGCGTCGGAACCAAGACGCTGATGTTGGTAATGGGAGTCGTCTGGGCCGCAGTCATGCTGCCCGCGAGCCGGGTCTCGAGCTTTGCGGTGTTGCTGGGCAGCCGCGTCGTCCTCGGCGCGGCCGAAGGGCCTGCCTTCCCGGTGGCGATGCATGCCGTCTACAAATGGTTCGGAAACGCGGATCGCGCACTTCCCTCGAGCGTCGTTGCCAGCGGCGCCGCATTCGGGGCCGGCATCATCGCTCCGGTGATCACCTGGGTCGTCGTTTCCCGCGGCTGGCATGCGGCTTTCGGCATTTTAGGGGCGGCGGGACTCGCATGGGCTGGTCTCTGGTTCTTGCTGGGCCGCGAAGGACCGCTTGACCGACCCCTGGACGCCGAAACCGGCGCGGTACCAACGATTCCCTATCGGAGCTTGCTCCTCAGCCGTACCGCCGTCGGAGTTTTCATTGCGGGTTTCGCCGCGTATTGGATCATCGCCCTCAATCTCGTGTGGCTCGCCAACTACTTGATCGGAGCGCTGCACATGTCGCCTGCCGGCGCGGCATGGGTCATTACGCTGCCGTCCATCATGCAAATGGTGCTCGCCCCGAGTCTGGCATACGCGTCGCAGCGGCTGTCCCGGCTCGGCGTCTCGAGCCGGGGTGCCCGCGGCTTGCTCGGCACGCTTTGCGTGATCATCGCCGGAGTTTCGATGGCCTCTCTACCGTTCGTACCCATGGGCGCGCCCAAGATTTTCATGGTGGGCTTGAGCTTTTCCATCGGCAGCGTCATCTTCACGCTGGGTTCAACGTTGATCGGCGAGATTTCCCCGGTTTCGCAGCGCGGCGCGATGCTCGGCATCACCAACTCGATCCAAACACTTGCAGGACTGTGCGCGCCGTATACGATGGGTCTCATCGTCGACATCAACGTGAATCCGATCGAGGGTTTCCGGGCAGGCTTCGTGTACGCCGGAAGTTTCGTTGCCGCGCTGGGACTACTGGCGGCGATATTGATCCATCCCGAACGCGATTTGATGCGCTTTCGCCGCTTTACGGAGACTGATTGAATTGCAGCCCATCCATCTTACGTATCTCAACGGTCCGGACATCGAGCGGCTTGCGCTCACTGATGCGGAAATCCTCGATGCCGTCGAAGGAGCGCTCGACGCTCAGGGTAGAGGGGCGGCGGTCATTGAACCACGCGTGCATCTCGTACCGCACGATTCGTCCGTCGGACACTTCAATGTGCTGCGCGGGGTCGTGCATCCCCTCGGGCTCGCGGGCGTCAAGGTGGTCGGGGATTTCGTGAACAACTACAAGATCGGGCTGCCCTCCGAGCTCGCTCTATTGAATCTCTTCGATCCTTCGACCGGCGCCCCTGTGGCGATTCTCGACGCCACCTCGCTCACGGGGATGCGGACGGGCGCCGTGACCGCGCTTGGCGGCAAATACCTGGCCAAGAAGTCCAGCACGGTGCTCGGGCACATCGGCGCACGCGGCACGTCTTATTGGAACATCAGGCTGCTGGACCATTATTTCCATTTCGACGAAATCCGCGTGCATTCGAAGCGCACGGAAAGCCAAAGTGCATTCGTCCGGCGCCTATCCGAGGATCTTGGCAAACCGGTGCTGGGAGTCGACAGCTGGGAGCAGTGTGTGCGCGACGCGGATATCGTGGTGGAGGCCTCGCGTCTCGCCGAACCAGAGCCGTTGCTGAGGACCGAGTGGATCAAACCGGGGGCGCTGGTCATACCGTACGGCACGATGAGCGCGGTGGAGTTGTCGCTGACCGACATCATGCACAAAGTGGTCGTCGATGATTGGGGGCAGTGCCGCAAGGGATTGCCCTACGGGGCGCTGCGCCGCCACGTCGATCTCGACAAGATAACCGAACAGAACCTGCATGCGGAGTTGGGGCAAATCGTCGCGGGCCTCCGGCCGGGGCGCGAGAGCGATCAGGAAACCATTTTGTTCTGGCATCGGGGCTTGAGCTTGAGCGACATCGCGCTCGGCCACGCAATGCTCCAGAAGGCTCGCGCCGTGGGTGTGGGCGCCACTCTCCGCTTCGCGTAAACGCGTGCGAGGCGTTACCCAAACGGACGCGACAGCCCCGCCATTCAAAATTTCCACAGCAGCGACAGCCCCGCGGTACGCGGCCGGTTGGTGAAGATTCGTGAACGCGTCGATGCATCGTAGTTGTCGGAATTGAACCGCGACAGCGCGGCCTGCTTGTCGAACACGTTGCTCACGAACAGGTCAGCTTCCCAGGCGCCGTGGATTATGCCGCCGCGCAGATCGAGCAGCGCATAGGCGCGTTGGAAGGTCGCCGGATCGGTGCGATCGAAATTGGGATAGGACTCGCCGACGTATTGACCGTCGGCGCGCACGAAACCGTCATACTCCGGCAGCGGATTGAACGAATACTTCGCACTGGCGTTGCCGTTCCACAGCGGCACGTTCTCCAGCTGCTGACCCTTGATGCCGTTCAGCGATGGCGCATCCGCGGCGAGTACCGCCTTGGTGTAGCCGACGCCGGCCCCGAGCTGTACATGCGCGCCGATATTGCCTTGGAACTCCAGTTCGCCGCCGTGCACCTTGGCAGACCCTGCGTTCTCCGTGATCTGATAGGAGCAGGGCAGGGTCCTTCCCTGCTGCACGTCGCTCCACTTGATGTAGTACACGGCGCCATTGACGGTGAGCGCGCCGTCCAGCCAGCGCGTCTTTGCGCCGCCCTCATAGTTCCACAAACTGTCGGGTTGATACGGACCGTAATCCTGACCGCAGCCTTTTGCGGCGAGATTGCTGGTGTTCACGCCGCCGGGGCGCACGCCCTTCGAGGCGCTGAGGTAGTAGAGCTGCTCTTCGGTCGCCTGGTAGGACAGTTCGGCCTTGGGATTGAAGCCGGCGTTCTTGGCCGCGCCGGTAGACAATGTCGGGCCGCCGTTGCTCCAGCCATCCTCATAGCGAACCGTGGTGTACTGCAGCTCGTACCAGCGCAGACCTGCCGTCGCCTTCCATTGGCTGGTAATCGCATAGTTGAGCTCGGTGAACACTGCCGATTGCTTGGGAGAGTAGTCGCCGTGTTGGGAATAATTGGTATCGCTCAACGGCAGATACGGGATTGAGCTGGGCGAATTGCCGAACAGCGCCGCGTAGTTCGGAGTGAGATAATTCACGTAGTAGTGGCGGTTGGCGTTGTTGAAATAGGCTCCCGTCACTCCGCTCAGCGCCCAGCCCGCAGGATTGAACGCGAGCCGAACTTCCTCGGTCAGTTCCCGGGTGGTGACTATCGGCGCGTACACGTTCGGGACGAATTGCCCCTGAGGAATGTTGACTTCCAGCGCCTCGGTTTCATCGTCCGGCGTGGTCTCCTGCCGATGCATGTACGACGTGGTGGAGAGCAGGCTGCCCCAGCCCAGATCGTAGTTCATGGTGATGTTGCTCAGCACGAAGCGATCGGAATAGGCTTCGGACAGATTGAAGGGTCGGGCCTGGATGAGTGGGCCGCTGGATTGGCCCGTGGGCACGTCATAGTCCGGTGGGCCGCCCATCTGCAAATCCTGCACCCAGACCGAAGGCGTGATGGTGAAGGCCTCGTTCACCGCGAGTTTCAACATCGTCCGCAGGCTGTAGAGCTTTTCTGTGTTGACGTTGCGTACGATGGCACTGGGCTGCGCCGGCGAGACGGGGTAGGCAGGCTGCGCGCCGGGGTTCGGCGCCCAGACACCGACGTAGCGATCGATGAAGCCGCTGAAATCCTTGTAGGTTCCGACGATGCGCAAAGCCACCCGGTCGTCGATGAGCGGCATGTTGTACATGGCGTCAAAGCGCACATTGCCGCCGCCATGCTGCGTATCGGAGCCCTCGACCTTGACGGCGCCTTCGGTCTTGGCGAGGTTCGGTTGATTGGTGATGAGGCGCACCGTGCCGCCCATGGAGCTTGCGCCATACAAAGTGCCCTGAGGCCCGCGCAGTACCTCGACGCGCGCGAGATCAAACAGATCCGGATCGATGCTGGCCGTGGCGCCGTCGCCGCCCGAGGGAAGGATTGGCGTCTCGTCGACGTACAAGCCGGTCGTGGGGGCGTTGCCGCCGACGGAGGCGATGCCGCGGATCGAGTAACTGCTGCGGCCCGGTCCGGCCGAATTCAAGGTCACGCCGGGAATCCGTGCCGCCAACGATGAGAAATCCTGCACGCCGAGTTGCGCCAGGGATTCGGAACTGTAGGCAACGATGCTCAAGGGGACCTTTTCCAAGCTCTCGCTGCGCTTCTCGGCGGTCACGATGATGTCTTCGAGGACCCCCGATGGCTCGGCAGTCACGCCCGCCTGCTGAGCAAGCGCGGCCGCTGCGCCCGCCAGGGCGCTCAAGAAAACTGCGCCGCCGGCAAGGCCAAGCCGAGCCCCTTTCGCCTGTATTCGCATCCCAGATCTCCCTTCGGCTTAAAATTGATCATATCAATATAATCAATCCTTATCCATGGCCTACGGCCAGAATTTACGGGGTTCGCGAAGCGCGAACCCCGTCGGTGGGGCGGTGCGAAGCGCGCCGCGGGGAGATTTAAGCCCTTGGGCGCGTAGCGGACCTGCGTCCAGGATTCGAGACCCTGCTTCCCCGTATCATTCGACGGCTTCATCCCGAATGGCACGGATTCAACTGATGCAGCTGATGTCGATCCCAAAATTACCCTCGGATCTGTCATGCCCATCGATGCACTGATCGACTCACTCCCCGATCTCGTGATACTCCTGCGGCGCGACGGCAGCATCTTGGGCCGGGGCGGCGGACACGGATTCTCCGGTCTGAAGCTGAACGGGGAATCAGTCGGCAAGCGCCTCGACGATGTGTGGCCTGAAGCCGCGGCTGAGCTGGTCGTGCGGCTGTCCCGGAGAGCTATCGCGCTTCGGGCGTCGACCGAGGCCAGATTTCAGGACGGCGGACGGCACTACGAAGCGCGCCTCATTGCCCAGGGTCCGGACCGCGCGCTGTGCGTCGTCCGACAGGAGTTGGCCGCGGCACCGGAGGATGGGCTGGATATCACCGGTGAACGGCCCCGGCCGCAACTGGACCGAAGGGGGTTCCTGCGACGCTTCAAGGAGGCGATGTCGTTGGCCACGCTGTGCGAAAGGCCCGCAGCCGTGGCCGTCATTCACATAGATGGCGTGACCGACATCGCGCAGAGCATCGATGCCAAAATAGCTGAACTGCTCATCAGTACTGCCATGCTCCGTCTGCCGGCACAGTCCGCCGACCTCAATGGCGAGCAATCCCCCTGGTTCCTGGGGCAACTGAGCGACAGCCTCCTGGCGTTGGTCCTCGAGACTTCTGATCGCGATACCATCGAGGCCAGGGTCTCGACCCTATGCGCGAGCCTCCGCGAGCCCATCAGTGTGGGCGACGCCGTCTTTCAACTGACGCCGTACGCGGGCGTAGCCGTTCTCGGCCAGGATGCGACCTCGCCCAAGATGTTGCTGGATCACGCGCGCGCCGCGGCCATCGAGGCGCAACGTCGCGGGTCCGCTGAAGTTTGCTTCTTCACCGATACCTTGAGACTACGCTCTCTGGCGCGGCTCGACATCGCGAGTGAGCTGCGAGAGGCCATTGCCAACCGCGACATTCGTCTACGCTACGTCGGTCGCCACGATCTCGCGACGGGCCGGCTCGTCACGTGGGTTGGTTACCTACGCTGGATCCACCCGATTCGGGGCGAGGTGCGCCCGGTGGAATTTCTGCGTGTGGCGGAATCCACAGGCCTGGCCGCCGATCTATCACGCGCCGTCCTGTGCTGCCTGCAGGAAGACTTCGCGGCGCTGGCGCCGCAATGGGATGACGACGTTCGCATATCGTTCGGCGCGCTGCGGCATCACATTCTGCACGACGATTTCGCCGCAGATATCGTGAATTTGCTGTCCGAAGGCTCGGTGCCGGCAGAACGCTTGGAGCTGCGGATCGCGGAGAAGACCTTCGCCGCGAGCGATCCGGGTGCCCTCAAGGACTTGCGGCGACTCGGCGTACAAATGGTGGTGGACGAAGTGGGGAGGGGATCGGGTTCGCTCGACGGCCTGGCGAGGGCGCCGATATGGGGCCTTCAGCTCGATCGCGCATGGGTGACCGCCTTGTGCGACGACCCGGTGGCGCTCAAGGTGTGTCGCGCTGGAATCAGCATGGCCAAAGCGCTCGGTCTGACCCCGATCGCCACCGGGGTCGACGATCAGGAGCAGCGCGAGCAGCTGCTTGCCCTCGGCTGCCGGCATGGCAGCGGCGACGTCTACCAGGATGCGGTGCCGAACATAATGAAGCCGTATCGAGCGGTCGTTTGCGAAAGATGATTTCACTGCGGTTGCCGGCGCCGCCGGCCGCCGATTTGACGGCGGGATTATGTGACGCCCGTCACAATCGGCGCCGGGGGCTGCGGGACCCGCGCGACCGCAATCGAACCCTGTTTGCCTTTTAATTCGCATCACGCGGCCACCATGGGTCCGCGACTACAGGAAATCTATGATGCGAACCCGTCAGGCACTCATCTTCAACTTGATCGCGCTGGCGGCGACCGCCCTCGTGAACGCCCCAGTTCCGGCGGCGGCACGAGCGTCCACCGACGCCGCGGCTCACGCGCCAGTGACCGGGAACGGGGAGCGCTACATCGTGCAGGGCTCCACGCTGAACGCTGCCTATCGGAATGTTGCTCGCGTAGGGGCGAAATCCGAGCAAAAGCTCGCGATCATCAACGCCGTGTCGGCGTACCTCAATCCCTGGCAGGTCGCGCGTCTGCGCAAAACCGCCGGGTTACACGTGTTCGACGACCGCTCGTTGAAAACCGACGGACTGCTCCAGCTCCTGAGCCCGGTCACGTCTCCGGTGGTCATGATCACGAGCAGCCTGCAGACACCCCAGGACGGTCAGGGCATGCTGTTGCCGTCTCTGTTGTATCAGACCAATTACCCGATGTTGGTCGGCGCCGATACCTTGCAGCAGGCTGGCATTACCGGCAAGGGCGTGACGATTGCCGTGCTCGACTCAGGGCTCTGGCAGGACCCGAGCCAGAATTACAACTCCCGTTTGCTTGCCAGCATCGATGTGCTCAATGGTGGGTCGGGCCCGGTGCGGGTCGATCCCTATGGACATGGCACGCACGTGACGTCGATCGCGGCGGGCGGTGCGATGAATCTTGCCGGCAGCTATCTCAGCATCGCGCCGCAGTCCAATCTGGTCGTCGTGCGCGCCTTCGACGGCACGGGCGCCGGCCGTTACGCCGACGTGATCGCGGGCCTCAACTGGATCGTCGCGAACCGCGCAAAGTACAAGATTCGCGTGCTCAACCTGTCATTTGGCGCCGCGCCTGAGTCGTATTACTGGGACGATCCGCTCAATCAGGCCGTGATGGCCGCCTGGCGCGCCGGCATCGTCGTGGTAACCGCCGCGGGTAACGAGGGTCCCGCTGCGATGACGATCGACGTGCCCGGAAACGTGCCTTACGTCATCACGACCGGCGCCTTGACGGACAACAACACACCCTACAACTTGAGCGATGATCGCCTCGCCTCGTTTTCCTCGACCGGCCCTACTTACGAAGGCTTCGTAAAACCCGAGGTGGTCGCGCCCGGCGGCCACATCGTCGCTTCGATGCCGAGCAACAGCTACCTCGCGAATATCGACCCCGGCTCGATGATTCTGACCGAGCAGATGTTCACCATGTCCGGCACCTCGATGGCGGCTGCTGTGACCACCGGCGTCGTGGCATTGATGCTGCAGTCGGATCCGGCGCTGACGCCCGATGCGGTGAAGTGCCGCCTGCTCGCATCATCGCGGCCCGCGGTCACTGCGAGCAGGACTCTCGCCTATAGCGTGTTTCAGCAGGGCGCAGGGCTGATCAACGCGGTCTCGGCGGTCAACAGTTCGGCGACCGGCTGCGCCAATCTGGGGCTGGATATCAACGCGGATCTCGCCGGGACGGCGCACTTCGGCGGCCCTGCCAACCAGGCTGCCAACGGCAGCTACTACATCATGAATATGACGGGCTCTACGTGGGGGACGCCGCAGGTGGGCGACGGCTACAGCTGGTCACAGGGTTACGCGTGGAACCAGGGCTACAATTGGAGTGAGGGTTATCTCTGGTCCCATGGCTACACCTGGAACAAGGGCTATACCTGGAACAAAGGCTACACCTGGAACAAGGGTTATACCTGGAACAAGGGCTACACCTGGAACAAGTCGGTGCCATGGTGGAACTCCACCGGATCTACGGCGGTATCAACGACGCCGGCGTCAATCGAGAATTGGGTCCCGAATCAATAACGGGACTGTGACGCAGGTCGCCCAAACCGTGACTGCCGTGCCGCCGATCTGACGTTGGTCAACAAATTCAGGGCCGACTTCGTGCATCGTAGGATAGTGAGTACCAACACCGATGCAAGAAGCCGGCGCTGGCCGGCGCTGATCGGATGGCTGTGCTTGAGCGGAGCGCCAGCCGCGCTGGCCGCGATCGACGCGCAGCCGCTCATCCTCGAGCATCTGACGACGGCCGAGGGCCTGCCCCAGGGCACGGTCTATGCCACCTTGCAGGATTCGCAGGGTTTCATTTGGCTCGGTACCGAGGATGGACTGGTGCGCTTCGACGGCCACGAGTTGGTCCGGTACGCCTATTCGCCCAGCGCCCGGGGCGGGTTGCCGGGCAACTTCATTTACCAGATCGCCGAAGACGCGCATCGCGATTTATGGATTGTGATCAAGGACACGGGCGTCGCGCGCTGGAACCGCGCCAGCGATACGTTCACAGTCTACCGCCACGATCCGGCAAATCCTCAATCGCTGGCGAGCGACGCCACGAACACGGTACTGGTGGACGGGCGCGGTCGGATTTGGGTCGGAACGCGCGATGCAGGCCTCAACATATTGGACCCTGCGTCGGGACACGTCGAGCGCCTGCGCCACGATCCGAGCAACCCGGCCTCGTTGACCGACGACCGCATCGATTCCCTGGCGCTCGACCGCGCCGGCAACCTCTGGGTCGGCACTGAGACCGGGCTGGATCGGCGCCAGCCCGACGGTGCCTTCATGCACTTCCGCCACGTGGCGACCGACCCGCACTCGCTGAGCGGCAACCAGATTTCAAGCGTGCTGGAGGACCAGAGCGGAGCGCTTTGGGTCGGCACCCTCGATGGCGGTCTCGATCGAATGGAGCGTAGCGGACGCGTGACGCAGACCTTCCGCCACGACCCGATCCGCAAGACATCGCTCAGCGCCGACGACGTCCGGGCGGTTCTCGAGGATCAGGCCGGCCATCTGTGGGTGGGTACCGCCGAGGGCCTGGATCTGCTCGATCGCTCGACGGGCGAGTTCAAACACTATCACCACGACGCGAGCGACGCCGAGTCGCTGCGGGACTCGTTCGTGATGTCGCTGTACGAAGATGCGACCGGTCTCGTCTGGATCGGGACTCGCGCCGGCGGCGTCAGCCGCTGGGACCCCCGCAGCTGGGAACTCGGTGCCCACCGGCCTCCGTGGCTGGGAGACAAGCTCGTCACCGCATTCGCCGATGCGCCCAACGGCAAAGTCTGGATCGGGTCTCTCGGCGGCGGACTGGTTCAGTTCGACGCGGCTAGCGGCGATGCGACCGACATCGACACGATAACCGGTCGGCGCAATACCGTCGGCGATCAGCGAGTGATGTCCCTGCACCAGGATGCTCGCGGCTCGCTGTGGATCGGCACCATGACGAGCGGATTGCGCAAGTTGACTCCTGACGGGCGCATCGAGTCGATTCCGGTCATGGCGGGCGACCCCCACAGTCTGAGCGCGGCAGGCATCATGACGATCTTCGAGGCTCGCTCCGGCCGGATCTGGATCGGCACCAACGGCGGAGGCGCCAATGTGCTCGATCCCGGCACCGGTCTGATACGCCAGCTGCCGTACGGCACGCGGGCGGGCGCGGTGACGGCGCCCAACGTGACCGCGATTGCCGAAGACCCGAGCGGAAATTTCTGGGTGGGCACCGATGGCGGCGGCCTCGTCCTGGTCCGCGGCGACGGCACGGTGATCAAAGCCTTTCTTCACGATCCGAACGATTCGACATCGCTGCCGGCCAACACCGTTTGGGCGCTGGCGGTCGATGAGCGAGGGCGCGTATGGATCGGCACCGATGGTGCAGGTCTCGCCCTGGTGGTCGGTTCGGCCGCCTCCGCGAATGCGATCCGCTTCCGCATCATATCGCACGACGACGGCCTATCGAGCGACACCATTTACGGCGTGCTCAGCGACTCCGCCGGCCGCCTGTGGCTCAGCGGCAATGCGGGCTTGATGCGCTTCGATCCCGATACCGGGGCGGTGAAGACGCTGCATCGCGAGCGCGGTCTGCAAGGAGAGGAGTTCGATTTCAACGCATTCCATCGGCTGCGCGACGGGCGACTGTGCTTCGGCGGACCGGGCGGCTTCAATATTTTCGATCCGTCGCGCCTGTCGGAAAATCGACGCCCGCCGCGTCTGGCACTGACGGGACTCGAAGTACTGGGTGTGCCGACGCCGAGCGCCGTACCGTACTGGCTGCTCGATCGCATCGTGGTCGATCATCGGGCCAGCGTCATCTCACTGGACTTCGGCGCACTCGACTTCACCTCACCGAAGCGCAACCGGCTCGCCTACCGGATGGTGGGTCTGACCGATCGATGGATCGATCTGGGTTCGCAGCACCGAATATCGCTCACCAACCTGGATGCCGGCGACCATCTGCTCGAGGTCCGTGCCGCGAATGCTGATTCCGTCTGGAGCGAGTCGCCGCTGCGCCTCACCATTCATAGAGACCCGGCGCCGTGGAAATCGCCGTGGGCGTACGCCGCCTACTCCTTGGCCGCGCTCGGGCTGATCGCTTACCGGTTGCGCCTGCAGCGCAGAAAATTCCGGCAGATAATCGCTGCACGGGAGCGGCTGGAATCCGAGGTCGCGCTGCGAACCCGAGAGCTGGTGGAGAGCAACCAACAACTGGCAGAGGCGGCGCGCGCCAAAAGCAATTTCTTGGATCGCATGAGCCACGAGCTGCGCACGCCGATGAACGGCGTCGTCGGCATGACCGAGCTGCTGGCGCGAACGCCGCTGTCATCGACACAAGTGCGGCTGACCCAGACGATCCGTTCGTCGGCCCAGGTTCTGCTGCAGATCGTAAACGATTTGTTGGACCTGTCGAAGATCCAGGCGGGCAAGGTGCAACTCGAATCGCTGCCGATCGACCTGGTGCCGCTGCTCGAGGAATGTACGACTCTATTCATGGGCGCAGCTCATGCCAAGGGCGTCGAGCTGATCGTATGCCCGCCGGCGGATGACCGCCGCAATCTGACCGGCGATCCGTTGCGCTTGCGGCAGATCCTGATGAATCTGATCGGCAATGCCGTGAAGTTCACCGCTCAGGGCGAAGTCGTCGTCAAAGCCGACATTGATTGCACCACGCCGGACCGCGCGAACGTTCACATCTGCATCGCCGATACCGGCATCGGGATGGATGGCGCGACGATTGCAAGAATCTTCGAACCATTCACGCAGGCCGACGAGTCGACCACCCGCCGGTTCGGCGGCAGCGGCCTTGGACTCGCGATTTGCCGCGAACTCGCAGACCTGTTGGGCGGCACCATCACGGTCGAAAGCAGACCGGAGGTGGGCTCGACATTCAAGTTGGCCTTGCCGCTGAAGGTCGAGGCCGAATCAGGTCGACGAGGACCGGCGCCGTTGCCTGCGCGCCGCGTGCAAATTCTCACGCGCCGGCCGGCTCTGGCGGAATCGCTGGCGCGCCATGCGTCGGCGATGGGGCTGACTGTGTTCGGGGGCGATCGAGAGCGCGAGCCGCAGGCTCCAACCCGCGAGGACGTCGTCATCGTGGATGCGGGCAATTATCAGGACTACTTGCGAACCTATGCGAACTCCGTCCCCTGGTCGCGCCCGGCGCTCATTGTCGTGGCATCGCCGGCCGAGGTCGAAATCTCGGGCCTCGGACGCATGATCAGCGCCAGCACCTTGGTTTCCAAGCCGGTCCATCGCGATGCGCTGTATGAGGCGCTCTCGACGGCGATCGGCGCGCCGCCGTTGGCCGATGTCAAGGCGCCGGCCTCGGCGACAACCGAAGCCATCAGCGGCGGGCATGTATTGCTCGTGGAAGATGAGCCGGTCAATGCCGCGGTTGCTGAAGGCTATCTGTCCGCATTGGGGTGCACCTCCGTCTGGGTAGAGGAGGGGCCGGAGGCGATCGCGCGCAGCACCGCAGAGCGCTTCGATTTGATTCTGATGGATCTCAGCATGCCGATCATGGACGGCTTCGCGACCACCGCTTTGATTCGGCAACGCGAGGGCGCGGGCCGGCGTGTGCCGATCGTCGCCTTGACTGCGCATGACGCGGCGAACTACCGCAGCATCTGCCTGAACGCCGGCATGGACGACCTGCTCACCAAGCCGTACACACTGGAAGAATGCGCACAGCTCTTGCGGCGTTGGATCGGCGGCAAGACCGGCCGGCCCGCCGGCGAGACGGAACTGCGGCCCGTCCGGGACGCGCTGTCGAGCGTCGATCCGACGGCCGTCGCCAGTCTGCGCAACTTGCGTCCCGGAAAGCACGTCGACCTGTATTCGAAGCTCGTCGATCTATTTCGGGTGTCCTCGTCCGGATCGCTGGCCGAACTACGCGCCGCCCTCGCGATCGGCGATCTCAAGGCCGCGGCCGCAATCTGCCACAAGCTGGCGTCCAGCGCAGCCAACGTCGGCGCGCTGGTCTTCGCCAAGGACGTGCGCCTCCTCGGTCAGATGTGCATCGCGGGGGATGCCGTTGCCGCGCAGCACCTCCACGCTGAGTTGGAAACGGCGCATCCGGCACTTCTGGAAGAGCTGACGCGCTTGCAGCTGCGGGAGAGCGCGTGAGTTACCAGCCGTCATCGGGGCCGATTGCCGTCATCGCCGACGACGAGGAACTCGGGCGGCTGCTGCTGGCGGAATCTGCGGCGGCGACCGGCCTCAAGGTGCTTGCCTTCGACAATGGCCCGGCGGCGCTGGAAGCCGCTCTTTCGCAAGACGTTGCCGTGGTCCTGCTGGACGTCGACATGCCCGGGATGGACGGCTACTCGGTCTGCCGGCGCCTGCGGGCAGAGCCGCGCCTGATCACCGTCCCCATCGTCATGGTCACCGGCCACGAGGACGCGGATGCGATCAACCTCGCATTCGAGGCGGGAGCAACCGACTTCATCTCCAAGCCCGTCAATTGGGCGCTGCTGCCCCGTCGCATCGAATACATCTTGCGCAACGCCGCCTCCGCGCGAGCGCTCGCCGAGCGCGTGGCGCAAGTACGCACGCTCATCGACGCCCTTCCGGATACTTTGTGGGTGGTGACGCCGGACGGCAACATCCAGTGGAGTCCGAATGCGGGAAAGCCCGAGGGCGCCGCGGCCTCGAATGCCGGGTACGACGGTTCGGTCGCACTCGCCCCGCCTGAGCGACTGCCCCACGTATTGGCCGCGATCCGGCAGACCGCGTGCGACGGTCTGCAGCGCCACCTCGAGTACCGGGAGGAAGGTTCGTCCGGCTCGCGCCGCTCGTTCGACCTTCGATTCAGCCGCCGTGAGGGGGGAGACGTCGTCGTCGTACGGCAGGACACGAGCGAGCGCACCGCGGCGGCCGAGCACATCGAACGGCTTGCGTACTTCGATCCGCTGACAGAGCTTCCGAATCGGCAGCGCTGTATCGAGACCGCCGAGAACCTGTTTACCGAAGCTGCGCAATTACAGCAATCCGTCGCCGTCATCTATCTGGATCTCAACAACTTCAAGCGCGTCAACGACACCTTCGGTCATGCGGTCGGCGACGCCGTCCTGCGCACGGTCGCCGGCAAGCTCTCGTGCACGCTCCACAGCTTTCAGACCCCAGGTGCGCACCTGTCGGTCGCCCGCTTCGGCGGCGATGAGTTCGTCATACTCCTGCGCTACTCGGCCGCGCGCGAACTGGCGACGTCGATCGCGAATGCGTGCTGCGCCGCGCTCAGGGAGCCGATTGCCTACCAGGGGCTCGAGTTCTTTTCGGGACCGAGTATCGGTCTGGCCGTCTATCCCGATGACGGCGCGGATGTTGCCACCGTACTCAAACACGCCGACACGGCGATGTATCAGGCAAAGACCGGCGCCGCGAATTCGGTGGCCACCTACACGCCGGCGATGAGCAGCCGTCTGCGGGATTGGCTCGAACTCGAAGGCCGCCTGCGTCGCGCCGTTCAACAGGACCGGCTGCAACTGCAGTTCCAGCCGAAGTTTCGCCTGCGCGACAATGGATTCGCGGGAGTGGAGGCGCTGCTGCGCTGGTGCGACGACGAGCACGGAGATATCTCGCCAACCCGATTCATCGAAATAGCGGAAGACAGCGGATTGATCATCGACATGGGCAACTGGGTGGTGCGAGCCGCGTGTCGCCATGTACGCGCGTGGATGGATCGGGGGTTCATGGTCCCGGTTGCAATCAACGTATCCGCGAAAGAGTTGCTGCACGGGGATCCGGCCAGGGTCGTCGAGGCTGAAACCGCAGCGGCCGGTATTCGGGCGTCGCTCATTGAAATCGAGATAACGGAGTCGCTGCTGGTCAAGGACTCCGCCACGGTGCGCAGCGCTCTCGAGAGACTCCGGCAGATCGGATGCCGGATCGCGCTCGATGACTTCGGCACCGGCTATTCCTCGCTTGCCTACATCACTCGATTTCCACCCGACCGGATCAAGATCGACAAAGCCTTCGTCAACAATGTCGATCGATCGGCGAGCGACGCGGCGGTCGCGAATGCGATCCTGTCGCTGGGGAAGAGTCTGAATCTGGTCGTCACCGCCGAGGGCATCGAGCGCTCTGGTCAATTGGAGTGGCTGCGCGCACGCGGCTGCGACGAAGTGCAGGGCTTCTTGCTATCGAGGCCGCTGTCTGCGCGCGACTTGGAGAGCCGCTACCTCATTGGCTCAGAGCGGCTCGCGGAACGCTCGCCGAGAGCCTGCGCAGCGTCGGATCCTTGACCAGATGCAGAACGCGCGAGAAAAGATGATCGTGGGCGTTGGCGCGGCCGATGTGAATGACGCCGGTGTGCGGCAGATCCTTGACGAACAGATCGAGAACGCATCGGCGTGCATCCTCATCCAGTGAATCGAGTACCTCGTCGATGAGCACCCAGGGCGGCGCGTGCAGTACCACACGCGCGAAGGCCAGGGTTTGCTGTTCGTCCTCGCTCAATTCGTGATCCCAGCGCCGGGATTCGTCCAACAAGGGCACTAGCCGCTGAAGTTCGAGGCGAACCAGCGCATTCGCATAGGCGTCGGCGTCGAACCTTGCGGTCGCCGATGGGTAGGCGAGGACCTCGCGCAGCGTGCCGGGAGGAAGGTAGGGCGTGCGAGGCATATACAAGATCTCCTCGCCTTTCGGATGGGTCACTCGCCCGGCGCCCCACGGCCACAACCCCGCCAACGCACGAAACAGCAGGGTTTTCCCGGTGCCCGTCTCCCCAACGATCAGGACGCGTTCGCCGGCATTGATCTGCACTTTCTTTTCCTCGAGCATGGTGGCGCCGGAGGGCGAGGCGATTTCCAAGTCATCGATGTTGATCTTGCCGGGATCACCGGCGACGACGGCTATGCGGCTCTCGACGTCGTGCAGCACGTCGCTGTCGATCACCGCACGGCGGAAACTCGCGACACGCAGCAAGGTCGCGCGCCAATCGGCAATGGTGCTGAAATTGTCCACGAACCAGCGCAGCGAGGACTGCACCTGAATGAAGGCGCCAGATGCCATCATCAGGCCGCCGAATGAGATATTTCCCGCAAAATAGAGGGGCGCCGCCGCGAGTATCGGAGCGACGAGCGTGAACCAGCCGTAGCCGCCGGTAATCCAGGTGAGATTGGTGAGGCCGGTGACCAGCCGGCCGGTGGCGGCCAGCACCGCCGCGAGATCGATTTCGATGCGCCGTTCTTCGTCCGCTTCACCTGCGCTGAGCGCAATGGCGTCGATGTGTTCGTTGACGCGGACCAGCGAAAATCGCAAGTCGGCCTCGCGCGCATAGCGCTGCGCATTGCGTTCGATCAAGCCGCGGCCCACCCAATAGCTCAACAGCGAGGCCGACCCCGAGTACACGATGGCGGCCCAGACCATATATCCCGGGATTGAAAAATGACGGTCGCCAACGTGGAAAATGAAATTATTCGACAGCGACCAAAGCACCTTCACGAAGGTGACCAGCAAAATCGAGGATTGCAGCAGACCGATGCCGAGGTCGGCCGACAGCTCGGTGAGATGGCGTGCATCCTCGTGCATGCGTTGATCGGGATTCACGCCCATCGGGCCGGCCAGACTCAGCCGGAAGGCCCGGCCGGGCTGCATCCAATTCTGAATCAAATCGCGCCCCAGGCCCTGACGCAGCCTCAGCTTGAGTGTCTCGCCGAGCCAACGCTGAGCCACGTTGAGAACCAGCAGCGTTCCGGCAATCAAACCGAAGACGCCGAGCTGCACCAAGAATTGCGCCAAGTCGCGGCGCGACAGTGCATCATAGAAGGGCTGGTTCCAGTTATTGAGGCGTATCTGTCCGAAGGCGGTCACCGCAATGACGAGGAATAGAGCGCCCGACAGCCAGAAAAGCGTGTTGCGTACCGGCGCTGCCCACAGAGCCCGGGCCATCATGCCGAGTTGCGGCACGAGGCCGGAATTGGCAATCTCTTCGTTATTCTTTTCGGTAGTCGATTCGAGGTTCATGCGCATCTCTGGAGCAATGTCATCACGCCATTATCAGGCAATGCCGCCTTCGGCGAGCGTAATTAAATGAGCCGGATCGAGACCTTGATCGGCGCCATGACTTTGGCCGAAAAGCTCGGTCAGCTCACCATGACCGCGTCCGGTTATGCGCTGACCGGACCGATCATCGCCGGCGATTCGACCGAAGCGATCAAGGCCGGCACCATCGGCAATCTGCTCAATATGGTCGGTGCGGCTCATGTGCGCGAGATGCAGCGGCTCGCCGTGGAGGAGTCGCGCCTGGGCATTCCGCTGCTCATCGGGTTCGATATCATTCACGGCCATCGGACCTTGTTTCCCGTGCCCTTGGGCGAAGCGGCGCTGTTCGATCCGGAAACCTGGGCGCTTACTGCGCGCGAGTCCGCCAAGGAGGCCGCGGCCGAGGGCCTCGCGATGACCTTCGCACCCATGTTGGATGTGGCGCGCGACCCGCGTTGGGGGCGCAGCGTCGAGGGTCCGGGGGAGGACCCTTGGCTCGGCGCGCGCGTTGCCGAGGCGAAGGTGCGCGGTTTTCAGGGCGCCAACCTTGCGGCGGCGGATGCGCTCGCGGCGGTGGCCAAGCACTTTTGCGCCTATGGCGCGGTCACCGCGGGACGCGACTACGCCTCGGTCGACATCTCGGATAGAACCCTGCGCGAAGTGCATATGCCGTCGTTCGCGGCGGCGGTTGCCGCGGGCGTGGCGGCCGTCATGCCCGCGTTCACGGATCTGGCGGGAATACCCGTGACGGCGAACAAAGAACTGCTGCGCGGCTGGCTGCGCGGACGTTGGGGCTTCCAGGGCGTGATCATCAGCGATTACAACGCCATAGCGGAACTCATGCATCACGGCATCGCCGCCGACCTCGCTGACGCGGCCGCACTCGCGCTCAAAGCCGGTGTGGATATCGACATGATGGCCGATGCCTATCGCCGCGGCCTGCCGGTCGCTCTCGAACGCGGACTCGTGGCCATGGCCGAGATCGACGAATCGGTACGGCGCGTGTTGAGGCTGAAGGAACTGCTGGGTCTTTTCGATGACCCGTATCGGCGCGGCGCAACGCCGGAATCCGCCGAAGCCCTCACGCATCGCCGGCAACTCGCGCGCACGGTGGGCGCGCGCGCCATCGTGATGTTGAAAAATGACAAGGAAACGCTGCCGCTGGCCGCCACGGTGCGGAGGCTCGCCGTCATCGGTCCGCTGGCGGACGCGCCGGCCGAGATGGGCGGACCCTGGGGGGCAGCCGCGGACAAAGGAGGCCATGTGAGCGTCATAGCGGGCCTGCGCGCGATTCTCGCGGAATCCCAGGTGCTGCATGCGCCGGGTGTCGCGATCGACGGCGAGGATGCGTCCGGCATTGCGGCGGCTCTGCACGTGTGCGCGACCGCCGATGCCATCGTCCTGTGTTTGGGCGAAGCTGCGAGCATGAGCGGCGAGGCCGCCAGCCGCGCGCACTTGGGTCTTCCCGGGAAGCAGCGCCAATTCGCCGAGGCCGTCTTCGCGCAAGCGCGTACCCGGGCCAAGCCGGTTATCGTCGTCTTATTCTCGGGCCGCCCGCTGGTCGTACCTTGGTTGATCGAGAAGGCGGATGCCGTGCTCGCGGCGTGGTTCCTCGGCAGCGAGTCGGGCAACGCAATCGGTGATGTCCTGACCGGGCGTGTGTCGCCGAGCGGCCGTACGCCGGTCACGTGGGCGCGCGCGCAGGGACAGATTCCCATCTTCTTCGGGGAGCGTCCGAGCGGCCGGCCCGCGAACCCGAAGGATCATTACACCAGCAAGTATCTGGATGTGCCGAATGAGCCGCTGTTTCCTTTCGGCTACGGGCTCACCTATGGGCGATTTGCACTGTCCAATCTGCGCGTGACTCCGGTCAATGTCGAGGATATCGACACCATGCAGATTCGCGTCGACGTGCGCAATGACGGCGCGAGGGCCGCGCAAGAGACGGTTTTCTTGTTCACGCACGACAAGATCGCGAGCGTCGCCAGACCGCTGCTCGAGCTGAAAGGCTTCGCTAAGATCGAATTGAGGCCGGGCGAGTCGGGAACGATAAGCTTGTCGTTGCGTGCGACGGAATTACGTTTTCTCGGGCTCGATCTCGAGCCCGTGTTCGAGCCGGGCGAAGTCGAAGTCTTGGTGGGTCCCTGCGCGGATCGGTCGCAGCTGCTGTCCGCAACCATCCGTTTATCATGGTCGCGCCCCTGCTGAGCCGCCGCAGGTCCAGTGATACACGAATTCGCTTTGGGTGCCCGGAACGACCGGGTCCCACTGCACCTGCTTCGGGTCTGCTTCTTCGCTTTGCTGGCTGCCGGTCAGGTTGTTGTCGGAATAATAAATGGCCAGCAGAACTCGGGCCAGCACCTTGCCGCAGTCGTATTGGACTTTCTCCACCTCGCTCAAGTACACCTCGCCGCCGGCGCTGCGTTGCGGCTCCGAGAATTCTTGCCTCAGCCACGCCGTCACGACGTGACCCGAACGCTTCAGTTGATGATCCGTGCTGAAGGTCGCCCAGGAACCGTCCGCACCCACCGCGCGGAATACCCAACCCCCGGATGCCATGGGATCGAGCGTGCGCACCCACCCCATCGGGTCCGCCCGCCGAGCCGCTCGTTGCCTGGCCAGCAGCTCCGCCGCAGCCTTCTGTTCCGCCTGTGCCTGCGCCCGTTGCGCCTCCCATATTTTTTCCTGCTCGGGGGTTTGAGCGACGGCAATGGAATGGTTCATGGCGCCCGCTGCTGCGAGCACCGCCGCCGCAAGTCCCTGAGTAATCGTCCGTCTCATCGTGTTCCTCCAAAGAACGCTCACGCGTCCGATCATGGCGCGGTGGCTCGGTAATTGTAGGCGAGCCGATAATAGTAGTGACGCACAACTGCGCCGTCCCGCCGCAACACGTCCTCTTCGAGCGGTCCCCAACGTTCGGCGTGGGATTCGATCGATTTGCCGGTGATGTCCCCGGGGTCCCACGCGACCAGAAGCAGCGTCCTGCCCTCCTGGAGCTCGGCCGGCGTCCAGCGTTCGTACATGAGACCGATTCCCCCGAACAAATGTGCACTCGAAGTTTCCACCGCTGATTGCGTGGCTTCGGCTCCGTAGAATGCCAACTCGCTGGCGATGGCGTAACGATCCATCCCGACGATCAGCGGGTCGCTGCCGGACTCTTTGCGGATTGCGGTGGCGATCGCCATTATCCGGCGGGTGAAGTCAGGCCAACCGACAGGAGCCAGTTCGATGTGTTTGCCGTAGCCGAGGCCGGGAAGACCCAATACGAGGTAATGCAGCCCGGCGCCGTAAATCAGCAGCATCGTCACGAGCGTGGGAGGCCAGGCAGTGCGGATCCACGCACGGAGGCCGCTCAAAGCAGTTCCCGTCGAGACCATTCCCGCTGCCATGACGGGGAGCGCCGCGATCCAGGGTGCACCGGTCCAGTCGAGCTTCACTTCATGACGCAAGCTGAAGAGCGCGAACACCGTCAGCGGCACGAGAATCGCGATGTTGAGGAATAGTCTGCGCCGCGCAGCGTCGCCGCCCTGTTCGGGCTTTTCCCCCGTATGCGCAGGCTCGTTGCCCATCAACGCCGTTCCGACTGCCAGCACGCCGGTCGGAGTGATGAGTATGAGGGCGGAGGCGATCAGCTTGTGCAACGCGAACCTGGGAGCCTCCGCGAGGCGCCGCGACGTTTGGAATGCGAAGGAAGCCCATTCGTGTTGGGCGTTCCACAGGATGACCGGGGAGAAAATTGCGCATGCGAGCAGTGAGGCAGCATAGGGCTCCCAGCGCCACCACCAGCGCCGCGACCGGTGATCCCACAACATGAAGGCGAGCGTCACGGGAACGAGCAAGCCAATGGAGTATTTCGAGAGTGCGCCGACTCCCAGCGCGAGTCCCACACGCCACCACGCCTCGGAGCGGCCCCCAACCAGCGCGCGTTCGAGATAGTAGAGCGAGGCCGCCCACGCGGCAGTCAAGGGCGCGTCGGGAGTCATGAGCAGCCCTGAGAGAAAAAAGAAGGGCAGGACCTGTGCCAACACGAGCGCAAGCAGCGCGGTCGCCTCATCAAACAGGTTGCGTGTCAGGCGATATGCAAACACCGAGGTAATCAGCCCGCAGCACATCGCGCCCAGGCGGACACCGAACTGCGACTGGCCGAACGCGGCGGTTCCCGCCCTGATCAGCCATGCCACCATGGGGGGATGATCGAGATATCCGATATCGAGATGGCGTGAGTAATTCCAGTAGTACGCCTCCTCCGGGAGGAGTTCGACGGACCCGAGGTACACCAGGCGAAGCGCGAAGGCATAGGCGATGAGCCCGACCGCGATTGCGCGCGCTCGCGCGCTGCCTGCGGCCGAGGACAGCGTCGCCGAATATCCCGGCGCCGTTACCGCCATGCCGGCGATCACCGCAAATAGGATGGAGACCGGTGCCGGCCAACCCCAGTCGAGCGTCAACAAGCCCAGCACGCCGCCACGCAGGAACAGCGCCATGAGACTCACCGCCAGCAATCGGCTATGCAGCCCCCAGTCGCGTGTTCGCCCCGCCGCAACCACCGCGGAGCGAACTTTTAGTAAGTAATTCAACGCCGTGGCGGCGGCGAAACTGGCGATATGGCTGGATCGCAACGGCAGCCCGTAGCCGATCAGAGCACAGAATAGACCTGCGTCGAGGAGGGGTGCCAGCGCCGTTGCGACCAAGCGGCTCAATGTTTCAGCGTTCTGCCGCAGAGGCGCCCACCTTTCGGAATCATGAATCGTTGCGGCGCGAACTTACACCATCATTTCGTGCGTCAGCGCCGCTTGATGATTATAGTAACAACGATGACCATCAGGCGCTCGGCGAATCTGACGATTTCCTCGGAGAAGACACACGCGATGAACGTCGCCGAACACCATCAACCGCTCGAGGCTTATTTGCAAAGCGCCATCCCGACCGAGGCCGAGGCTCCGGCGCATTCCGGTCCGGAATTGTCCATCGTCGTGCCGACTTTCAACGAAAGGGAAAATATCGCGGAGCTGATCGGGCGCCTCGCGGTGTGCCTTGGAAATCGTTCGTGGGAGGTCATTTTCGTCGATGACGACTCTCCCGACGGGACCGCGGATGTGGTGCGCGAGCATGCCGCGGCGGATAGCCGGGTCCGTTGCCTGCAGAGAATCGGCCGCCGGGGGCTTTCCTCCGCCTGTGTCGAGGGCATGCTTGCAGCATCGGCGCCATATCTTGCGGTGATAGACGCCGATCTGCAGCATGACGAGCGGCTGCTGCCGCAAATGCTCGATACTCTGAAGCAGGGCGATGCCGACATCGTCATCGGCAGCCGTTACGCGCCGGGCGGCGACGTCAGCGATTGGGATGCGCGGCGGGCCCTCATGAGCCGCGTCGCCATGAGGCTCAGCCGTCTGCTGGTTCCTGCCGACTTGACCGACCCCATGAGCGGCTTCTTCATGATGCGCCGGTCGGTATTGGACGGCTCGGTGCACAAGCTCTCCGCGATCGGCTTCAAGATATTGACCGATATTTTCGCGTCCTTCCCGCAGCCGCTACGATTCAAGGAGCTGGCCTACCGCTTTCGCATTCGCAGAGCAGGAGAGAGCAAGCTTGATTCCGTGACGGCGTGGGACTACATCATGCTGCTGCTCGACAAACTGGTAGGGCGATGGATTCCGGTGCGCTTCCTCGCGTTCTCGATCGTCGGGGCCATGGGCATTGCGGTGCATTTCGCCGTGCTCACGCTGGTCTTCCAGGGGCTGCACCGCAGCTTTGTCGCGGGCCAGGCGGTCGCCACGCTGGGCGCCATGACTTTCAACTACACCGTCAACAATGTCCTCACCTACCGCGACATGCGGCTACGCGGCGTGCGGTGGCTGCGCGGTTGGGCGTCGTTCGTGCTTGCCTGCAGTATCGGCGGCTTTGCGAACCTTGGCGTGGCGTCCGCCGCCTACGGTTTGGGTCACGGATGGTTCCCCGCCGCCTTCGCGGGAATACTCGTCGGGGCAGTGTGGAATTATGCCGTTACGATGATGTTGACGTGGGGCCGACCACGCCGTTGAGGGCGTCGAAATCCTTCGGGGCGGGGCGGCGGCGCATGTTGCGCGCTTGAACTCCGCCGCACATGCGGCGCGCGATTTCGCGCGCGGCTGT
>DASYFQ010000060.1:0-6172 GCA_036498345.1 Steroidobacteraceae bacterium
CAATGGAGCTTGAAATGCAGTACTTATTACTCATCTATGCGAACGAAGCGGAGATGGCGGGGAGAACCGCGTCCGCCGTGGCGTCAATGACGGCGGAATACACGGAGTTCACCAAGGGAATCATCCAGGCCGGCCAGTTCAAGGCGGGCGAGCGGCTGAGACCCACGTCCGCGGCTACCACCGTGAGGGTGCGCAGTGGTCAAACGGCGATCACGGATGGGCCCTTTGCCGAGACTCGTGAGCAATTGGGGGGCTACTACCTCGTCGAGGCGAAGAACCTCGACGAAGCCACCGCCATCGCGGCGCGTATACCCGGCGCCAAGCATGGCAGCATCGAAGTGCGGCCGATCTGGCCGATGGAAGCCTAAGGTGGCGGTCGCGCGCCAAGGTTCGGTATGGCCGCACGCCTGCTAGACGACGTCATCGCAGAGGTCTTTCGCCGGGAGGCGGGTCGTGTTCTCGCAACATTGATCCGTCTGCTCGGCGATTTCGATTTGGCCGAGGAGGCTCGGCAGGAAGCGTTCACCGCCGCCGTGGAGCAATGGGCGGCAGGCGTGCCGGCAAATCCATGTGCTTGGCTGATCAAGACCGGCCGCAACAAGGCAATCGATCGCATCCGCCGCGATGCGGTCTTCCGGACCCGGATTCTCGATCGAGAGATCGCGAGCGCGGAGGCCGACGCGGCTGCCGTTTTCGAGGAGGTGGACGACACCCCTTTCGGGGACGACCGGCTGCGGCTCATATTTACTTGCTGCCATCCGGCGCTCAGCGCCGAGGCGCATGTCGCGTTGACGCTGCGGGAAGTGTGCGGGCTCACCACGCAAGCGGTAGCCCGAGCTTTTCTGGTGAGCGAGGACACCATGGGGCAGCGCCTGGTTCGCGCGAAGAAGAAAATCCGCGTCGCCGCAATTCCGTATGAAACTCCCGAGCCGCACCTGCTCAATCAACGCATCCATGGCGTGCTCGCCGTGGTCTACGGGGTGTTCACCGAAGGCTATGCGGTGACCACCGGAACCCGACTGGTCGACCCCGAATTGTGCGGTGAAGCTATTCGCCTGGGCCGTTTACTCGACGAATTGCTGCCGGCCAATCCTGCCGTGCTCGGCTTGCTCGCTTTGATGCTGTTGCACGACGCGCGGCGGCCAGCCCGCGTCTCGCAGGACGGCGACGTGATTTTGCTCGATGACCAAGATAGAACGCTGTGGAATCAGGCCAAGATCGCCGAGGGGCTGGCCCTGGTCGATCGTGCATTGAGCGTCCCGGGACGGCCGAGTCCCTACGCCGTTCAAGCGGCGATCGCCGCCTTGCATGTGCGGGCGCGGAAGAAGGAGGACACCGATTGGCCCCAGATAGCCGGGCTGTACGAGGTGTTGCTGCGCCTGCAACCCAGCCCCGTCATCGAGTTGAATCACGCGGTGGCGGTGTCAATGGTGGACGGCGCCGCGCGGGCGCTCAATCTCGTCGACTCACTGGCGGCGCGCGGACAGGTGAGCGAATACCATTTACTTCACGCGGCGCGAGGGCGCTTTCTGCAGCAGCTCGGACGTCCGATCGAGGCCCGCGAGGCTTACCGTTCGGCGCTGGGTTTCGCCACTCTCGAGCCCGAACGCCGGCTGTTGGAGTCGCGCATCGCGAGTCTCGACTGAGCTAGTTGCGCGCGTGCAAAGCCATGGCGATGAGGGCCGAGCCGCCGAACACCAGATTAATGCCGACCAGCAAGCCGATCGCCCAGGCCGCCGTGCCCGGAAGTCCCGCGAGTATGATCCCTGCCAAGATGAGGTCCACGATGCCGCTGAACAACATTACACCCCATCGGCCGGACAGCTCGCGCTTGTGTTCGAACGCGTACATGATCGACACCACGCCTTCCAAAAACAAGAACACCGTCAGTATCAAGGTGAGCGACAACGCGCCCGACAGAGGCCAGGCGAGCAGCACGATGCCGGCCACGATTCCGAGAACGGCGGATACCAACGACCATCCGAATCCAGGCGCACCGCGCGTCCGGAACGTGGCGATCAGACCGACGATTCCGCTCATGAGTAACAGCCAACCGATGAGAACCGCGACCGCGATCGTCGCGATCGGCGGAACGACGATGGCCAGCAGGCCCAATATGAATAGGATGATTCCCTCGGTCAGAAACAACCGCCAATGCGCATGCAAGGAATTGGTCACCGCAGATTGAAGTCGATCGAGGTCAGCTTGGTTCGTGGACATGGGGGAGCCCTCGAGAGTGCTGTCGGTGACGTTATGTTACCGCCATTTCAGGCTCCGCGTGGACAATGATGAGCTGCCCCTCCTACAACCTAGGTGGGTCGGGACGGCCGCTTGAGACGCTTTCCTTGCGCCATTCGCGACCATGCGTGCAGCGTCGGCGCGGACCCGCTAAACTTCGCGGCGGTTGCGCCCGTAGCTCAGCTGGATAGAGCACTGCGCTTCGAACGCAGTGGTCGGCGGTTCGAATCCGTCCGGGCGCACCATTTCACCCTGGTCCTGTTCCGATCACTCAAATCGGATGGATTCAAATCCAATTTGCATGGCCGCAAACATGCGACCGACCGCCTCCTCGATTTGGCGAAGGCGGAATCGGTCATTTCGTTCGGACTTCGCTGGTCCTCGTCTTGCAACTCTCCGAGGACACCTTCGAATCCCTCTCTTCGTCGATGGCGCCAAATGACGGTGAAGAAGAATCCGGAATCGATACCCACCCTATCTGCTCGCGCGGCAGAGGACAGCGACACCATTGAAAGAGGGACTGAAAGACATGACAGTTAAACGGATGGACAACGTCCTCATAGTTGTCGACGATCTCGAAGCTGTGAAATCGTTCTTTACCGAGCTGGGCCTCGAGCTTGAGGGCCAAACGACGGTTGAAGGACCTTCGGTTGGAAGCCTTATCGGGCTCAAAGACGTCCGAGCCACACTCGCGATGATGCGGACTCCCGATGGGCAGGGCATTGAGCTGGATAAGTTCCACACGCCAAATGCAGTCAGGTTTGGGCCCGTGGACACGCCAGTGAACGCGCTGGGCCTCCGTCGTATCATGTTTGCCGTCGACGACATCGATGCTGTCGTTGCGCGCATGCAGGCCCATGGCGCCGAACTCATTGGCCAAATGCAGTACGGGGACTCGTACCGGCTCGCCTACATCCGTGGGCCTGAAGGCATCATTGTCGGGCTTGCCGAGCGGCTCGGCTGAGCGCGGGCGCCTCGGCGGGCAGCCAAGATATGGAAAGCCGATTCGCGAATATGGCAAATCGCATGCGGTGAACTACTAATTACTTTTCCCGTTCTTTGCGCCGACAATCATCGACAGACAAGAGCAATTGGGGAACGGCCGGAATGAAAGTGATGATAGGCGCGCGCAAGCGTGCGTTTCGAGGGGGAAGCAGCGGCTTCGTGACTGTCAGGATCGCGTCTGCCGGTACGAACTTCAGCGACAACCCATATGGATCGTTGACATGGGTTGCAGCCCTTCGCTGGGTCAAGTGCATCATGTGGTTACTGGTGATGGTCGTCGCATTCTGGGACCTCGCGGTGACATTCGGCCCGCGTTTCGGGGCATGGTAGCCAGCCGCTCAATGTGATTGCGGTTCTCGGTATCGTCCAAGCCGAAACCGGCCCCTTGTAGGGAAGCGGGTCGGAAAGCGCGCGCCAGCGCGTACGAAAAACAATCGCCGAAGTTCAGGCCGGTCGGGTCGAGGGGAACCGCTTGACTCACTATGACAGTACTAGTACTGTCATACACTTGAGGGCCCGCAGTGACCGACGAAATCGATCGGTTTCGACCACGCGCGTTGGTTTCGAGGGGATCGCGGCGGCACCAGTCATCGTTTGATGCGGTAACTACATAGACGACCCAATGCTGTTTCGGCCCAACCCTGCCTCAGGCGTTCCGATCTACCTGCAACTCATGGAGCAGGTGAAACATGCCGTCGAGACCGGCGCACTACGGGCGGGCGAGCAATTGCCGGGCATACGGCCGTTGTCAGAGGAACTCGTGATAAACCCAAATACCGTCGCGAAGGCGTATCGCGAGCTCGAGCACGAAGGAATCATCGAATTGCGTCAGGGCGCCGGCGCCTTTGTCGCGGCCAATGCCGGTGCACACCGGCAAACGGAGAAATTCCGCGGCGCTCGAACGATTGTCGCCGGCGCCGTGAAGCAATTGCGTGCGCGGGGCGTGACGGACGAGGAGATCCGACGCCTGTACGAAGCCGCGCTCGCGGGAATCTCCGGAAAGGGAGGATCAAGTGGCTGAATCTCTCATCATCGAAACCGTTGGCCTCAAGAAGCAGTACAAAGACGTGGTGGCGCTCGACGGGCTCGACCTGGCGGTGCCGGCCGGCTCGATCTATGGACTGCTGGGACGCAACGGCGCCGGCAAGACGACCGCGATGAAGATCCTGATGGGCATGGTCCGTCCTACGGGCGGGCGCGCCAATATATTTGGTCTGGCGGCGTCCCAATCCGAGCCAAGCGTACTCATTCGTCGACGCACGGGATTCGTCAGTGACGAAAGAGATCTCTACGATTTCATGACCGTCGCGCAACTGATCGCCTTCACGGCGAGCTTCTTCCCGCATTGGCGCGCGGATATGGCCAAACGGTACGTGCGCAGTTTTGATCTGCCGGAATCGCGCCTCGTCAAAGCACTGTCGCGCGGCGCGCGCACGAAGCTGGCCTTGCTGCTGGCATTTTGCCGAGGCGCGGAACTGCTCATCCTGGACGAAGCGACCTCAGGCCTTGATCCGGTGGCGGCCGAGGAGGTGTTGCAGGCGCTGGTCCGGCACGTCGCCGGCGAGGGCGCGACGGTATTCTTCTCTTCTCACCATATCGGCGAAATCGAGCAGATCGCCGATCACGTTGCCATCATCGATCGGGGACGTGCGGTCCTCCAGGGCGCGCTGGATGATATACGCGAGGCCTATTGCCGGATCGAGATAGTTTTCGAGGGCGACGCGCCGGCCACGCAATTGCGCAGCCCGGGAGTGGCGCGCGTCGAGCGCAAGGGACGCATGCTCACGGTTCTCGCGAGCGCCGGCGCCGAACAGATCATCGAGGAAGCGCGCGCCTTGGGGTCCGTGTCGGCGGAGGCGCGGCCCGTCACGCTCAAAGAAGTCCTGCTGGAACTCGTCTTGAGGGAGCGCTGACATGCTGTGGTACAAGGCTTGGCGCGACACGCGCTGGCGATTTCTGATTGGCCTCGGGATTCTGACCGGTACGGCGCTGGCCAACGTGCTTGCCTATCCTTCCGTTCACGGTCTTCTTGCGGTCGGGCTCGTCGTCGACCCCGACGATCTTCTAAGCCATGAAATCAACTGGGTGACTCAGGTCTCGAGCAGTTTCCGCGGCTACGTCTGGGTTCAGCTGGTGCGCCAGAATCTCTTCTACCTTTGGACCATATTCGCGGTATTGCTAGGTGCAGAAGGGCCGCTTTCTCAGCGTACCGGCGCAATATTCACGCTATCGCTGCCGGTATCACGCCGCCGCGTGTTCGCGGTGCGTGCAGCGACGGATCTGGGCGAGTTGTGCGTGCTGGCGCTCGTTCCCATGCTGCTGATCCCATTGGCGGCGCCGGCCGTCGGATACACCTATGCGCTCGCCGACTCTCTGGTCCATGGATTTCAACTTCTCATGGGCGGAGCGGTCTTCTATTCTCTGGCTCTGTTGCTGGCGACGATCTTCGAGGATCGGTGGCGGCCGATCATCATCACCCTTGCGGTGGCGGTGGTCGGCAACCTTTGCGCCAACTTCTTCGCCGCGGGGGCGCCGCTCAACCCAGCCACCGTCATGGTGGGCGAAAGCTATTTTCGGACGGGCATCCCCGCCTGGGCCGGGATCTGCATCTGGCCATGTGTGTCGGCCGCGATGCTCTATGCCGCCATGCGGTCCAACGAAACTCGGGATTTCTGATGCGCGTGATTGCCGCACAGCTGCTCCACGGTACTTTGTCGGGGGAAGACCCATGTCCATGATCATTTCTCTGCAGGGCGTACTGAAGCGCTATACGCGCGGCAAGCAGGAAATCGAAGTGCTGCATAAGCTCGCGCTCGAAGTCGCCGGCGGCGAGTTCCTGTCTCTGATGGGCCCCTCCGGCTCAGGCAAGACGACGCTTCTCAACCTCATCGCAGGGCTTGATCAGCCGACTGAAGGTGAGATCAACGTC
>DASYFQ010000061.1:0-10567 GCA_036498345.1 Steroidobacteraceae bacterium
GCATCGAGTGCCGCGCCGAGATCCGCAATGAGATCGTCGGCGTCTTCGATGCCGACTGAAATACGGATCAGCGCATCGGATATGCCGATTCGATCCCGCGTCTGCTTGAGCACTCCGGAGTGCGTGGTGCTGGCCGGGTGCGACATCAGGGTTTCCGTGCCGCCGAGACTCACCGCAAGCTTGATCACCTGCAACGCGTCGAGCAGACGAAATGCCTCTGCCTCCCCGCCTTTGACCGCGAATCCGAAAGTAGAGCCCGCGCTCTGACATTGCCGGCGGAAAACCGGATATCGCGGGTCGTCCTTCGCCAAAAAGCCGAGATAGTTGACGCTTGCGATCTTGGGATGGCTGCGCAGAAAATTCGCGACCAGCGCGGCATTCTCCGCCGACTTGTGCATGCGCAAGTTCAGCGTTTCCATGGACCGCATGATCATCCACGCGGTGTTGGGATCGAGCTGCGTGCCGAGCGCGCCGCGCAATTTCTTCACCGGACCCACGGCTGCGCGCGAGCCGACGACGCCGCCCGCGACCAAATCCGAATGTCCGCCCACGTACTTGGTGAGCGAATACATCACGAGGTCCCCCCCAAGGCCGAGCGGGCGCTGAAACACCGGCCCTAGGAAGGTGTTATCGACCGCCACGGGCGGCCGTCCCCCGCTCTGGCGCCCGCCGATTTGCACTGAAATTTCGTGCATCAGTTCAAGGTCGACCAAGCTGTTGGTCGGATTCGCGGGCGTTTCCACGATGATCAGACAGACTCTGCCGCCGGTCTCGGCGGCCCGCTGGGACGCTCGTTCGGCGGCCTCGGTGACCGCCTCCCTATCATGGCCCAGAGTAAAGCTGACGGCGGTTACCCCGAACCCGGGCAGCGTCTTTTCGATGAGAGTTTCCGTGCCGCCGTACAGAGGCTGGCTCATCAGAATTACGTCGCCCGGCCGCACATGGGTCCAGAGCACGGTGGAAATTGCAGACATGCCGCTCGAGAACACCGCCGCCGTCTCGCCCTCTTCCCATAGCGCCAGGCGATCCTCGAGCACCTCGAGGTTGGGATTGTTGAAACGCGAGTAGACGAGGCCCGAGGATTGTCCGGCGCCCGGCTCGCGCCGGCCTGAGGTGAAGTCGAAGAAATCCTTGCCCTCCTGCGCCGTCTTGAAGACGAACGTCGACGTCAGGAAGATCGGCGGTTTGAGCGACCCTTCCGAAAGACTCGGGTCATAGCCATATCCCATCATCTGGGTTTCGGGCTTGAGCACGTGTTTGCCGATTTTGCGTTTGTGATAGGTGTCGTAACTCACGCTGTCCCCCACCTGGTCGAATTTGTGAGCACAATATAACCCTTCGGCCGAAAGCCGTCCCTAATCGGGCAGTAGCTGCGGCGTGGCAGCTCGACCGGTGACCGCGCTGCCCGCGGAGGCGGCCATGATGCTGGCAATCGCCGCCCATTGGACCCAACTCAAGCCTTCTCCGAGGAAATACAGACCGGACAGGGCGCCCATCGCCGGGTCCAAGCTCATGAGAACGCCCACCGTTCGCGTCGGCAGCCGCGGCATCGCCCACATTTCGAGGGAATACGGCAGCGCGCTCGACAGCAGCGCCACGGCGAGTGCGATCGGCAAGATCGCGGGCGAGAGCAGGTGCGCGCCGGACTGTGCGGCCCCGATGGGCGCGATCGCGACGGCGCCCACCACCATGCCCAACGCGGTGGTTTGGCCGCCGTGCGCAGTCCCCGCCTTGCGGCCGTAAAAGATATACAGCGCCCAGCACAGACCGGCGGCCAGCCCGCAGCCGACCCCCAGAACATCGAGCGGCTTCGACTCCAGGCCCAGCGGCAATAAGGCAACCAACCCCAGCGCCGCCATCAATATCCATAGGAAATCGACCCCGCGGCGCGATGCCGCCATGGCCAGCCCGAGCGGCCCCGTGAATTCCAGGGCAACGGCGATTCCAAGGGGAACGGAGCGCAGGGACAGATAGAAGAAGAAATTCATCCAGCCCAGCGCCAGGCCGTAGATGGCGATCACGCGTATCTCCCGCAGGCGCAGGCGCGTTCGCCAGGGACGCCAGACGATCAATAACATGATCGATGCCAGCGACAGCCGCAACGCGGCCGCGCCGGAGGCCCCCACGACCGGGAACAATCCCTTGGCCATCGCCGCGCCGACCTGGAAACAGACCATCGCGACGATCAGTACCGCGATCGGCACAACCACCGTGTCGGTCTTGGGGCTCAAGCGTCGGAACTGTCGGCGGAAGCCTTGTCCAGCAGATTCAAATGCTTCATGACGCGATTGAGATTCTTGCGAATCTCGTTGAGGTGGCCGAGGCTGGCGATGGTCTTCATGGCCTCCTTCAGCGGCTGCAGGGGATAGCCGCCGTAGGAACCGGCATCAGGCACGTCGCAGGTGACCGAGGATCGGCCGGCCAGAATGACGTTGTCTCCGAGCGTGATATGCGCCGTCACCACGGAATTGCCGCCGGTGACGAATTGCCGGCCGATCTTCGTCGAGCCGCCCATCATGAAGCCCGCCGTGAAGAAGCCGTTCTCGCCGAGATCGCAGTTGTGCGCAATATGACAAATGTTATCCAGCTTGGTCCCTGAGCGGATGTAGGTGGATGTGAGCGTGGCGCGGTCGACGGCGCAGTTGCTGCCGATTTCGACTCCGTTGCCGATGATGACATTGCCGAGGTGCGATATTTTTCGCGGCCTGCCGTCCGGATCCACGGCGTAGCCGAAGCCGTCGCTGCCGATGCTGGTATGCGGGTGTATCTCGCAGTCATCGCCGACCCGGCACCCGGCGCCCACGAACACATGCGGGTGCAGCACGGTTCGCTCGCCGATCCCGGCGTCGTTCTCGATGACCGTGTGAGCGCCGATCAGGCAGTCGCTGCCGATGCTCGCACGCGCCCCGATCACACAGTAGGGCCCGAGGAAAGTGCGCTCGCCGATCGTGGCATCCGGGTGCACCACGGCGGTCGGATGGCGTTCGCCCCATTGAGTGAATCGAGCGCACTTCTGATCGAAGTATTTCAGCAGAACGGCCATCCCCATGGATACGCTTTGCACCGAAAAGCAGCAGCTATCGGCGTCTATCAAAGCGTCGACGCAAGCGCTCATCCTTGCCGGAACGATCAGAATCGCAGGTTTGCGCCGCCGCGCCTCGGCCAGCTGGGCTGCGTCGCTCACATAGACCAAGCTTCCCAACAGGGCCTCTTCCGGAATGTGGCAATGGCTTGCCCCGATCTCCAGGTCTCCGTGAAGAAACGTGAAGACATCCGAATGCTGGGTTTTGATGGTCTGAGCGATGAGCATGATGCTGTCCCTTACCAATCGGCGGGCGAATGCCCGCCGGAGTATGATCGTAATTCGCGCCCGGCGCGAACAAACATGCGTGACCCAATAGACAATTTCCTGGCGCAACGTCCCGTCATGATTCTGGACGGCGCACTGGCGACCGAACTGGAACGGCGCGGCGCCGACCTCAAAGATCCGCTCTGGTCCGCGAAATGCCTGATCGAGCGGCCTGACCTGATCCGCGCGGTACATCTCGATTATTTTTATGCGGGCGCCGATGTCGCGACGACCGCGACCTATCAAGCGACCTTCGAGGCCTTTGCGAGCCGCGGTTTCGACCGCGCAGGTGCTGCGCAATTGATGCGCGACGCCGTGGCCCTGGCGTTGGGCGCACGCAACGATTTCTGGGCCATTGAAGCGAACCGTGCCGATCGCTTGCGGCCCCTGATCGCAGCGTCCATCGGCCCATATGGCGCGATGCTGGCGGACGGCTCGGAGTATCGCGGCCACTACGGGCTCGATGACGTCGCGCTGGCGGAATTTCATCGGCCGAGGCTGGCAGTGCTGGCGGATGCCGGCGCCGATCTACTGGCGTGCGAAACCATCCCCTCTCTGCGCGAAGCCCGTGTGTTGGCGACCCTGCTGCGGGAATTTCCCGACGCTTGCGCGTGGATCAGCTTTTCCTGCAAGGACGGCGCGCACACCTCCGAGGGTGATCCCATCGACCAATGCGCCGCGGAATTGCAGAGCTTCCCGCAGATCGTCGCAATGGGCGTGAACTGCACGCCGCCGCAATACATCACGCCGCTGCTGCGGCGAATGCACGGCAACACCAATAAGCCGCTCGTGGTCTACCCGAATTCGGGCGAGTTCTACGATGCCTCATCCAAGCAATGGAGCGGCGATTCGGGGCGGCTGAAGTTCGGCGACGAAGCCCGTCGCTGGCATGCCGAAGGAGCGCGCTTGATCGGCGGTTGTTGCCGCACCGGCCCGGATGAGATTCGCAGCGTGAAGCAATGCATGCATCCCGAACTCTCGGCCTAGCAACCGGTCTCGTTGCGGCGATTGTCAGTCTCGCGGGTGCGGCGAGCGGCCACGCGGCGGGCGGCGGCTGCCCTCCCCGGAGCGCCGCACTCGTGGTGCAGGGCTCGACCCTGTGTGTCTCGATCGAGGACCCGGCGCTCACGTCCCGGCGACAGCTATTGCGCGAGTGGATCGAGCGCTCGGCGCGAATCGTCTCAGCCTATTACGCGCGTTTTCCGGCGCCGCTCGTCGAGCTGCGCATCCAAGCCGCACCGGGCGGCGGGGTGCATGGCGGGCGCACGACCAATGATGCGGGGCTCGTAATTCAGGCGAGCGTCGGGCGCGAAGTAACTGCGGATGAGTTGGCGGCGGACTGGGTGCTGGTACACGAAATGGTGCACTTGGCGCTCCCTGAAATCGGCCGCCGGCACAATTGGCTGGCGGAAGGCTTGGCCGTCTATGTCGAGGGCATCGCACGCGCGCAATTCGGCAACCGCGACGTCTCCGACGTCTGGGCGGAGTACCGACACTCGATGCCTCTCGGCCTGCCCCATGCCGGGGAGGGCGGAATGGATCAGACGCCGACCTGGGCGCGCACTTACTGGGGTGGGGCGCTGTATTGCCTGCAATCCGACGTGAGGCTACGCGAACAAACCGGCAATCGAGTCGGGCTGCAGACGGCGTTGCGCGCGATACTGAAAGAAACCGGGGGATATCGCGCCGAACGCGACATTGACGATGTACTGCGCATCGGCGACGCCGCTACCGGCACGCAGGTGCTGCAAGACCTCTACCGGCAGATCAAGACCACGGCGCTCTCGCCCGACCTTGATCTGCTGTGGGCGCGCCTCGGCATTCCGATGGACCCGACGTCACAACCCTTCGACGATCGCGCACCGCTCGCGGCCATCCGCATCGCCATCACCGCCCGGCAAGAGCGCCGCTGACCGAAGCTAGTGTTCCGAAAAATGCGGCTCACGCTTCTCGAAAAAGGCGCGCACACCTTCCACGCAATCGTGGGTCTCGAGCGTCATCTCCTGAGCGCTGCGCTCGGCGCGCAATTGTTCCTGCAGCGAGTTGTCGAAGGTCGAGGTATGCAGCGAGCGGATTTGACCGAGAACCGCGCAGGGTCCCGTGGCAAGCCGGTGAGCCACCGCTTGCGCGCGCATCACGACCTCGGCCGCCGGCACCACCGAATAAGCGAGACCCCAGTCGAGCGCGGTCTTGGCATCGATGCGTTCGGCGAGCAGCAACGAGGATAACGAGCGGCCTGCACCGATGCGGCGCGCCAGATGAAACGTGATGCCCGCGTCCGGAACGAGACCGAGGCGCGCGAATGACGGCAGGAAGTACGCGTTATCGCCGGCGATGATGATGTCGCTGGCGAGCGCAAGGCTCATGCCCGCGCCCACGGCCGCGCCATTGACCGCTGCTACGATGGGAAAGCGGAAACCGCTCAAGCGCAGAATCAAGGGATCCATGAAGCGGCGCATTTCGAAATGCGCCCGCTGCCGCGCCTCTTGGGTCTTAAGATCGATCGAATGCAAATCCAGGCCGCTGCAGAAGACGTCGTTGCTGCCGGTGATGACCACGGCTCGTGCGCCGCTTTCCCCTTTTTGTATTTGATCGAGCGCCAAGTGCATCGCCCGGATAATCGTGATATCGATCGCGTTGCTCACGGCGGAGCGCTGGATCGCCAGAGTCGCAACTCCGTCGGAAACTGTAAAGGATAGATTGTTCATGCGCCGCCCTCCTCGCTTACTCGCCAGCCATCAGACTCGTTTTCCAACCTGCCTCAGTCACCTCTATCCCTGCCTGAGCCGCTTTCATCCCTAAGCTGCGTCCTCATTGAGGCCCCAATGTCGATCATGCCCCCTGCCACCCCCCGCTGCAAGGAGTGTGGTTGCACCCATGCGCGACGTTGGATAACGAGGTAAAATATGTCATCAGTGCCACTGGCAGCGGCGATGATCGGCCGCGCTCCGTGCCAAGCCTTCCTTGCGTGCCGTTGCGTGCCGTTGCGTGCGGGCGCGTGATCCCGCAAACTTCCGCCGCGCATGAGCGACCCAAACCGGAGTGTAATGATGACGACGATATCTGGGCGCGCCTGCGCCGGGCGCTGCTGCGCCTTTCTGCTATGGGCAGCCGCCGGTTGCTTGCTGATCGCGGAACTGCCGGCGGCGGCTGCGGACACCTTCCCAAGCGAAACCCCGGCCGCCTTCGCCCCACGCGTCGACAGCTTCGACTACGTGAAGCGCGAAGTCATGATCCCGATGCGCGACGGCGTCAAACTGCAAACCGTCATTCTCATTCCGCGGGGCGCGCAGCGCGCGCCGATATTGCTTACGCGGACTCCCTACGGCGCGACGGACCGCATCACCAAGAACAGCAGTGCGCACTTGTCCGCGCTGATCGACAGCACCGACGTCGCGGACGATGCGGTCGTCAACGGCGGCTATATTCGCGTGATGCAGGATGTCCGCGGCAAGTATGGGTCGGAAGGCGGATATGTCATGACCCGGCCCTTGCGCGGGCCGTTGAATCCGAGCGACGTAGATCACTCGACCGACACCTACGACACCATCGATTGGCTGGTCAAGAACATTCCCGAATCCAATGGCAAGGTGGGAATACTCGGCATTTCATATGATGGCTTCACATCGCTCATGGCGCTGGTGAATCCGCATCCGGCGCTGCGCGCGGCGGTTCCCATCAATGCCATGGTCGACGGCTGGAGGGGCGATGATTGGTTCCACAACGGCGCGTTTCGTCTCGACAGCCTGGTGTATTTTCACGACCAGGAAGCGACTCGCCGCAGCGACCTTTCGTGGTGGACCGATCACTATGACGACTATGACACCTGGTTGAGCGCCGGCTCGGCGAGCGATATGGCACGGCTGCATGGACTCGAGCAGGTGGGCTTCACCGCCAAAGTCATGGACCACCCCGCCTATGATGCCTTCTGGCAAGGGCAAGCCCTGGATAAAATCCTCGCCAAACAAGGCGTCGCGGTCCCCGTCATGTTGGTGCACAGCCTGTGGGACCAAGAGGACATTTACGGCAATATCGCGCTTTACAAAGCGCTCCGGGCGCAGCATCCGGAGAGCCCCGATCTTTATCTGGTCATCGGTCCCTGGTTCCATCACCAGGAACGCCTCGACGGCAGTGCTGTCGGGCAGATCCGCTTCGGCAGCGACACGGCCGAGTATTTCCGCCTGCATGTGTTGCGCCCGTTTTTGGATCGCTACCTCAAGGACGATCCTGCGCCTGTCAGGATAACGCCCGTCACTGCCTTCGAGACCGGCACGAATCGTTGGCTGGCGCTGCCCGCCTGGCCGAGCGGCTGCGCGGCCGGATGCGGCATCGACCATCAGAATCTCTATCTGCAATCAGGCGGCAATTTGCGCCTGGGTTCATCCATCGCCGCGGCCTCGAGCTTCGAATCCTACGTCTCCGATCCCGCCAAGCCCGTCCCGTATCTGCCGCGCCCCATTCATATTGGCGGCAGTGAGGGCGAGACGAGCTGGCAAACCTGGCTGGTGAGCGACCAACGTGACGCGGCGGCGCGTACGGATGTGTTGAGCTTTGCCACGCCGGTGCTGAAGGAAGGCTTGAAAATCAGCGGCGAACCCATCGCCAATCTCATCGCCTCGACCACCGGGACCGACGGCGATTTCGTGGTGAAATTGATAGACGTCTATCCGGATGAAGTCGGGCGCGAACCCAAGATGGGCGGCTATCAGCTGATGATTTCAGCGGACATTCTGCGCGGCCGATATCGGGAGTCCCTCAGCAATCCCAAAGCCATTCCCGCCGACCAGAAACAGGTCTATCGTTTTGCCCTGCCGACCGCCAATCATGTGTTTTTGCCTGGTCACCGCATCATGGTTCAAGTGCAATCGAGTTGGTTTCCGGTGTACGACAGAAACCCGCAGAGCTTTGTCGACAATATCTTTTTTGCCAAACCCGCCGACTACAAGAAGGCAACCATCAAGATATTCGACGGCGGATCGAATGCGAGCTTCATCGATTTGCCGGTGGTGCGGGCCGCGGGAACGGCGCCGTAGAAGCAGTCGCCGCGACGGCGCCCGCATCCTGGCCGACGAGCGCCGAGCGAGTCGGCTTCATGCCAACTCGCTCGGCCCTGCGTCCTATTCCTGACGCGGCTATCGATTGCGGCCTTCGGGCTCGCGCTTCTCGTTTTTCGGCGCCTGCTTGGGATGCTGCTGAGGCTGCGGTTTCGGCGGCTGCGGCCTCGACTGTGGCCTCGACTGCTGAGGATTCCCGCCCGGCGGCCTGGCGCCGGCAGCCTGCGGGTGCATCATTGCATTCGGCGGCGCATGAGCCGCGTTCGGATGAGCGCCCGGCGGTTGCGCGCCGCCGCCGTTGGCGTGCAGTGCTGCGCCGGGTGCCGGCGACCCGGCTGCCCGTGGGGGCAGCGCAGCGGCGCCGCGCGCACCGACGACTCCCGGCGCATTGAACGCGGCGGGTCGCGGCGTGGCCGCAATCGCGGGATGGCCGCCGTTGGTCCTCGCGGCCAGCGCGGGATTTCGGACTGCCTCCTGAACGTGCTGCCGCTGCATGGGGGTTGCCGCAACATGCGGCTCCTGCGCAGCCGCCCTCTCTTGAGGGCTGGGCGCGGCAGCGACGCCGCCGGCACCGCCGTTATAGCTCACCTTGTTGACGGTCACGTTGTTGATGACGGTCTCGTTGTACGTATTGTGAATATTGGTCACATTGACGTTGTTGACGGTGCGGTTGTAGGCGAAGGAATTACCCGCCCAGCGGCCGCCGACGAAGCCCACGCCTCCGTACCCGAACCCATAGTTCACGCCGCCGTAGAACCCGACGTGAGGTCCCCAGTAGCCGGCATGGAACGCATAAACGCCGCCGACGAAGCCCCAGTAGCCTGGGGTCCAGAGCACGCCGACGCGCGGCGGCTGCACCCAGGTTCCGGGTACCCAGTAATATCCGCCGCCGGCCCAGGCCCAATAGCCCGGGGTCCACAGGTAGCCTTCTTCGGGGCAGGGCGGCTGTTCGTAATCCGGTAAGGGCGGCGGGGCTTCCGTCGCGCGCACCTCGACCTCGACGGCCGGCTCGTACGCCGGCGGCGGGGGCGCCTCGTACACGCGCGGCGGCGGCGCATAAACTCGGGGTGGTGGCGTCGCAACAACGCAGCCGCCAAGCAGAGTCGCCGCCGACAGTGCCAGCGCGACGCCTCCCAGCGGCACAGCGGCGTGAATGGGACTCTTTCGTGATGTGCTCATGGTGGTGACCCGCTACTGAGTGTTTCAACTCAGCGTACTCAGCCGTACGCCGTCCATAAACGGATAACGTCACACTCTGTAAGCCGACTACTTCCGTGAAGGGAATGTAACGCGCGGGGTCGCGGTGTCCGCGCACGGCGACAAGCGCCCGGCGGATGCCGGGCGCTGCCGTTTCGAGCTAACTGTCGATGGTGCGCCTGAAAGTTTCGGGCAGAAAGAACAAACCCAGGACGAGCGTCGCGCCCGCCACGACGATGGGATACCAGAGCCCATAGTAGATATCACCGGTCGCCGCCACCATCGCGAATGCGGTGGTCGGGAGGAAGCCTCCGAACCAGCCGTTGCCGATGTGATACGGCAGCGACATCGCGCTGTAACGAATTCGCGCCGGAAACAATTCAACCAAGAGCGCGGCAATCGGCCCGTACACCATGGTCACATACAGCACCAGAACGAACAAAATCAACACCACCATCGGCTTGTTGATGGCATCCGGATCCGCCTTGTCCGGATAACCGGCCGCCGACAGCGCAGCCTTCGTTTGCTTTTGGAAAGCCGCAATCGCCGCCTTGCGCTCCGCGCCCGTCACGACCTTCGGATCGGGCGCGGTCAAGGTGATCTCGCCGCTGCGGATTTGCGCCACCGTCCCCGCCGGCGCATCCACCCGGTGGTAAGAAACTCCGGCCTTCGCCAAAAAGCTCTTCGCGATATCGCACGAGGTCGAATCGAATTTGTTCTTGCCGATCGGATCGAACTGGAACGAGCATTGATTCGGATCGGCAATCACCGTGACGGGCGCCGCGGCTTGCGCTGCATACAGGGCGGGGTTCGCGTACCGCGTGAGCCCCTCGAAGAGCGGGAAATAAGTGAGCAGCGCCAGCAGACAGCCCGCCAATATGATGGGCTTTCTACCGATCTTGTCCGACAGCCAGCCGAAGAATATGAACCCCGGCGTGGCCAACACCAGCGCGATCGCCGTGAGTAT
>DASYFQ010000062.1:0-2782 GCA_036498345.1 Steroidobacteraceae bacterium
GATCGCGGTGCTGGTGCCGATGTACGTGCTGTTCAGCAAGCTCGGGCTGGCCACCACGCGGTTCAGCGTGGTGCTCGCCGACACGACATTCGCGCTGCCACTGGTGGTGTGGCTGATGCGCGGCTTCTTCGAAGATCTTCCAGCCGAGCTGGAGGAAAGCGCCTGGATCGACGGCGCCAGCCGCTATCGTGCGTTCTGGCACATCGTTCTGCCATTGGCCCGGCCAGGCTTGGTCGCCGCGAGCATTTTGTGCCTGCAGTTGGCGTGGAACGATTTTCTGTTCGCGGCGGTGCTGACCAACAATGCGACGCAGACCTTGCCGGTAATGATGGCGGCGTTCAACGCGGGCGATTCCGGTGTGGACTGGGGCGGGCTCACGGCATCCGGCGTGCTGGTCATCCTGCCGGTGATCATTTTCTCCTTCATCGCGCAGAAGCACCTTGTCGCCGGGCTTTCTTCCGGCGCCATTAAAGGTTGAGGCAAACCAGCAGCAGAGCAAAGGGGGAGGGATGACGATGGCCGGCATCAACAGACGCAACATGCTGTTTGGATCTGCGGCGGCAGGCGGCATGCTCGCGGTCGCGCCACATCGCGTGCGGGCGCAGAACAAGCCGGAGAAGCTCGTCTATATCGGCGAGAACCAGGGCGGCTGGAAGCGAACCCTCGTCGAGGAGGTCGGTCCGGCTTTTGAGAAAGCCACCGGGATCAAGGTGGAATTCACCCTCCTCGCTGTGGATGCGTGGCGGGCGCGGCTCAAGGCCGAGCTCGGCGCGGGATCATCGGGCATCGACATCGCCCAATGGGCGGTGCCGATGGCGGGTTGGATGGCGCCGCATCTTCTGGACCATGAGGCGGTTCTGGCAACCATCGCCAAGCGCGATCCTGATTTCGCTTGGGGTGATTTCCTCAGCGGCAGCAAGCAGGCTGCAAGTTACGACGAGCGGTTGGTTGGCATTCCCTACCGGATCACCACCGGTATCCTGCACTATCAGAAGCCGCTCTTTGATCAGGCGGGCATCACCCAGCCGCCCACTACGTTCGCGGAATTCGAAAAGGTGGCGCTTGCGGTGAACACGCCACCCGATCGGTACGCGTTCGGGCTGATGGGCCGGCAAGGGCCGGGCAGTTACACAAGCTTTGCGTCCTGGCTGTTCTCGGCTGGCGGAAAGCTGGTCGACTTCAAGACCGGAGAGGTGTTCATCAACGACGCGCATGCGGTGACCGCGCTCCAGTTCTACGTCGACCTGGCGCTGAAACATAAGGTCGTGCCGCCCGAGGCGATGACCTGGGAGTTTGACGAGATCATCGCCGGCGGCCAGAACGACCGTTATGCGATGACGCAAACCTTCGCGCCCTACGGCACGCTCATCAACGATCCGCAACTGTCGAAGACCGCCGGCCGCTGGGCTTGGGCGACCGTGCCCGGCTACACCAGCAAGGCGCAGAGCCGGACTTGGATCGATGGTCATTTCCTTTCTATTCCGAAATACGCGAAGTACCCGGACTGGTCATTGGAGTTCATTCGCATGGCGTGCAGCAAGCAATGGATGCTGCGCTCGATGGAGCGCGGCAACGCGCCGCCGCGCGGCTCGGTGCTGCGTGATCCCGCGATGGTCGCGAAACTGGGCTGGCCGCCGGTCGCAGCGGAGGCGATTGAGACTGGGTTTCCCACGCCCGCGCATCCGGTGTGGGACGCGCTCGATATTTCTCTGCGGAGCGCTATGTCGGAAGCCTTGCTCGGGCAAAAGCCTCCAAAGCAGGCACTGGATGAACTGGCGCGCGATTGGCAGCGCAACCTCCGGCGGGCTGGCGTGGGAAAGTCCTGACTCCAACGGGTTCGCATGAGAGCCACTGAGATGCACCATTCCCGACTATGCGCCGTGCTGATCGACTGTAAGACCTCCGATATTGACCAAGCCGCCCGCTTCTGGAGCGAAGCGCTGGGTCGCCCCGTAGACCCCGACCATCCGAGCAGCCGCGGCAATTACCTCATGCTGGAAACCCCGCCCGACGAGCCCATCGTCGAGCTCCAACGCGTGGACCACGAGAGTCGCGTCCACCTAGACATCGAGACCGACGATATCCCTGCCGAAGTGGGACGCCTGGAAAGGCTGGGCGCAAAGGTGGTGGATCGCCTGGAGCGTTGGGTCGTGATGCAGGCGCCGACCGGCCAACGCTTCTGCATCGTACGGGTACAGCGTCCCGGTTTCCCGAAGAATGCCAATCGCTGGGACTAGGAATTCCTGCGAAGTTTAAATGCTATAGGACGGAGAACTCGGCTCAAAGTACGGGGATGCGGCCCGCCCCGAGCTCCCTCCGAGAGCCGCCGGAGGCAGCATATTCAACACGCAAACCGAAAAGGGACGCTGCGGGATATAGAGCGCGAACCGGCTGCCGATCATGGTGTGGTCGCGCGCGCCCTCTTCAGCGCCGACGTCCACCATAGCAGGTCGTCGATCATCGCCTTGGCGGGGGCTTCGAGCTCCGCGAGCCCCGCATCCACGTCGCCGCCCCGGAAATGCGCCCAGAGGGTCGCGACAGGGATATGGACGGACGAGCGGATCGGAGCGAGCTGAAGCTCAATCGCCGTTTCGCGGAGTTGCTGGACGCTGCGGGCGCCCGCGGCACTGCCGTAGCTCACGAAAGCCGCCACCTTGCGGTTCCACTCCGGATAGACCCAGTCGAGTGCGTTCTTGAGCACCGCAGTTGGGCCATAGTTATACTCCGGCGTGACGAAAATGAAGCCGTCCGACCGGGCAATCTCAGCGGTCCACTTCTTGAC
>DASYFQ010000063.1:0-6541 GCA_036498345.1 Steroidobacteraceae bacterium
AGTCCGTGCGGTGGCCAGTCCTCGGTTCGCGAATTAGGACCGGTCAACAGAATGGATCCAACACCGATACTTCCACATGCTCGCTCGTATGTACCGCAATCGAGTTACCAGCCCGGGTACTCCTATCAAGGCGAACAAGAAGACTCCAACCCGGGCGAGCCGCAATTCACGAACAACTCCTATCCCGTGTTCCTGGGATTTCCGGTCCACGAGTCCCGAAGACCCGAGCATGCGCACCGGCCGCATGGCCACGATCGGGGAGCATCGCCTCGAAGAAATTAGCGTCGGCGCGCAGCGGACGCGGACAACGGCCCGAGATATTTGGCGCAGATCACTACCCCTAAACCCGAGCGGCGATTCCGATGACTAGAGATCCGCGGCCGTGGCGCCTATCCATTCCAGGAGGTGGTTCGCATACACCCGCTCGACGAGCAACAGGTATTCCTTGGGCAGGGCGCATGCCGTCAGCACCTGCAATTCCGCCAATCGGCCGCTGCGCGCCTCACCCAGCTTGGGGAGCGCAGTCGCGGCGCCCAGCCGCATCAATAAATCACCGGCCTTCTCCCGCTGCGCTCGAAGAACGCATATGCCGCCGGTCTGGTTCACCATGCAGCCGTCCGGCGCGGCCGCCAGCTGCCGCTCGAGTTCCTCGAACGCGGCTCGATCGTTGCTCAGCAGCAGAGTCTCGGTGGGGCTGCGCCACGCCAGAATGACGTACGAGCCCTGCGCTGCGCTGCCGATCTGGAAGGTGCGCAGCGGCTCGGGCAGTTCCCTACCGACAGCCTCACGCACCGCGGCGGCGAACCTGCCCGAGGGATGAAAGTAACGTAGCGAGGCAATCTGCACGTCGCGGTCGATGCTGACGGACAGGCCGTCTATCTCGATGGCGGTTACCCTGCCCTGCGGATTATCCATGGAGGCGATCGCCCTTGGGATCGATGAACGGCGCCTTGACCACTTCGGCGTCGATGACTTGCCCCAAGTGGTGGATGCGTATCTTCTCGCCCAGCCGCTGTGTGCCCCGCGCCAATAATCCGAGAGCAACCGGGTGATCGAGTTCAGGACTCCAATAGCTGGAAGTCACATGACCTTCGGTTTGCGCCGGCGGCGTGCCGGCCGCGATTTGCGCACCCACCGGCAGTAAAGTACGCCCGTCCACGGGCATGAGCGCCACCAGCTGAAATCGATTGGCATCGCGCGCCGCGGGCCGAAGCAGCGAGCGTCGGCCCACAAAATTCGCAGCCTTGCGCTCGAGGCCGCGTGCAAAGCCGATATCTTGCGGCAGGGTGGTGCCATCGGTGTCGGTGCCGATGTGGATGAAGCCCTTTTCGGTGCGCAGGATCTCGAGAGCTTCGATCCCGTAGGGGACTGCAGCGAATCCTTCAGCCCGGGCCCACAGGCGCTCGAGCAATCCCTGTACGTGATCTGCGGGCAGATTGATCTCGTAACCCAACTCGCCGCTGAAGCTGGCCCGCAGCACGCGCAGCGCCACTCCATCCAGCGTGCTTTCGCGCATGGTCATGTGCTTCATCGAGCTTGGCGCGAGTGCCGGGTCGAAACCCACCGACGCCAGCCAGTTCCAGGCGCGCGGACCCGCCACGGTCACATTGCCCCAACGTGAAGTGACGGGCGTCACCAGCACCCTCATTTCAGTGTATTCGCATTGCAGCCATTCCTCGAAGGCCGCCGCGGTGCGCTCGATACCCGCGCTGGTGGTATTCACCCAGTAATGCTCCGGACCGAGGCGCGCCACGATGCCGTCGTCGACGACGATGCCATTTTCGTTGAGCAATAAGCCGTAGCGTGCCTGGCCGAGACTCAAGTTCGACATCGTCCCCACATACATGAGATCCAGAAAGTGCGCGGCGTCCGGACCGTAGATCTCGAGCTTGCCGAGCGGCGAACCGTCGAGCAGTCCCACGGTCTTGCGGACCGCGGCGGCCTCCCGTTGCGCGGCCGTCTCCAAGGTCTCACCGGGTTTGAGGTAAGCGGCGGGCCGCAGCCAGTTGCCGAATTGTTCGAACGACGCGCCGCGCACTTCGTGCCACGCATGCGCGGGAAGAGCTTTGAGAGGCCGATACAAAGGACCGACGCGCCGGCCTGCGAGCAGCCCCAGCGCAACCGGCGCAAACGGCGGCCGGAATTTTGTGGTGCCCACCGCGGCCGGTTCGCGGCCCGTAAATTCCCCCATCAGCACCAGCGCATTGACGTTGCTGGTTTTACCTTGATCGGTGCCCATGCCCGTGGTCGTATAGCGCTTCAAATGCTCGACCGAGCGATAATTTTCCTGCGCCGCCAGGCCGACGTCGCCGACGCAAACATCGTTTTGCAAATCCACGAACTGCTTGCCCGCGACTCCGGGCAAATGGGTCGCGGCGATGGACCTGCCGGCACCCCCCACCGCCGCCGGCGGCACGGCACTGCCGCGGGCGAGGGCCGCGCCGAGCGCCGCCGCGTGGCTCATCGCGGTGTCTCGGTCGAATATTCCTGCGCCGGCGCCGGCGCTCCACACGCCGGGCGCCGGGCCATCGGGCACGAACATGGCCGATTCTTCCACCCAGCGTAATTTTCCGCCCGCCTGCGAATGCAAATGCACGGCGGGCGCATGCCCGCCCGCGCTCAAGATCAGATCGCACTCCAGCCGTTCAGGGCGCGCACCCTGCGTATCCGTTGAGATCACGGTGCAGTCGCGCACCGCCCTGGTGCCGCCGACCTTGGCGATGCCCGCGCTCGTGAGGGTACGCACATGCAGGGCGTGCGCGCCGATATCGGTTTGCGGACGACGATCGACCAATGCAACCACATTCACGCCGGCGGCGAGCAAGGAGGCCGCGACTCGATAGGCGGAATCGCTGTTGGCCGCGATGACCACTCGCTGACCGCAGGCAACGCCGTAGGCATGGGCATACTTATCGGCGGCGCCGGCCAACATGACTCCCGGACGATCGTTGTTCGGGAACAGCATCGGCCGCTCCAGCGCACCGGCTGCGGCGATGACGGCGCGCGCGCGAATTTTCCACAACCTTTCGCGCAGCACCCCGCCGTGGATCGCGCGGGCAGCGGCCGGAGGGAAGGCTTCGCGCGCACAAACGAGATTGTGATCGTAGATCCCGAACGCCAGGGTTCGGGTCATCCGGCGCACACCCGCGCGCTCGGCGCGGGCGATCAGTTCGGCCACTTGGCTGTCGCCACGCCCCGCGATCGCGCCGCCGAGCGTGGGGCTGCTCGCGAGCAACAGCGTGTCCGCGCCCGCTTCGGCGGCCGATACCGCGGCGCTAAGGCCCGCGAGTCCGCCGCCGATGACCAGCACATCCGCCAGCGCCGCCGCTTCTTCGTAGCGATCGGGATCGGCCTCCCCGGAGGCTCTGCCGAGACCGGCCATACGGCGAATCGCGGGTTCAAACAGGTGCCAGCTGGGCCACTTGAAGGTCTTATAGTAAAAACCCGCCGGCAGCAGCGCAGCCATCGTATCGTTGAGAGCGCCGAGGTCGAACCCGACGCTGGGCCAGCAGTTGACGCTGGCCGCGACCAGACCGTCATACAGCTCCACCAGGGTCGCGCGCATATTGGGCGTACGCGTGGCACCCTCGCTCAAATCGACCAGGCCGGTGGGTTCTTCGACGCCGCAGGAAAAAATACCGCGCGGCCGATGCAGCTTGAAGCTGCGTCCCACGAGCTGCACTCCGTTCGCCAGCAGCGCCGAGGCCAGGGTATCGCCGGGATGGCCGCTCAAGATGCGGCCGTTGAACTCGAAAGACAGGCGCTGCGAGCGATCGAGCCGGTTGCCCGCGGGTGCCGGAAGACGCGACGCGGTCATGCGGGCGGCCGGTCGGTGATGGCGTATACGGACAGTATTTCGTGGGTGACCGTGTTGCGCACGACATTGAACCACTGGCCGCAGCCCTGCGCGTGGCGCCAGCGTTCGGCGTGCAAGCCCTTGGGATTGTCGCGAAAGAACAAGTACTCGCCCCATGTCTGGTCGCTCTGGTCCAGCCCCGGCCGCGCCAGGTGCGACGTCCCGCCGCACGCGAACTCGCTTTCATCGCGCAGACCGCAGTGGATACAGGGAATCTGCATCATCAGTGCGCAATTCCCGATGCTGCGGCTTCGTCGATCAGACGGCCGGTGATGAAGCGCTCGAGTTGAAAGGGCTCCGCGAGCGGGTGACTGCGGCCCGTCGCCAGCACATGGGCAAGGGTCCAGCCGCCCACGGGAATGGCCTTGAAACCGCCCGTACCCCAGCCGCAATTGATGTACAGATTGGGTATGGGCGTCGGACCGATGATGGGACTCGAGTCGTGCACCACATCGACGATACCGGCCCACTGACGCATCAAGTTCAGACGGCTGAAGGAGGGAAACAGCGCCAGGGTTGCCGCGATGATCGCCTGCTTGACCGCGAAGCTGCCGCGCTGCGCATAGGAGGGAAACAAATCGAGCATGGCGCCCATGACGATCTCGCCCTTGTCCGACTGGCTCACATAGGCGCCGGTGCCGGGCGACAGGATCACCGTGTCGAGCACCGGTTTGATGGGCTCGCTGACCATGGCCTGCAATGCGTAGCTGGTCACGGGTAATCGGAAGCCGGCAAGTTTCGCGAGCACCGAGCTGTGCCCCGCCGCCGCGATGCCCACGCGTTCCGCGCGAATGCGCCCGCGATTGGTATTTACGCCGACGACCCGGCCTCCCTCTTTGAGGAAGTCGACGACTTCGCAATTCTGAATGATGTCCACCCCCAACGCGGAGGCGGCCCGCGCATAGCCCCAGGCAACCGCATCATGGCGCGCCGTGCCGGCGCGACGCTGGCAGAATCCACCGAGCACGGGCAGCCGAGCCTGCGGCGAGAGGTCGAGGGCGGGCGCAAGCGCGCCGACTTGGGCACGAGACAGGAGCTCCGCGGCAATGCCGTTCATGCGCATGGCATTGGCCCAACGCGACATGGCGTCGAGGTCGTGGCGGCTGTGGGCGAGCAATACCAAGCCGCGCTGGCTCAGCATGATGTTGAAATTCAACGCCTGCGAGAGACCCTCGTAGAGCCGCAGCGAAAAGTCGTACAGCCGTGCGCTCTCCGGGTACAAGTAGTTCGAGCGAACGATGGTGGTATTGCGGCCCGTATTGCCGCCGCCGATCCAGCCGCGCTCGATCACCGCAACACGGGTGACCGCATGATTCTTGGCGAGGTAGTAAGCGGCGGCGAGACCATGCCCGCCGCCGCCGACGATGATGACGTCGTAGCTCGCTTGGGGGCTGGCATCGCGCCACGCCGCGGGCCATCGCCGTTGTCCCGATAATGCCCCGCGCAGCAGAGACCAGGCCGAATACTTCACGGCAAGGTCTCGGTGTGCGCTCGCCCGCCGGTCAATTTGGCTTAAACCCCATCTTCCAGCAGTCTGCCCTCGAGATGCGTGCAATACCAGTGCACGAATTGCGTCACGCCGGCCTCGTGCACCGGCGAATAGGGCGCCGGATCATAGGCCGGCGAATTCACGCCGATCTGATTTTCCTGACAGTTCCGTGTATCGGCCGCATTGGTCGCCAGCCACACTCCCGTCAGCTCCCTGACGTCGTAATCCACGCCTTCGACGGCGTCGCGATGCACCAGCCATTTGGTCGTCAATTGGGTCTGTGTCGGACTGATCGGCAACACTCGAAATGAAATGGCGTGGTCGGCGAGCACGTGGTTCCAGGTGGTGGGGAAGTGAAACATGAGCAAGGTGCCCGTATCAGGTTCCGTGACCGAGTCCGCCAGCGGCCGCCGCACGGCAGCTTTGCCGGACATGGTGAAGCTCACCGCCCCCTCGAGGAGCGGCGTGCGCACCGTGCGGTATTGGCTGTTCGCCGCCAGATGAAATCGGCTCGGCAGTCCGATGGATTCCCAGTAAGCCCATTTCGCGGCCGTCTTCGGGTTTGAAGCGGCGTCCTCGCCGTCGGTCGCGGTCGGATCTTCCGGAAACGTCCGGATGAGCTCCGGATGGTTGGCCGCGCAGTGATAGCACTCGCGGTTGTTCTCCCACACCAGCTTCCAGTTGGCCTGCTCGATGATGGTCGACTGGAAAGCCACCTTGGTTTGATGCAATTTGTGCGGCAGGAAATACGGCTCGATGTGTTTACGGATCGGCTCGAAGTCCGGCGCCACTTTGCCCAGGCAAATCCAGATATAGCCGCCCGTGCTCACGCAGTGAACCGATTTCAGACCATGCTGCGATTTGTCGAATTCATTGCCCATGTCACGCGCCGCAATCAAGCGCCCGTCGAGCGCATAGGTCCACTGATGATACGGACATACCAAACGCGGGGAAGTCCCATGCTCGGCCGAGCAAATTCGTGAACCACGATGCCGGCAAGTATTGTGGAACGCGCGTAAGCCGCCGTCGCGATCTCGCAGGACCACTACGGGAAATTCGCCGACTTGCACGGTCAGGTAGTTGCCGGGATTCAGCACCTCGCAGTCGTGCCCGACGAACAGCCAATCGCGGTACCAAATCATCTCGAGATCGACTTGGTAATCCTCCGGGCTGCAGTAGAAATCTCTTTCCAGGGC
>DASYFQ010000064.1:0-7381 GCA_036498345.1 Steroidobacteraceae bacterium
TTGCGGCGATCACAATGGTGTGGTCGTCGAGGTGCTGCGGCCGCAATCCGGTTCCGGCCAGCACGCGCATCAGCGCGCCGTCCACGGTAAGGTCTGCCTTGAGCGAGGGCGCGATAAGCCCCGCAACTTGATTCGCGCTGAATCCGACATCCGTATTCGTCGCAGTGCCGATTTCCTTGAGCGAGCGCGCCAAGGATTGCGCCGGCAAGTCGAAGTGAACCAGTATCTGCGCCTGCACGCCGGTGCACATGAATGCGGCTGCGACGATAAATGCCATCGAAGAACAGTGAACGCGACCAGGAATTCTACGCACCGAGACCTCCCGTTATTTGCGCAATTGATTGCGCTTATTCGAATGCCACCAACGCTTATGAGAAGAGGTCGATTCAGACGGAGGAAACACAACCTACATGTGGGATTCTCTTGTACCGGCGGTTAGATCATTTGAATCGCGGAGTGCGGGGACCGCACTGGGTGCAGGCGGAAACATTGATTTTTTTGAAGCGCGCACGGCGCAGCAACCGAGTGGTGCGTAGTAGGCGACCACCGGTGATGAATCCCGTCGAGACGTTACGCCGAACGTGCCGGACGCTGCTCGCTTCGGATCAGCTCAAAAATCTTTTCGCGATGAACGATGACGTCTTTCGATGCATCGAAGCCGATACGTACATGGACTAACACAGCATTTTAATCCCGCTCGCATTATGAGAGCAAGCGGCGTGACCCCCTATTTATGGCGCTCCATTTTCCGGAGCAGAGCGCCATGGCGAGCACGACCCTGCGAAAGACCCTTCGCAGCCGAGGACACCGCATCTTGATTGAGGTCCTCGTGGCCGCCCGTAAGGCGGCCGGGCTGAATCAGCGAGACTTGGCCGGGCGTCTCAAGCGGCCGCGCTCTTTTGTGGGACGCATTGAGTCGGGCGAGCGTCGAATCGACGTCATTGAATTCATCGAGATCGCGCGCGTGCTGGAAGTCGATCCACGCCAACTCTTTGCCAAAATTCTTAATTGGCCCCGCTAGAAGCCGCCATTAAGGCCGTTCATCCCCGGTCGCAGGAACTGCCGGAGAAACCGCTGTGTTACGGGACCGGCGCAGACGGAGGCGGGACCGTGGGTCGGGACAACACAATCCCGCCCCCACTTCGATCGGCTTTCAGCCCGAACGCCGTTGTCACGATCCTTACGAATTCATCGGAGTCGCCCGCACGAAAGACGCCCCCGATGCGCAGCTGCGCGACCTCGGCATCCGCAACGGCGACGTGAGTCCTGCTGTACCGATTCATCTCCTTGGCCGCGTCCCCGAGCGGCGTGTCATCGAACTCCACACGCCCCCTCTCCCACGCCGTGATGCGCGCCAGTTCCGGCCGATCCACGGTTGGCGTCTGACTTCGCGATAGGACGAGCCGTTGCCCCGGAGCCAGGATTTGCTCGGATTGGGGCGGAGGCTGGTCAGTCCGGGCGGCGGGCGCGACGCTGACCCGTCCTTCGACCAGAGTGACCGAAAGATCCTGGGTATCATCGTGGCGCACGATGAATGAGGTGCCCAGCGCGCGGATCTCCTGGCCGTCCACGCTGACGATAAAGGGCCAGGCGGGACGCTTGGACACGTCGAACCACGCCTCGCCGTGTATGAGCCGCACCCGACGCGCGCGCTCATCGTAGTTCACTTCGATGCGTGTGTCGGTGTTCAGCACCAGACGCGTGCCATCCTGTAGCAGCCGGACCTGTTGCTGCCCGATCCCCGTCACGACGGCGTCGTCGCGCCAGAAGTACACTACGGCAATTCCCGCGAAGACGAGGGTCGCGGCCACTGTGACGGCCCGAGGAATGAATCGCGACCGTCGTCCCTGGCGCGTGGCGCAGGCGTCGCCGCGCGCCCGCATCTGAATCTGGCCCGACCGCTCCCACACGTGCGTCATGCGATTGAACGCGCGCCGGTGATCCTCGCTCTCGCCGAGCCACGCATGGACCCGCGCCTCCAGGTTGGGGCTGCGTTGCTCATCATGAAGCTGGGCAATCCAGGCGGCTGCTTCAGCGCGCACCTCTTCGGATGGCACCGGCTCCTGTTGCGACTGTCGGGGCCCGTTCATTCGCGCAATAGCTCGTTGTCGATCAGGAGCAGGGCTTTGGCGATATGGTTCGTCACCGCCTGGGTGGAAATGCTCAGCCGCTCGGCGATTTCCGCATAGCTCATACCACCGAATCGGTGCAGCAAGAAGGCTTCGCGCGTGCGTGGATTGGCGCTCGCCAGGCTCCACTCGATGCGCTCGATCAATTCCTGCGCTTCGGCGTCCTGTTCGGGCGAACTCCCCGTGTCCACGCAATCGACGTCCTCAAAGGGCTGGTCAGAGAAGATGCGCCGCGTGAGGGTGGCGCGCCGCAGGCGCTCGATGTGCACCTTCTCCACGACGTCCACGAGAAACCCGACCGGGTCGCGAACCGGCGCTTTCTGCTCTTGTTGATAGCGGCACAGCCGGACAAATCCCTCTTGAATCAGCTCGTCAATGTCCTGCCGGCTCGATCGTCCGCGCTGGAGCAGACGTCGCCGCAGGAGGGCGAGTTGATCCTTGAGTCCACCGCGCAGGTGCTTTGCCCGTTCATTCATCCGCCGGCCGCTGCCTATTTTAATTAGAGCGGCACCGCAAGGGTGCCGCCGTTGAGTCGTGGCGCGCTCAGTGCGCTGCTCCCAAATTGGGAGCACTACAGACATGCTACCTGTGCGACCAAAATGGAGGCAAGCGGACTTTGCGATTAGCTGTGGTGCAACCATTTTGGGGCACCCGTTTGAAGCAACTGCGAAGCGCAAAACATCGGGCACTGATTTCCGCCATCAAGGCGGCGCGGGACGCCGCGGGCCTGACGCAGCGACAACTGGCGGCGAAGCTGAAGAGGTCGAATTCATTCGTCTGGAAGCTCGAAGCGGGTGAACGCCAGCTCAACGTCCTTGAATTCATGGAGCTCGCGCGGACGCTTGGCGTCAAACCATCGGCGCTCATGGCCGAGTTCGAGGGATAGACGCTGAGACCACGTGCCGCTGGGCGCTGGGCGCACCAACCCATAGTCAAGAGGTCGATTCAGGCGAAGAAAACACAACCTCGCCGACATGACTATCGCAATGTATAAGTGTGCCGGAGGCCGCCGCGGGTCGCCAGCTCGCCTTGCCCCGCGCCGCCCCTTGCATCCAGACGCCCACCCGGCAGCGGAGACCCCGCAACCTAACGAGCGAACGCCCTCGTCGCAGCCCCTACTGCTCGCCGGTCAAGCTGCTCAAGGCCACATCCAGCGCGCCCGAGAATTCCAAATACGCAAACGCCGGCAGCAGCACGAGTGAGATGACCGCTGAAAATCGCACGAACCGAGCCAGTACTTTCGACCCGCAGTTCCCCGCACACTGGTAAGTCGCGACCGTCACGTAGACGCTAAACAGCAGGCCAAACAGAATATAGGCGCGCATCGCGAACCGGTTGCCGGGATCAAAGGCCAAGCCCATCGCGCTGACCAGAACCGAGCCCAGCACGCCATACAGCCAAAATACCTTGGATAGCGAAGTTTTCCCCCGCAACGGCTCTTCCAGGAAGGATCTCAAAGTCATGCGAACTCCGTGCACCTGAATCGACATCATCGCACCCCCACGTTCACGGCATGCGATCCGCATCGGTCAAACCCCCGTGAGAAAAGCCGGGGCTGGACGCCTCGCCTACCCGCTAGACTCTGACACTCATCTTTTCAGTTAGCGAGACCCCATGAATCATCCCAGGATTTGCGCGGCCCTGACTGCGGCCTGCCTCATGGCCCCGCTGGTGTCGCCGGCCGAGGTAACCCCACCCGTCAAGCCGATCACCCACCAGACCCTCTGGATGATGAAACGTGTGGGGAACCCGGCGGTAAGTCCCGACGGCAAGTGGGTGGTGTACTCCGTCTTGGAACCTTCTTACGAAACGGATAAAGCCGTCAGCGATCTCTGGCTCGTGTCGACCGACGGACTGAAGCCGCCGCGCCGCATTACCGATACCAAGGCCCCCGAGGACGACGTCGCCTGGTCTCTCGACAGCGCCAGCATTGCCTTCTCCACCAAACGGGAAGGCGACGACGTCGAGCAGATTTATGTTCTCGACCTTGCGGGGGGCGGCGAAGCGCGCCGCCTCACCCAGGTTTCCACCGGCGCCAAGAACCCGAAGTGGCGGCCGGACGGCAAGGCGATCCTGTTCGAATCCCGCGTCTATCCCAATGCCCTGGACGATGAGGCCAACAAGAAAATCGCCGCGGAGCATAAGGAACGCAAATACAACGTCCGGGTATATGAGCACTTCCCGGTGCGCTACTGGAACCAGTGGTTGGACGAGCGCCAGCCCACCATCATGGTGCAGTCGATCGACCCGGGCTCCTCGCCGAAGGACATTCTCTCCGCCAGCGCCTTGGCGCGCACGGCCGGATTTTCCGGCGCGGAAACCGAAACGAGCGTCACGCTCGCGCCTCTCTGGAGCCCGGACGGCCATGAGGTCGTGTTCACCGCGACCAGCGAACGCTGGAACGCGGCATTCGCCCATGTCGGGTTTCACTTGTATCGCGTCGCCGCGGAGGGCGGCGCCGAACCCAAGATCGTCAGTCCCGCGCCGGGCGAATATGAGGCGGCAGTATTCAGTGCGGACGGCAAGGCGCTGTATTTCAAATACCAGCCGCAGGATGCCGAGGTCTATCACCTGGCGCGGCTCCAGAAAGTGGCGTGGCCCGCGGGCGGCGAACCCACGCCCGTCACTCGCGACTTCGACCGGGAGATTGCGCGCTATGCGCTGATGCCCGACGGCAAGCTCGCCTACCTCTTGGTGCCGGACGCCGCCAAGGAGAACCTCTATCGGGTATCCACCGCGGGCGGAACGCCGGCCCTGGTGGTCGAGCCGTCCACCGGCGGCTACACCGCCCTCGAGATTCCGCAGAAGGCGGCAAAGCCTGCGCTGATCGCGAGCTACGGCAGCTCGGTCAGCCCGGCGGAAATCGTGCGCATCGATCCCGCGCATCGATCGCACGTCAATCTCACCCATGTCGACACCGCCGCGGCGGCGGCCATCGATTGGCGGCCGCCCGAACATTTTTATTTCACCAGCGCCAAGGGTCGACACATCCACAACATGATCGTGCTGCCGCCGGCGTTCGATCCTGCCACAAAGTATCCCCTGCTGGTCCTGATCCACGGCGGCGCGGCCAGCAACAACCAGGATCAGATCGGCCTGCGCTGGAACTATCATCTGCTGGCCTCGCCCGGCTACGTGATCCTGATGACCGACTACACGGGCTCGACCTCTTTCGGCGAAAAGTTTGCGCAGGCCATCAAGCTGGATCCCTTGAAGACGCCGGGCGATGAGATCAATCAGGCCGTGGACGAGGCGAGCAAGCGCTATGCCTTCATAGACGGAGCGAAGGTATGTGCCGCGGGCGCTAGTTACGGCGGCCACCTGGCCAACTGGATCGAGGCCACCACCACGCGCTACAAGTGCATCGTCAGCCACGCCGGCGAGGTCGACCTGGCCACCCAGTGGGGCATCAGTGACTCCATCTACGGACGCGAACAGACCAATGGCGGGCCGCCCTGGGCAGGAAATCCCATTTGGCGCGAGCAGAGCCCGATTACCTATGCGGCCAATTGGAAGACGCCGATGCTGCTCAGTATCGGCGAACGCGATTTCCGCGTGCCCCTCGGCAATACGCTCGAGAACTGGAGCGCCCTGCAGCGGATGCACGTGCCGAGTCGCCTGCTGGTGTGGCCGGACGCCTGGCATTGGATCACCAAGCCGGAAGACAGCCGTCATTTCTATGACGAGGTGCAGAAATGGCTGGCCACCTATCTCAAGGATGCGGCGCCCGCGACTCGAGGCGGCGGACCATCCTGAAGGGGAAAAAACCATGATCTCGCCGGAACAAATTCTCTCGACCTATCCGATCATCAGGCCGCATATCCGCCGCACCCCGATCATCGACATCGATGGCGCGGATTTCGGCATCACGGCCGCGCGGTTTGTGCTGAAGCTAGAGTCGCTCCAGCACGCCGGGTCGTTCAAATCGCGCGGCGCCTTCACCAATCTCTTGACCCGCAGCGTGCCCGCCGCCGGCGTGGTGGCGGCATCGGGCGGAAACCATGGCGCCGCGGTGGCATTCGCCGCCATGAGACGCAAGGTGCCGGCCAAGATATTCGTGCCGACGGTCGCCTCGTCCACGAAGGTTCGGCAGATATCCGACTATGGCGCGGATCTCGTCGTCTCCGGCGAGCGCTACGCCGATGCGTTGGCGGCGAGCGAGGCGTGGGTGGCCCATTCGGGGGCCATGCCCATTCACGCGTTCGATCAAGAAGAGACGCTGCTGGGCCAGGGCACCGTTGCTCTGGAACTGGAGGAGCAAGCGAGCGATATCACCACGCTTTTCGTGGCGGTCGGCGGCGGCGGCCTGATCGCGGGCATCGCCGCGTGGTATCAGGGGCGAATCAAAGTAGTCGGAGTCGAACCGGAACTCGCGCCCACGCTCACCCGCGCGCTCGCGGCCGGCCGGCCGGTGGACGCCGAGGCGGGCGGTATCGCCGCCGACTCTTTGGCGCCGCGTCGAGTGGGAGAACGGGTATTCCCCATCGTTCAGCGCCACGTGAGCGCGACCGTACTGGTATCCGACGAGGCCATTCGGGACGCTCAGCGGCTGCTGTGGAAGACACTGCGGGTCGTCGCTGAGCCCGGCGGCGCAGCAGCCCTGGCGGCGCTCACCTCCGGCCGATACGTGGCCGCTCCGAACGAGCGTATCGCCGTGCTGATCTGCGGCGGCAATAGCACCGCCGTCGATTTTGAACGCTAGTCGAGTCGCGCAGACACTCTGCGCACCGCAGGTCCCCCAGCCGCCAACGACACCGTCTTGGCTCAGCGCTGGTCGTACTCGTCATGGCGGCGCCACCAAGTGCGCGTCTCGTTGCGCCCCTTGGGTGCGCGGTCGAGCCACTGATACATGCCCCAGAGGCCGTCCAGTCCGCGCGCATAGGTGGAGTAGGCGTGGTAGATGACGCTGTCCTCGAGCACGAAGGCGCTCATGCCCGGCCTTTCGCGCGTGTACGTGGCCACGTCGGTACCGGTCATGGCCGCGTGCTCGGCGACAGGCCCCTCGCCGCGTTTCGTCAGTGAGTCCCCGATCCCGTCTGCCGCCCACGCCGGCTCGCGCCGGTAGTTGTATTCGACGGTGCCCTCGCGCTGTTCCTTCTCGGTGAGCGAGACGTTGAAGTCAAAGTTGAAGTCCCCGCCGACCGAGGACGCCCAGGGGAAGCTCCACCCCATCCGCCGCTTGTACGCCTGCAGCTTCGCGAGCGGCGCCCGCGACACCGTGGCAAGCGTGACATCGTGATGGGCGAGGTGGA
>DASYFQ010000065.1:0-5833 GCA_036498345.1 Steroidobacteraceae bacterium
TTGCACGACCTCGACCCACGCCGTCGGGTTGGCCATGCGGCTCATCCAGTACGGCGAAGCGGACGCGATGCTGGCGGGCGGTGCGGAAATGTCGACCTGCGTCACCGGCATGAGCGGCTTTGCTCAGGCCAAGGCGCTGTCACAGCGCAACGACGATCCCAAAGGCGCGAGCCGTCCCTGGGACAAGGATCGCGACGGTTTCGTCATGGGCGACGGTGCCGGCGCCATGATGCTCGAGGAGTATGAGCATGCAAAGGCCCGCGGCGCGAACATCTATGCAGAGATCGTCGGGTTCGGGATGAGCGGCGATGCATTCCATGTCACCGCTCCGCCGGAGAACGGCGAGGGTGCCCGCAAGGCCATGGCCAAGGCCCTGGTCGATGCGCAATTGAATCCCGAGCGCGTGCAATACATCAACGCGCATGCCACCTCCACCGAATTGGGCGATCGCGCGGAAACCACCGCGATCCGCCGCGCGTTCGGCGCGGCCGCCGACAAGCTGGCCGTCAGCTCCACCAAATCGATGACCGGGCATTTATTGGGAGCCGCCGGGGCCGTCGAAGCGATCTTCTCCGTGCTTGCCTTGCGCGATCAAATCGCGCCGCCGACCATCAATTTGCATACGCCGGGCGAGGGCTGCGATCTCGACTACGTTCCGAATGCCGCGCGTCAAATGCCGATTGAATATGCCCTTTCCAACTCCTTTGGGTTCGGTGGCACCAACGGTTCGCTCATCTTCCGCCGATCTTGAGCCGCTGAGGCTCGTCGAGAAGTTTCCCGCGGCATATCCGGGACTTCTCGAGAGCGGCGCCGGCATGGCGGCGGCAAGCAGCGGCAGCCGGTTCGATATCCTGCCCATGGCCGGCGGCGAGAGCTTGAGGCTGGACTCCGACGGCCGGTTGTCCGGACCTTTCGCGGGAACACAGGGCTTTCTCGCCACGCTCGAGCAGTGGTGGACGGCGTTGCGCGTGCCCGAAGCGGCATCTCCTTTGCCGTTCACCGGCGGCTGGCTGTTGTACTTGGGCTATGAGCTGGCATCCGAAATCGAACCGCGTCTGCGGTTGCCCCGAAGCACCGACCCCGTGACCGCCTTGGCAATCCGTGCGCCGGCGGCGTGGATTCGCGACCGCGCGACCGGGCAAGCGTGGCTGGTGGCCGAATCCGGCTTCGAAGGCTTGCTCGACGAATTTGAGCATCGTGTGCAAGGGTTGCGGAAGCCGATGGAGGCGCGCGCCGCCGTGTTCAGCATCGACGAGGATGAACCCGAGCGGTTTCTCGAATCCGTACGCCGGGGCCTCGAGTACATCGCGGCCGGCGATGTATATCAAACCAACTTGTCGAGGGGTTGGCAGGCCCGCTCAACCGCGCCGGTCGAACCCGTCAGTGTCTATCAGCGGCTGCGTGCCACCAATCCCAGTCCGTTCGCGGCGCTGCTGCTTCACCAGGATTTTGCTTGTTTGAGTTCCTCGCCCGAACGCCTGGTGTCCATACGCGGGAACACCGTCTCCACTCGCCCGATCGCCGGGACTCGCCCGCGCGGCGCCACCCCGGAGGCTGACGCGGCGCTGGTCCGATCGCTCCTGGACAACGAGAAGGAGCGCGCCGAGCATGTGATGTTGATCGACTTGGAACGCAACGACTTGGGAAGGGTGTGCGCCGGCGGATCGGTTCGCGTCGACGAGTACATGAGCGTCGAGACCTACGCTCACGTGCACCACATCGTCTCGAATGTGAGCGGCCGCTTGCGCAACGAGGTGTCGCCCATCGGTGTGATCCGCGCGCTGTTTCCCGGCGGTACGATAACGGGATGCCCCAAGGTACGCTGCATGGAAATCATTGCGGAGCTCGAAGGAGTGGGGCGCGGCGCGTATACCGGATCCGTCGGCTATTTGAACCGCGACGGCAGCTGTGACCTCAATATCTTGATTCGCACCATCACCGCGCAAGGCGGGCTGTTCAAATTTCGCGCCGGCGCCGGCATCGTGGCGGATTCGAATCCCGCGCAGGAATTGGCCGAAACGCGCGCGAAGGCCGAGGGATTGCTGCGCGCGCTGGCGACTCCGCAGTGAGCGCGTGGATCAATGGCCGCAAGAGCGCGAAGATCGATTATCGCGATCGCGGCCTCCAATATGGCGACGGTGTTTTCGAAACCATGCGGGTGCGCCGCGGCCAAGTCCGGCTCATCGACTACCATGTCGAGCGGCTCGATCGGTCCTGCCGGCAGCTCGGCATGGCGGGCCCGTCGCTTCGGGCCCTGCGCCGGGAGCTCGCGCGAATCGCCGCGCCCCGCAGCGAGGGCGTATTGAAACTGATCGTCACGCGTGGGCTCGGCCCACGCGGCTATCGGCCGACGGGGCACGAACGATGTACGCGCATCGTCGCGCTGCATGCCTTGCCCAAGGCGGTACTGGCCCAAGGATCGACGCCCGCGCGAGTGCGCGTGTGCGCGACGCCGCTGGGCTTGAATCCTCGTCTTGCCGGTCTTAAAACCCTCAACCGCCTGGAATCGGTGGTAGCCCGCGCCGAATGGAGCGATGTGCGCATTTGGGAGGGATTGATGCGGGACGTGGACGAGAACATCGTCTGCGGTACGATGTCGAACTTATTTCTGAGGCGTGGATTGTCCCTCATGACGCCGGTGCTGGATCGGTGCGGCGTGGCGGGAGTGATGCGCCGCTGGGTTCTGGAAACGGCGGTCGACCTTCGCTTGAGCCCGGTGGAGCGCCGCATACGATGGCAAGACCTGAGCGAAGCGGAGGAGGTGTTCATGACTAACGCCGTCGTCGGGGTAAGGTCGATCGGTTCCGTCCGGCATGGATCAAGCTCCCTGCGCAAGACCAGTTTTGAAACAGCCGATCGCCTACGCACGCTGCTGGCTCTCCTATGAGGCGCGCGTGGCGCGTCGCTCTGGTTCTGAGTGTGTTGCTGCTGGGCTCGGGCGCAGCCGCCGTCGTTTGGCTCGGCATCCGCAGTTTGGATGAGCCGTTGCGGCTTGCGGCGCCCGTGCGATTCAAGGTCAATCCGGGCACGAGCTTCGGCCGGGTCGCGGCGGAATTGGCGGCGCAAAAAGTGATTGCCAACCCCCGCGCCTGGGTTCTCTATGCGCGCTGGTCGCATCTCGCGTCCGCGGTCAAGGCTGGGGAATACGAAATTCAACCCGGCACGACACCGCGCGACTTACTGATGAAAATGGTGAACGGCCAGGTGTTGCTGCATTCGTTCACCATCATCGACGGCTGGAGAGTGCAGGATATGCTCGTCGCCTTGCGGCGCAATCCCGATATCATGGCCACGCTGCCCGACAAGGCGCCGGATCTCATGGGCAAGCTCGGATTCCCGGGCGTCGATCCGGAGGGTCAATTCCTGCCGGAGACCTATCGCTTCATCTCGGGCACGACCGATATCGAGATCCTGCGTCAGGCCCATGCCGCGCTCACCCGCGAATTGGACGCGGCGTGGATGGACCGAGATCCGGACTTGCCGCTGCGAGATTCCCGTGAGTTATTGATCATGGCGTCAATCGTCCAAAAGGAGAGCGGCTTGCCGCAAGAACTGAGGCTGATCGCCGGGCTGTACCTGCATCGGCTGTCCATCGGCATGCGGTTGCAGGCCGATCCCACGGTGATCTACGGGTTGGGGGATCGCTACGACGGCGACATACGTACCGTGGACCTGCGCACCGATGGGCCGTACAACACCTATACGCGCGTCGGGCTGCCGCCCACGCCCATCGCCTTGACCGGCGCCGCGGCGATTCGCGCGACCGCCCGCCCCGAGAAAACCGACGCGATTTATTTTGTCGCGTCGCCCAAGGATGACGGCAGTCATGTGTTCTCCTCGACGCTGGAGAAGCATAATGCGGCCGTCGCGTCCTATGTGGCGCACCAGCGTCAGAAGGCGGCGAGGGCGGAGGTGAAATGAGCACGATTCCTGGGCGATTCTTGACCGTCGAAGGAATCGAGGGTGTCGGCAAATCGACGCAGGTGGCCCGTCTGTCCGCGGCATTGAGCGAGCGCGGCATCGCCCATGTGGTGACGCGCGAGCCGGGAGGCACGCCCCTGGCCGAGAGAATCCGCGAGATCGTGCTCACGGTGCGCGATGAATCGCTGCCGCCCACCGCGGAACTGCTGCTGATGTTCGCGGCGCGGGCAGTCCACCTGGCGAACCACGTTGAACCCAGCCTTCGCGCGGGTAGTTGGGTCATCTGCGACCGCTTCATCGATGCCACCTATGCCTACCAGGGAGGCGGCCGCGGCCTGAACATCGACCATATCCGGCAGCTGCAAGCCATGGTGCAAGGGGCGCGCCTTCCTGATCTCACCGTGTTGCTGGATGTGCCGGTGAAGCAGGCGCTCGAGCGCGCGCACCGGCGCAATGCCGGCGCCGCCGTGGATCGCTTCGAAAGCGAACGTGCCGAATTCTTCGAGCGCGTGCGCGACGCTTATCGCGCGCGCGCGGCGGCCGAGCCCGACCGTATCGCGGTTATCGATGCGAGCGGGTCCATCGATGGGGTCGCGCTGCAAATCCTCCAACTGCTCGAGACGCGATCATGGATTTCTTGAGCGCCGAATCCTTGCCATGGCTCGAGAGCGCGCAGCAACGCCTGCGCGCCTCGCTCGCCGCGAAGCGACTGCCGCATTCGCTGCTGCTGCTGTCGGCGCCCGGACTTGGCGCGGAGCAGCTGGCGAATTGGATCGCCGCTCTGGCCTTGTGCGAGTCGCAGGGTCAGCGCCCATGCGGCGTGTGCGCATCCTGTCAATTGCTGCGATCCGACAGTCACCCGGATTCCCACCTGGTGCGGCTCGAGGAGGATGCCCAGCAAATCAAGGTCGACCAGGTACGCGGCCTGATCGAGTCCTTGTCGCTCAAGAGCTATCGCGGCGGCTACAAGGCCGCGGTCATCGAAGGCGCCGAGGCGCTCAACGCCAATGGCGCCAACGCCTTTTTGAAAACGCTGGAGGAGCCCACCGCGGACACCGTGTTGATCATGATTGCGAGGCCGAGTCACCGCTTGCCGGCGACCATCGCCAGCCGCTGCCTGCGGGTGGTGTTGAAGCCGCCCTCCACCGATTCGGCCATTGCCTGGCTCGAGGCCCACGCAAAGGCTAATCCGCAGGCCGCCGCTGCGGCGCGCTCATGGGATGCGGCCTTGAGCCTCGCCGGCGGTGCGCCCCTGCGGGCCCTGGAATTGAATTCATCGGAGATCGCGGCGCTCGATGAGGACATGCGGGAGTCCTTGAGACAGCTGGGCGCCGGCTCCGTGGACGTCACTTTGCTGGCCGAACGCTGGCTGAGATCCGACCCGGGACTGCGCATTACCTGGCTTGAGAACTGGATCACACGGCGAGTACATGCGTCCCTCGCCGGCGCCACTTCGCATCAAAGTGCGGAACCGGTCCGCTTGCCTGCCGCTTTACTTAAGCCCAAGATAAGAGCCCTATTCGAGCTGCTGGATGCCGCGCGCGACCTGCGGCGTCTTGCGTCGACCGGTGTGAATCTACAACTGGCGCTGGAAGCGTTGCTGCTCGGTGGTCGAGCCGCGCTCGCTGCTTAAGCCCTTATCGTGGAATGGTAGGAATTGCGAAGTCCAAGTAATAAACCGGGTTTGCTGACGCTCACGATCAAGGACAAGAGCGCGCTGTATCTTGCCTATATGCCTTTCGTGAAGAACGGCGGCCTGTTCATTCCGACCAACAGCAATTACCGCTTGGGCGACGAAGTGTTCATGCTGCTCAATCTGATGGGCGAAGAAGAGAAGCTCCCGGTCGCCGGCCGGGTGATCTGGATGACACCCAAGGGCGCACAGGGCAAGCGGACCGCGGGCATCGGCGTG
>DASYFQ010000066.1:0-18656 GCA_036498345.1 Steroidobacteraceae bacterium
GATAATGCGACTTAGAACCTGGGGCCGGTCCCTCCTTCCGATGTTGATTTTGCTGGCATTGCCCGCTCTGTCCGGCGCGCAGATGTCGGTGAATATTTCGGTCGGCGTTCCGCCCCCCGAACTGCCGGTCTACGATCAACCGCCCCTTCCCGGCGACGGGTACATTTGGACCCCCGGATATTGGGCCTGGAGCGACGATACCGAGGAGTACTACTGGGTGCCGGGCACGTGGGTGCTCGCCCCGGAGCCGGAATACCTCTGGACTCCCGGCTACTGGGGAGCGCAAGACGCCGTATTTCTTTGGCATCCCGGCTACTGGGGTCCGCACGTGGGATTCTACGGCGGAATCAATTACGGCTACGGTTACGTCGGCAACGGCTATGAAGGCGGTTACTGGCAGGGCGGCCGCCTGTATTACAACCGCTCAGTGAACAATATCAACAACACGCGCATCACCAATGTCTACAACAAGACCGTGATCAATAACGTCACGGTGAATAGGGTGAGCTACAACGGCGGCAATGGCGGGATTCGGGCCCAACCCACCCCTGCGCAAGAAGCGGCTGCCCATGACCGTCACATTCCCGTTATCCCGGCTCAACGCCTGCACGAGCAGGCCGCGCAAAGCAACCCGGCGCTGCGGGTGAGCCAGAACCAGGGCCGTCCACCGATTGCGGCGACCTCACGGCCCGGCAACTTCTCCGGGGCCGGCGTGGTGCCGGCAAGAGGCGGCAACCTGAGCGTAGTTCACACCCAACCTCAGCCCAGGGGTGAAGCCCCGCAGCCCCGAGCTGAAACCCAGCCGCGCGAACCTCAGCCTGGAGCCCAGCCTCAGCGCCGAGCCGATCCGCAGCAACCTCGCGCCGAATCTCAGCCCCGAGCCGTACAGCCGGAAACGCGCATGATCCAGCCCGCCCCGCGCCCCGCGCCGCCGCCCCCAGAGCCGCAGCGGCAGCAACAGCGGGCACCGGTGGAGCAACATCCCCCGATTGAACAGCGTCGTCCGCCGGAGCCAGTTCAGCCGCCGCGGCAAAGCGCGCCGCCACCCAGCGCGCCACGGCCTGAGGCCAGACCACCGCCGCGGCAGGCGCCGCCGCGGCCCGCAGAACATCCTCCGGAGCACTAAGCGGGCATGAGCGTCATTAACCATGATCGAGTCGCGCATCGATTCACGACCGAGGTGGACGGAAGCCGCGCGGAACTCGACTACACATTGGCCGACAGGGTCATGACCATTACCCACACGCTGGTTCCGCCGGCAATCGGCGGCCGGGGTATCGCCGCGGAATTGATGGAGGCGGCCTTGAGCGCGGCGCGCGGCGCAGGTTGGTCGGTGCACCCGGCCTGCTCGTATGCCAAATCGTATATGGAGAGACACCCACAAGAGTCGACCCGCCCGCAAGAGTCGACCCATCCGCAAGAGTCGACCCATCCGCGAGCATCCGACAAGCAGCATATCGACGAGTTGTTGGATGAAGCGCTCGACGAATCCTTCCCCGCCAGCGATTCGCCGTCGGTGGGCGGGAGCAGCTAGCCGGGAAGCATCGGGCGCCCTTCGTGCGCCACCAGCAGGTCGTGCATGTCGTTGGCATGCTCTTCTTCGACCGTCAAAATACCTTCCATCATGCTGCGGGTGCCGGGATCGTCGTTCCCGAAATAGCGGATGAGCTCGCGATAGTGATCGACCGCGATGCGTTCGGCGATCAAGTTCTCTTTGATCATCTCGACCAAGTTGTCCGCGCTGCCATATTCCGAGGCCGCGCGGGTTGCCAAGCCGGTCGGATTGAAGTCGGGCTTTCCGCCGAGCTGATTGATGCGCTCCGCGACCTGATTCATGTGCTCGGCCTCTTCCTTGGCGTGCTGCGCAAATTCCGCCTTGACACCCTCGCTGGAAATTCCGGTGGCAGACACCGCGTGCATGGTGTAGCGGAGCACGCATACGATCTCGGTGGCCAGCACGGACTGCAGTATGTCGATGGTTTTTTTCACGTCGCCTTGATAGGTGAAAGTCACGCCGCCGCTCGCAATATTTTTTTGTGCGCGCTCGCGCAGAGTTTTGATGTCGGTAAGAAACGGCTGGGAATTCTTGCTTGGGTTGTCCACGATGTTCTCCTCAACGGCAATGGCTTGACCGCCATTTATACACGGTCACCGCGCATCCGTCGGAGAACCTCGCTGCGCGCAGCGTCAGCCGGCAGCCTAAATCACTGTCGGCGATGCGCCGACAAAGCCGCATCGAGTCCGGCAACGAGGGGGCCCAGCTTCGGCGGATCGGCTTCGAATGTCGGCGTGACCCCGTGTTCCCGCAGTGCACGCGAGCACACCGGACCGATGGAGGCGATCACAGAACGATTTAGCTGACTCGCGAGGTCCGACGACCGGCCCGTTTGCTCCGCAACGGCGTATAGATTGTGGATCTGAACTGCGCTGGTGAAAACCACGGCGTCGATGGTCGAGCGCGCCAGCGCGTCCAGAAGCTGAGTGAGCGGCTCGATGTCCGCGGGCAATGCCCATCGGTAGGTTGCAATCTCCTGCACGCCGGCGCCGCGTTTCTCCAAGCCCTCGCGCAGCAATTGATTCGCGGCGCCGTAGCGCTGCACCAGCACGCGCGCATCCTGCATCGGTATTGCCGACACCGCCGCCAAGACCATTTCGGTGGTAAAAGGCGTGGCGGCCCGTATGTCGATGCGCACGTCGCGCGCGTTCAATTCTCCGACAGGTTTCGGTCCGCGCACCACCACCACCGAGGATCTCAGGTATTCCAGCAGCTCGCCGGTGCGACCCGCCGCATCAGTCGCCTGAAACAGGCCCCGGGTGCCCACGCCGGTTTGAAAAATCACGATCTCGAAGGGATTCACTCGCCATCCCGCCAGCAGCGCCGCCACGGCATGGCTGTCGACGTCGGGCACTTCCTCGAGCGCCGGCGCCAGCACGGGTATCCCGCCGCGGCGCGCGATCAGTTCCCCCAGATGCGCTCCGGTGCGGGTCTCGAGAATCGCCACGACTTTGGATTTCATGATCCGTATTCAACCACGCGGCCGCTCCGATTGCTTGCGATCGCACCTCGCGCCGTCAGCGCCTAATATGCACCGATGCTCATCCACTCAAGAAGGGTACTCGCCCTGTTGCTGGCCCTGCTCTGCGTTCAATCCGCTCCGGCTGCCAAGGGGCCGACTGCCGCCCCCGCCGATCCGGACAGCACCCGGCAGGCCTTCGTCGCGGCAATGCAACGCATTCGCCTAAACTTGCCGGAAACACCGGATTCTCCCGCGCTCGAGGCCTACCCGATTCACGACTATCTCGTTGCGGCGAGGCTGCGGCGCGATCTGATGAAAGCGCCCGACGAAGCCATGGACGCGGCCATCGATGCGTTTCTTCAGGCCCATGGAGGTCAACCCGTCGCGCGCAGTCTGCGGCGCGATTGGTTGGCAAGCCTTGCCCAGCGCCGGCGCTGGGACTGGTTCCTGCCGCGTTCCGTCGATGTCGTCGCCGATCCTGTGCTGGTCTGCGACCGGCTGGAAGGCCGGCTGGTCACGGGCGACACCGCAGGTCTCGACGCCGCGGTACTCGCGCGCTGGAGCCTGCCGCAGAAACAACCGGCCGAATGCAGCGATGTGTTTGCGTGGCTGCATCAGCAGAATCTGGTGACGCCCGCGCTGGCGGAGAATCGGACCCGCGCCGCGCTCGCGGCCGGCAATCCACGCCTGGCGCGCGAATTTGCGGCCGACGTGCCCGTGACGCGGACTGCCGCCTTGCTTCAATGGTCGGATCTGCTGGAGGCGCCGAAGACCGCACTGACGGTATTGGCCACCCACCCTGCCATGGCCGTGGAACCGGATGCGCTTGCCGCGGGCTTCGAGAAGCTCGCTCACACCGATTCCGCCGGCGCGTTGGACTTGCTGCCCACGCTCCTCGGCCGCCCAGGTTTGACGTCCGCAATGCAGTCGCGGCTCAAGCGTGCGGCCGCGCTCGGTGCAGCTTACGACCGTGATCCCCGGGCAATCGCCGCCTTCGATGGACTGGCCCCGGAGGCCGTCGACAGCCAAGTGGAGGAATGGCGCGTTCGCGCGGCGTTGTGGATCGGCGACTATGACAAGGCGCTCAAACACATCGAGCACATGCCCCCGAATCTCGCCACTCAGCCTCGCTGGCGCTATTGGCGCGCGCGCGCGGTGGCTGCCGTCGCCGGCCCCGACGCCGCAGCGCCGCTGTTCGCCGAAATCGCCGACCTGCGCGATTACTACGGCTATCTCGCGGCGGATCGCCTGCATCGCGGCTACCACTTGAATGCGCGGCCATCGCCCGACGACATCCAGACTCAAACCGCGATGGCGGCCGAAACCGGCCTGATCCGAGCTCACGAGCTGTTCGTCTGCGACATGGCGGACGACGCTGCGGTTGAATGGACGGCGGTGCTGGGCGGTGCCCCGCCTGCCGTCAAGATTCAGGCCGCGCATCTCGCCGCACGCTGGGGTTGGTATGCCGAGGCCATTGCCGCTCTGGCACAAGCAGGCGAGTGGGACGATGTGTCCCTGCGCTACCCCAGGCCTTACCCCGACGCCGTCGCCAGGGCCAGCGAGCTTGCCGGCATCCCCGCCGACTGGATATTGGGCGTCATGCGCCAGGAGAGCCTGTATCGAAAGGACGCCGTGTCGCGCGCGGATGCGCGCGGCCTCATGCAGATGCTGCCGACCACGGCCGCCGCCGTCGCGCGGCGGTGGCACCTACCCTCGCCCCGCAAGGACGACTTGTTCGATCCGTCCGTGGCCGTACCGCTCGGCGCGGCATATCTTCGCGAATTGCTCAATCGTTACGGCGGTCAGCTCGATGTGAGCCTCGCCGCGTACAATGCCGGCGCGATGGCGGTCGCGCGCTGGCTGCCGCCCAAATCGATGGACGCCGATGTGTGGGTCGAAAACATCCCCTACACCGAGACTCGCGGCTACGTGCAGCACATCTACGAGCACATTGTCGCGCTCGCCTCGGTGCGGGGCGCCGAACTGCCGCGCCTTTATGCACTGATGCCTGCCGTCGAACCGTCTGCACCGGTCTTGTGATAGTTTTACGTCTGACAAAAAACGGATAGAAAAAAATGCAGCAATCCCCGCTCACCCGAATCGCAAGCCGCGTGTGCGCCGGCATTTTGTTGAGCTGCGGCCTCGCCGCGCTCGCCCAGGCGGATACCGTCGTAGTGACCGCCGAGCGGATGATCGACGTGCTTGCCGGCCGCGTCGTCGATCATCCGCAAATCACCATCGTCGACGGGCGCATCACTGCGGTCGCGGCCGCCAACTCCGCCGTGCCGGCGGGTGCGCGCCGGGTCGATCTTCCGGGCATGACGCTGCTGCCCGGATTGATCGACATGCACACGCACCTCACTTCGGATCCGCGCTATGGCGGCTACCGTGGCCTCGAATTCACGGACAATTTCTGGACCGTCGTGGGCGTCGCCAACGCGAGAAAAACTCTCGACGCCGGCTTCACCACAGTCCGCAACGTGGGATCGCGGAACTTCGACGACGTGGCCATCAAACAGGGCATCGAACAGGGCCTCGTCCCGGGCCCACGCATCGTTCCCGCGACCTACGCCATCGGCGCGACCGGCGGCCACTGCGATTCCACGCAGTTCCCGCCGTCGGTGACGGTTCCCCACCCTGCCGTGGCCAACGGCGCCGAGGAGATTCGCCAAACGGTGCGCAAACTGCGCAAGTACGGGGCGGAAGTCATCAAGTTTTGCGGGACCGGCGGCGTTCTCTCGAAAACCGATACGGTCGGCGGACAGCAATATGACCTCACGGAAATGAAGGCGCTGGTCGACGAGGCGCACATGCTCGGGCTCAAGGTGGCCGTGCATGCGCACGGGACGTCCGGAATCAAGGATGCGATTCGCGCCGGCGTGGACACCATCGAGCATGCCAGCCTCGCCGACGAGGAGGCCTTCGCATTGGCCAAGCAGCATGGCACGTGGTTTTCGATGGACATTTACAACGACGACTACATTCTGGCCGAGGGCGAGAAGAACGGTCTCTTCAAGGAATCGCTGGAGAAAGAACGGGTGATCGGTTTGAAGCAGCGCCAGACCTTTCAAGCAGCGGTGAAGGCCGGGGTGAAAATGATCTTTGGAACGGACGCGGGTGTGTATCCCAACGGCTACAACGCGCGCCAATTCGCGACCATGGTGCAGTGGGGAATGACCTCGATGCAGGCCATCCAGGCCGCAACCGCCAACGCCGCCGAGGCGCTGGGTCGCAGCCGGGACGTCGGCGCCATCGCGGTCGGGCGTTACGGGGATCTGATCGCGGTGGAGGGAGATCCGCTCGCCGACGTCGTGCGCCTGCAATCCGTGGCGTTCGTCATGAAGGGCGGCGAGGTCGTCAAATCACCCAACCCTCGATGGTGATCAATTTCCGCCGATGAGTCCCGCCGTGACGTTGATGGCAAATCCCAAAATCGACGCATTGAAGAAAAACGAAACCAGCGTGTGGGCGATGACCACCTTGCGAATCGAGCGCTGGGTCGTGGATACATCCGACGTTTGGCACGCGGCCGCGATGGTGAAGGAGAAGTAGGCGAAGTCCCAAAATATGGGCATGGGGGTTTTGGGAAACATCAGCGGGCGCTCGTCTTCCGCAGCGCTGTAGAACATGTCTGCGTAGCACGTCGTAAACATGGTCGGAACCAACAGCCAGGAGTTGGTCAAGGTCAGGCCGGCGAGCGCGATGTGCGCGACCCGCGCGGCGCCCGATACCTGCTTGACGGTAGCCAGCGTGTCGACGATGGCCACCAGGCTCAACAATGCGGCGATGGTCACCGCGGCGAGAATGAACGGCCCGGTCTCGTCTTCTTCTATGTAGCGCGAGCAAATCTGCTCGGCGGTCAAGCTCTTCATCCACAGGTAGATCAAGAGCAGAAACAGATCGACGCCGATATTCCAGCTGACCAGCACGCGGCTGATCGTCGACCACGCCACCGGAAGCAAGAAAAAAACCGCGACTCCTGCGGCCGCGGAGATCCAGACCCTGGGATGGTAGAAAAGCAGCTTGTTCACGCGGCGCACGCAGCGCCGTCGACGAGCTCGAACCCTACTTGCTTTCTTTCGCGACCAGCCATTTCACAAGCTCCACCAGCTCGTCGTTGCCGCCGGCGGATTCCGTGTGCAATCGATACTTACCGTTCACGACGATGGTCGGCGTGCGATCGACGCGATAGGCTTGAATCAAGCTCTCGGCAGCCCGTACCTTGACGTCCACCGTGAAGCCCTTTGCAGTCGCGAGGAATTTGTCGACGGGCACGCCGGCCTTGGCGTTGTAGAACTTCGCGGCATCCTCGATGGTCGGCAGACGGCTCTTGATGCCTCGGGTGGCCGGATCGATGACGGCCAAATCCTTTCCCTGCCAGACGGCATCGAACATCGCATCGTGGGTCTGGTCGGCGACGCCGAGGGTTTGAGCGGTCAAGTAGGCGAGCTGAAACATGGGCCAGTCCTCGCTTGGATTGAAGGACGCCGGCAGGAAGTCGAACACCGCGTTCGGCGGCAGGCTCGCCTTCAGCTTGTGCATGGTGGGCACGAAGAGATTGCAAGCCGGACAGGCATAGGAAAACACTTCGGTGACCTCCACCTTGCCGGCAGGCAGGGAGGTCGGATGCGGCGGATCGATCAAGAAATAATTGCGGCCCTCGGTCCATGTGGGTGCACTCTGCACCGGGGCGCAAATGCCGAAGGCAAGCACGGCCGCCAATGCGGCGCAATTCATTAGTTTCATTCAAGCTCCTTTATGTATGCCGATCCGCAACCAATCCTCATCTCCCGCGCTCATTTTCGCGCCAGTTGTTCCGGCGTGTCGAGAACAATGCGCATCTCCCCGACCGCGCCCCACGGCGGCGAGGTGCCTTTTCTCCCGGCTTTGCAATTCCTCACAATTAATTCCCCACAATAGCGCATGCGATACTGCCGCGAGTGGTCGTCTGCCGTGTAATCTGGTTATAGTTCAAAGAATCGCCCGAACGTCCTCGGTTGGCCCGGCGTGGGTGCCTTACGTGGTGAATTAGTGATACACGACCCAGATGATGCTGCGACTTCGACACCCAAAGGCGGACCCCTGGCATTCGTTCGCCGGTACTGGGTCGTCTTGCTCATCGTCATCGTCGTCTTGCTCTCGTTGGTCGCGCTGGCCAGGTTTATCCAGCACAGGCAACCGACGGCGGTGCCCCGGCCTCCCGGACGCGGGGGCCAGAACGGGCCCGTCGCCGTGTCCGTGGCGACGGTCACATCCGGCGATATCCAACTGCGCATTCCCGCTCTCGGCACGGTCACGCCGCTCGCCACGGTGACCGTCAGAACGCAAATCAGCGGGGTCATACAAAAAATCTTGTTCACGGAGGGACAAACCGTGCACCAAGGCGACTCCCTGGCACAGATCGATCCCCGCCCTTACGAAGCAGCCCTGCAGCAGATGCAGGGCAATTTGCGGCGCGACCAGGCGTTGCTGGCCGACGCCAAGTTGGATCTGAAGAGGTATGAAGGACTGGTCAAGGAGGACTCGATAGCCCAGCAGCAGCTCGATACGCAGCGGGCGCTGGTCGATCAATACAGCGGCACGATCGAGTCGGACGAGGGGCAGGTAAAGACCGCCAGTGTGAATCTGATGTACACGCACATCGTCGCGCCGGTCACCGGCCGCGTCGGATTGCGGCAGGTCGATCAAGGCAATTACGTCACGCCGGGCGACACGAACGGCATCGTCGTGATCAACCAGCTACAGCCCATCACGGTCATCTTTCCGATACCCGAGGACAATGTCCCCTCGCTGGTGCGGCGTCTGCATGGCGCATCTGCGCTGCCGGTCGAGGCCTACGATCGCACCAACAGCGCGAAACTGGCGGACGGCAAGCTCCTCACCATCGACAACCAGATCGACGTGACCACCGGCACGGTCAAGCTGCGCGCGCAATTCGAGAACGCCGACAGCTTGTTGTTTCCGAACCAGTTCGTCAACGTTCAGCTGCTCCAGGAACTGCTCAAGAATCAAATCATCATGCCCAATTCGGCGGTGCGCCGCGGGGCGCCCAACGGGGTGGTGAGTACCTTCGTCTACATCGTGAATCCCGACCACACGGTCAAGGTGCGGCCGGTCACCCTCGGTGTGGTCGATGGCGAGCGCGTCGCCGTCGCCCAAGGCTTGAGCGTGGGCGAAATGGTCGTGACGGAAGGCGGCGACCGGCTGCGCGACGGCGCGCCGGTGCAGCTGCCGAGCGCAGCGGCACCGATGGCTGCCGCACAGGCGTCCGACGGCGCGCAGCCGGGCAATGCGCGGCCCGGCGGCGCACCGCCCGGCACCCCGGGCTCGCCCGGCCAGCATCGCCCGCGCAACCACCCCAAACCATCGCCATGATGTCGATCGCGGACGCGTTTACCGCCCGCGCTGCACCGGCAGCCGCTTCGGTGCCCGCGCCCGCATGAACCCCTCGCGCATATTCATCCTGCGCCCGGTCGCGACCACGCTGCTGATGGTTGCCATATTGATCGTCGGGGCAATCGCCTATCTGCAATTGCCCCTGTCGGCGCTTCCCGAAGTGGCCTACCCGACGATCCAGGTGCAGACCTTCTACCCCGGCGCCAGTCCCGAGGTCATCACGTCGGCCATCACGGCGCCGCTGGAGAAGCAATTCGGTCAAATGCCGGGCCTGAGTCAAATGTCGTCGACGAGTTCGGCCGGCGCCTCGGTGATCACCCTGCAGTTCAATCTGGCGCTCGCCATCGATGTGGCCGAACAGCAGGTGCAAGCGGCCATCAGCGGCGCGCAAAACCTGCTGCCGCAGGATCTGCCCGCGCCGCCGATCTACGCGAAGGTCAATCCCGCCGACGCGCCGGTGCTGATCCTGGGGCTCACTTCGGAAGTGATGCCGCTCACGCAAGTGGAGGATCTGGCCGATACGCGCATCGCGCAGAAAATCTCGCAGATCAAGGGGGTCGGCGTCGTCAGCATCAGCGGCGGCCAGCGGCTGGCGGTCCGCGTCGTCGCGAATCCGCGCGCCATGGCGGCGTACGGATTGAATCTGGACGATCTGCGCACGACCATCAACAACGCCAACCAGAACGGCCCGAAGGGCACGTTGGACGGCCCCAGCATCGCCTACACGGTCAATACCAACGATCAGATCAGAAACGCCGACGACTACGGCAATGTCGTGGTCGCCTACAAGAACGGCGCCCCGGTCCGGCTCAAGGACGTGGCCGTATTGGTGTCGGGGGCGGAGAACGCCAAGCTCGGCGGCTGGATGAACCGGGTGCCGGCCTTGATCCTCAACGTGCAGCGCCAACCGGGCGCGAACGTCGTCGACGTCGTCAATAGAATCCACGACCTGCTGCCCTCGCTGCAGGCGGCGCTGCCGGCGGGTGTGGATCTGTCCATCCTCACCGATCGCACCACGACCATCAGGGCCTCGGTGGCCGACGTCGAATTCGAACTCGTGCTCGCCGTCGTGCTGGTCGTGCTGGTGATCTATGTGTTCCTGCGCAACGTTCCGGCCACGATCATTCCCAGTCTCTCCGTACCGCTGTCGCTCATCGGCACCTTTGCGGTGATGTATCTGGCGAATTTCAGCCTCAACAACCTGTCGCTGATGGCGCTGACGATCGCCACGGGTTTCGTCGTCGACGACGCCATCGTGATGATCGAGAACATCTCACGCTACATCGAACTCGGCGAGACGCCGCTCGAGGCCGCTCTCAAGGGTGCCGGCCAGATCGGCTTCACCATCATTTCACTGACCGTGTCGCTGATCGCCGTGCTCATTCCGCTGCTGTTCATGCAGGACGTGGTCGGGCGTCTGTTTCGCGAATTCGCGGTCACGCTGGCCGTCACGATCCTCATTTCCGCCGTGGTGTCCCTGACGCTCGTGCCGATGATGTGCGCCAAGCTTCTCAAGCATCGGCCGCCGGGTGAACATGCGGCGCTGGAATCGGGACGCTGGTTCAGCGCCGTGGTCGAGTGGTACGGGCGCAGGCTGACCTGGGTGCTGGACCATCAGCGATTGACCCTGTACGCCGCAACGGCCACCGTGGCGCTCACGGCGATTCTGTATATTCTGATTCCGAAGGGCTTCTTTCCCAACCAGGACACGGGATTGATTCAAGGCGTTTCCGAAGCGGGCGAGTCGATTTCCTATGCCGCCATGGCCGAGCGCCAGCAAGAGCTCGCCGCCGCCATCCTCAAGGATCCGGATGTGCTCAGCCTGTCGTCCTTCATCGGCGTCGACGGCAACAATGTCACCCTCAACAGCGGGCGATTTCTGATCAATTTGAAGCCGCGCAGCGCACGCAGCACCAACGTCGCCGATGCCATCCGGCGGCTGCGTGCCGAGACCGCCGACATCGCGGGCGTCACGCTGTACATGCAGCCGGTGCAGGATCTTACCCTCGACAACACGGTGAGCCGCACCCAATACCAATTCACCCTGGAAAGCGCGGACTCCGCGGTATTGTCCACCTGGACTCCCAAACTGCTGACGGCGCTGCGCCAGGAGCCGGAGCTCGCGGACGTAGTCAGCAATCAGGAAGACAACGGCCTTGCGGCCTACGTCACCATCGACCGCGACAGCGCGGCGCGCCTCGGCATCAGCGTGGGTACCGTCGACAACGCGCTGTACGACGCCTTCGGCCAGCGTATCGTGTCCACGATTTTCACCCAGTCCAATCAATACCGCGTCATTCTGGAAGCGGACCCGGCTTCCTACCAATCCGTGGACTCGCTCGCGTCCATCTACGTGCCGTCGGCGACCGGCGGTCAGGTACCGCTGTCGGCGATCGCCAAGGTCGATGTGGAGACTCGGCCGCTTCTCATCAATCACCTGGCGCAATTTCCCGCGACCACCGTATCTTTCAACTTGAGCCAGGGCGCTTCGCTCGGCGCCGCCGTATCAGCCATCGAAAACGCAGAGCACGGCGTCGGACTGCCGAACAGCATTCGAACCACTTTTCAGGGAGCGGCGCTCGCCTTCCGCAGCAACTTGAGCAACGAATTGCTGCTGTTGGTCGCCGCCGTTCTCGTCATGTACATCGTTCTCGGCGTGCTCTACGAGAGCTTCATCCACCCCATCACGATTCTGTCCACGCTGCCCTCCGCGGGCATCGGCGCATTGCTCGCCCTGATGCTGGCGGGAGACGATCTGACCATCATTGCGCTGATCGGCATCATTCTTCTCATCGGCATCGTGAAAAAGAACGCGATTCTGATGATCGACTTCGCGGTCGTCGCGCAGCGCGACGAAAACCTGTCGCCGCGCGAGGCAATCTACAAGGCCTGCTTGCTGCGCTTTCGCCCCATTCTCATGACGACGGTTGCCGCGATTTTCGGCGCCTTGCCGCTCATGTTCGGCACGGGTACGGGCTCCGAGCTGCGCCACCCGCTCGGTATCAGCATCGTGGGAGGCCTCTTGGTGAGTCAGGTGCTGACTTTGTTCACGACGCCGGTGATTTATCTGGCGTTCGACCGCGTCGCGGCGCGCATGCGCGGACCCGCGCAAGCGACTGCCGGCGGCGGCGCTGCCGGCACACTGGCGGACTCGTCGACGTGAATATTTCCGCGCCCTTCATCCGGCGGCCGGTGGCGACCATATTGCTCACGGCCGGCGTGGCGCTGTGCGGCGCCGCCGCTTTCATGCTGCTGCCGGTGGCGCCGCTGCCGCGCATCGACGTGCCGGCGATCTTCGTCTCGGCGCAGCTGCCGGGCGCGAGCCCCGAGGTCATGGCGAGCACGGTGGCGACGCCTTTGGAGCGGCATCTGGGCGCCATCGCCGACGTCGACGACATGACCTCCACGAGCCGAGTGGGTTCGTCGAATATTCAACTGACCTTCGGGGTGGACCGCGACATCGACGGTGCGGCCCGCGACGTCCAGGCAGCCATCGTCGCCGCGCACGCCGACCTGCCCAGCTCGCTGACGCGCAATCCATCCTACCGCAAGCTCAACAGCGCCTTGTTTCCGGTCATGGCCATCGCGATGACGTCGGACGTGCTCACCCAGGGCCAAATCTACGACGCCGCGGACGCCGTGATCTCGCAGCGCCTGTCGCAGCTCCAAGGCGTCGGCGGAGTCAATGTCAACGGCAGCGCCCTGCCCGCCGTGCGGGTCGAGATCAATCCGCTGTCGTTGTCCAAGTACGGCATCGGCCTGCAGGATGTTCGCGCCGCCATCTCCAATGCCAACGCCAACGCGCCCAAGGGCGCGATCGAATCCGATCGGCTGCATTATCAAATCTACACCAACGACAACGCCCGGGACGCGGGGCCTTACCGCAATCTGATCATCGCCAACCGCAATGGCGCGACGGTGCGGCTCGGCGACGTCGCCACGGTCTCGGACATGCAGGACGGCGCGACCGAAGACATCCGCACCTACGGCCTGTACAACGGCAAGCCGGCGGTGTTCGTCACGGTTTTTCAGCAGCCCGGCGCCAACGTCATCGAAATGATCGACGCCGTCAAGGCTGAACTGCCGCTGCTCAAGAGTTCGATCGACCCGACGATCGACCTGGTGGTCACCTTCGACCGCTCCATCACGATCCGCGCCTCGCTGCGCCAGGTGGAGCAGACTCTGATGCTGGCCGTGGCATTCGTCATTCTCGTGGTCTACATCTTTTTGAACAGCTATCGCGCGGCGCTGATACCCGCCTTGGTCGTGCCGGTGTCGTTGATCGGAACTTTCGGGGCGATGTACCTGCTCGGCTATACGCTCGACAATTTTTCTCTGATGGCGCTCACCGTGGCCACAGGATTCGTCGTGGATGACGCCATCGTCGTGATGGAGAATACGACGCGCCATATCGAAGGCGGCATGTCGCGCATGAGCGCCGCCCTGCTGGGCGCCCGCGAAGTGGGCTTCACCGTCGTGTCCATGAGCCTGTCGCTGGTCGCGGTGTTCATTCCCTTCATGTTCGCCGGAGGCATCGTCGGACGGATATTCCGCGAGTTCACCGTCACCCTGTCGGTGTCGATCCTCATCTCCCTGGTGATTTCACTGACCACGACGCCGATGATGTGCTCGTTGATCCTCGAGCGCGAAAACACACGCAAGCTCTCCCGGTTTGGGGCGGCGTTCGAGCGCAGCTTCGCGCGCCTGCGCGGAGGCTACGAAAGATCCCTCGACTGGGCCCTGCATCACCAGCGCGCCATGCTGCTGCTGCTGTGCGCGACCGTCGGACTCAACGTCTATCTGTACATCGCGATACCCAAGGGATTTTTCCCGCAACAGGACACCGGCCAGCTTCAGGGAGGAATTCGCGGCGATGCGCAGAGTTCGTTTCAAATGATGAAGCGCAAGCTGCAGGAAGTGGCGGCCATCGTCCAGGCAGATCCCGCGGTCAATACCGTCACGGGCTCGGTGGGAGGCGGCGGCTTCGGTTTCGGCGGCGGCGGCCCGAGCGCCAACCTCACCATCGCGCTCAAACCGCTCGCCGAGCGCGGCATCTCGGCGGATCGGATCATCGCGCGTTTGCGGCCGAAGTTGAACAAGGTCACCGGGGTGGCGACTTTTCTGCAGGCCGTGCAGGACATCGGCGGCGGCGGCGGCCGATCGGCCAACTCGCAATATCAATACACCCTGCTCGGCGATGATCTGACCGAGTTGCGAAGCTGGTCCCAGAAGCTTCGGACCGCGCTCCAGGACATGCCCGAAATCACCGACGTGGACACGGATATGCAGCCGGGCGGCCTCGAGGCCGACCTGATCGTGGACCGCGACAGCGCGTCGCGCCTGGGGCTTACGGAAATTCAAATCGACAATGCGCTGGGCGACGCCTTTGCTCAGGCCCAAGTGTCGAACATCTACAACCCCTTCAGCCCGCAGCAATACCACGTCGTCATGGAAGTGGCGCCCGAGTTTTGGCAGAACCCGGAAATCTTGAAGGAATTGTATGTAAGCACTTCCGGGGGCGCCGTCACGGGGACCCAGGCCACCCAGGCGGTGGCCGGCACCACGGTGCTCAAGCCTGCGGCATCCGGTACGTCATCCAGCGCCGCGATTGCCGCGGATGCGGCACGCAATCTGGCGGCGAATTCTTTGGCGAATGCCGGCCGCGGCAATACTTCCACCGGCACGGCCGTCAGTACCTCCCAGGAAACCGTCGTGCCGTTTTCCGCGTTCAGCCACTTCGCCACCGGCACGACGCCGGTGAGCGTGAATCACACGGGCACTTCCGTGTCGACGGGCATCTCATTCAATTTGCCCGAGGGCGAGTCGCTGAAACCCGCGCTCACCGCCATAGAACGGAAAATGAGCGAAATCCACGTACCCATCAGCATCCGCGGCGGCACCTATGGGACCGCCCGCCTGTTTCAACAAAGCAACGACAACACGCCATTGATGCTGGTTGCCGCTCTGGTCGCGATCTACGTGGTTCTCGGCGTTCTGTACGAAAGCTACAGCCAACCGCTGACCATTCTCTCCACCCTACCCTCCGCCGGAATCGGCGCACTGCTCGCCCTGCTCGCCACCGGCACCGAGTTCAGTCTCATCGCCTTTCTGGGCATTTTGCTGTTGATCGGCATCGTGAAGAAAAATGCCATCATGATGGTGGATTTCGCTCTCGAGGCGGAGCGCACACTGGGGATGGATCCGCGCGCCGCCATCGCGCATGCCTGCAGCTTGCGGTTCCGGCCCATCATGATGACCACCTGCGCAGCCATCGCCGGCGCATTGCCGCTGGCCGTTGCCTACGGCGACGGCACGGAGATGCGGCGGCCCTTGGGGATAGCGATAGTCGGCGGCCTGATCGTCAGCCAGCTCCTCACCATCTATACGACGCCGGTCGTTTACCTGTATGTCCACCGCTACTGGAAGAATTTGAAACAAGGCAAGTACAACTCTCCACCGGCATCCGCCGGCGGCCAGAACCCAAGCGGCGGCGGATTTGCCCCGCTCGGAGCCGGCACCTGATGCGGCTGCCCCACCGCCGCTCGCTGAGGCGATTCATTCGATGCTCGAGCGTGGCCGCGGGCGTTGCCCTCGCCGCCGCGTGCGCGGTCGGTCCCGACTACCATCGCCCGCCGCTCGACGCAGACGCGAATTACAAGGAAGCCGGCGATTGGAAGCCCAGCGAGCCCAACGATGCGTTCAGTCGGGGGCCGTGGTGGGAAATATACAAGGACGAGGCATTGAACCAGCTGGAAGTGCGCGTCGACATTTCGAACGAAAACGTCAAAGCCGCCGCGGCCGCCTTCGATCAGGCGCGGGCGCTGGTGGCGCAGGCGCGCGCCGGTTTTTGGCCCACGGTGGGCGTCAGCGCCGGCGAGCAGCGCGGTGCGGTCGCAGGCGCGCCCGTGCGAACCACGACCAGCGCGGGTGTTTCCGGCAACTGGGCTCTGGATATCTGGGGTCAGATACGCCGCACGGTCGAGAGTGACCGGGCGTCGGCGCAAGCCAGCGCGGCCGCGCTCGCCGCGGCGCGGCTATCGGCCCAGGCCACGCTTGCAACCGATTATTTCGAATTGCGCGCACAGGATCAATTGCAGAAGCTGCTGGACGATACCGTGGTGGCCGAGCAGCTGTCCCTGAAGATCGCAGAGAGCCGCTATCGCTTCGGCGTGGCCGCCAGGGCCGATGTCGTCAGCGCCGAGGCGCAATTGCTGTCGAGCCAAGCGCAGCAGGTGAATGCCAAGATTCAGCGCGCCATACTCGAACATGCGATCGCCGTGCTGATCGGTCAGCAGCCCGCGTCGTTCTCCGTGAGTTCCTCCTCCATGCGCACCGACGTACCCACGGTGCCCGCGGGCATTCCGTCCGCGTTGCTCGAGCGGCGCCCCGACGTCGCGGAGGCGGAACGCAGAGTCGCGGCGGCCAACGCGCAGATCGGCGTGGCGAAGTCGGCTTACTTTCCGAGTCTGATCTTGTCCGGGTCGGACGATTACTCGGGCCGGACGTGGTCGCGATTGTTCAACGTGCCGAATCGCATCTGGTCGTTGGGTCCGTCGCTTGCGGAAACCTTGTTCGACGGCGGACTGCGCAGGGCACAGGTGGCTCAGGCGCGTGCGGCCTACGACGTGAGCGTCGACAACTATCGGCAGACGGTGCTGACCGGCTTCGAGCAGGTCGAGGACGACATCGTCACCCTGCGCGTGCTGGAACAGCAGGCGGTCATCGAGGACGCCGCCGTGGCCGCCGCAAGAGAAGCGGAGAAACTCACCCTCAACCAGTACAAGGCCGGCACCGTGCCGTACAGCAGCGTAATCACCGCGCAGACCACGCGCCTGAGCTCGGAACAGACGGCGCTCGGCGTCCTGTCGAGCCGCCTGCAATTCAGCGTGGCGCTGATCGAAGCCGTGGGCGGCGGCTGGAACGCGTCGCAACTACCCCTGCCGTAGCGCCTTGGGCCTTGGCGCACATCTCGAGCCAATAGTGCGGTGCAACGTCCGCTTTTTGGCTAAATCTGTGGGCCGCGTTACATAATCAAGGGATCAGGTTAGGGACAATCCGCCGAAGTCTGGAAGAGATTAAGGGTTCGACTTCGGGGAGAAATGTGTCCACAAACGCCCACAGCTGGTATGCGCTGACCGTCGCTCGTGCACGGGTGCGCTGCTGTCTGATGCTGGCGCTGCTTCTGCCCTTCCCGTCGGGCGCCGCCGGACCAACCTCGCCGCCGGCCGCCGTGGCGCTGCTGGATCGCCTTCCGGCAAATTGGCGCGATGAACGCGGTGCGACGCTGCGATTGTCGGCACTCCATGGCCAGCGCGTGTTCGTCACGATGGCCTATACCTCGTGTCATCGCATCTGTCCGATGACCATCATGCAGCTCGTACGGCTGCAACAGGAGCTCGACGCGCAAGGGACGAGCGCCGAATTCCTCATCGTGAGCTACGACCCCGACAATGACGACGCCGCCGCGTGGCGCCGGTATCGAACCAGCCACCACCTGCTTCGCGACAATTGGCATTTTTTGAGCGGCACGGCGACCGATACCGAGCGGCTGGCACGCGCACTCGGCTTTGAATTTTGGCGGGACGGCGACCATGTGATGCACGACTTCCGGATCGTGGCATTGGACAGCGAGGGTGCCTGGCGAGGCGCCGTCGATACTTCCCACGGCGACTGGCGAAACCTGCTGTGACGCGCCGATCACTCGCACCCGCAGCCGCGGCGTTGTGTTTCTTCGTCGTGTACTGCCTCGTCGGCCCGGCGCATGCCGCCGAGGCGCAAGACGATCGCGTCACCGCGCTCGAGGAAAAGCTCGACCGCAGCCTCAAGCTGATCGAACAGCTCAGCGCTCGAGTGAAGGAACTGGAAGCTCAGCGAGCAGGCACGGCGGTTCCGGCGCAGTCGGCGGCCGACGCCGTGCCGCAGACGCAGACGCAGGCGCAGGCGCAAGCGCAAGCGCAGGCGCAGGCGCAGGCTCGCCTGGAGAACGTCGAACAGCAAGTGTCGCAGCTCGCCAACGCGAGCGCCGCCCGGGGCGGCGGCGGCATGGGCGTTCCGTTGCACGGCTTTTTCGACGTGGGCATCGGCAATCACACGGCCAACGAGCCGGGGTTGAAGGGCGCCAATATCGGCGCCCTCGATATATTCTTGAATCCGCAGCTCGGCGAGCACACCCGCTCGTTGTTCGAATTGACTTTCGAGGTGAACGAGAAAGGTCAGCTCGAGTCGGACCTGGAGCGCGGCCAG
>DASYFQ010000067.1:0-45407 GCA_036498345.1 Steroidobacteraceae bacterium
GCTCGTCACTTGCGGATCGCTCTGGCCGCGGTCATCGAAGATGAGAATGGTAGGCTGTCGTACTGGGGGCTGCGGCACCCGCCCGGCAAACCCGATTTCCACCACCCGAACGGATTCGCACTGGAAGTTGCCTGCTCATGAAGTTTGGAATCGACCGACTGCTGGAAGACCCCGCGTTGCGTAAGCCGCTGGCCGGGCGGCGCGTGGCTCTGTTGGCGCACCCCGCCTCCGTAACACGCAACCTCGTCCATTCCCTCGACGCGCTGGCGACGCTCGGCGACGTACGCTTGAGCGCGGCGTTCGGCCCTCAGCACGGACTGCGCGGGGACAAGCAGGACAACATGGTCGAGTCGCAGGACTACATCGACCCTGTGCACGGCATCCCGGTCTTCAGTCTTTATGGTGAAGTACGCCGGCCGACTCCCGAAATGATGGATAGCTTTGACGTTCTGCTCGTTGATCTTCAGGACGTCGGGTGCCGAATCTACACGTTCGTCACCACGCTGCGTTACGTGCTCGAGGCGGCTGCGAAGAAGCACAAGGCGGTGTGGATTCTGGATCGCCCGAACCCCGTGGGCCGGCCCGTGGAAGGGCTGATGCTCAAGGTAGGTTGCGAGAGCTTTGTCGGCGCCGGTGCGATGCCGATGCGTCACGGCCTGACGCTCGGGGAACTTGCACGGTGGTTCGTGGGGACTCTTCATCTGGACGTCGACTGCCGCGTCGTGCCGATGGAAGGTTGGGAGCCGAACGCCGCACCGGGATACGGGTGGCCGCTCGGCGCGAGGACGTGGGTCAACCCGAGTCCCAACGCGCCCAATCTCTGGATGGCGCGCTGCTATCCGGGCTCGGTGATGCTCGAGGCCACGACGTTGTCGGAAGGTCGTGGGACCACGAGGCCGCTGGAACTGCTCGGTGCGCCGGATCTGGATGTGGGTGCATTGTTGGCGGAGATGCGTTCGCTGGCAGCGTCATGGATGCGTGGTTGTCAGCTGCGGCCTTGCTGGTTCGAGCCCACGTTTCATAAGCACGCAAGCAAGCTCTGCGCAGGTGTCCAGGTGCATGTGGAAGACCCCGCGCACTATGACCACGAGGGGTTCAGGCCTTGGCGATTGTTCGCGCTCGCGTTCAAAGCTCTGCGGCGGCTGCGGCCTGATTACGAGATCTGGCGCGACTTTGCCTACGAGTACGAGAAAGAGCGGCCCGCGATCGATGTAATCAACGGGAGCGATCTGCTGCGCCGTTGGGTGGACGATCCGGCGGCGACGCCTGCCGATCTGGAGGCGTTGACGGCTCCCGACGAGGCCCGCTGGCGCAGCGAGCGCGAGGCCTTGCTCCTCTACTGATATACAACGACCGTTATGACCAAGCGACGCCGGCCGACAGTAAAAAAAATGTAAAGCGGACGCCGGACCTGCAACGTTTAGGGTCCGTTCGTGTCCACAGGCAGTCGGACGACTCGCACGATTCGGACAGCCATCATGGCTCGGGCACGACTCGGTTTTCGATATGTCCGATGCCTTCTATTTCGACCCGCACGACATCCCCGCTTTGCAGATAGACGGGCGGCTGCCTCGCAGCGCCCACCCCCGCCGGGGACCCCGTCGCAAGAATATCGCCAGGTTCAAGAGTGAATACCGCGGTAAGTTCCTCGATCATCTCCGTGTAGCGATAGATGAGTTCGCTGGTGTTGCCGTCCTGGCGCAATTCCCCATTGACCCAGGTGCGCAAGGAAAGCGAATGAGCATTCGGAAGCTCGTCCAACGTCACGATCCACGGACCTGTCGGACCGTGGGTATCGAATGATTTGCCGAGGGTCGCCGTAAAGGCGCGCGTTTGCCATTCGCGCACGCTGAAGTCGTTGCAGACGGTAAAACCCGCGGTCATTTGCCGCGCCGCATCGCGACCGCGCACGTGTCTTCCACGCGCTCCGATGATAATGGCGAGTTCGCCTTCATAGTCGAGCGTGTTGGAGACCCTCGGCAGGTGAACGTCGTCATACGGGCCGTTTACGCACGTCACCTGCTTGTTGAACCAAGTCTGATGCCTGGGGGGCGCCATGAGGTGTGCGATTTCCTCGACGTGCGACCTATAACTGCCGCCGAGCCCCAGAAATTTCCGCGGACGAAGGACAGGCGCCTCGAGACGTACGCTCGACAGCGGCAAGCGCTTGGCCGTTGTCGACCCTCTTCGCACGGCCTCGAGACCACTCGGTCCGCTTTCGAGCAGCGCCACCATATCGGACGGGAGCCCCGGAACCCCGGAGAGGTCCACGATCTGGTCGCCCTCGACGACGCCTATGCGAGTGCTGCCGTTTTGGGTGAATGTTGCGAGCTTCACAAAAACATCCTAAGCGAGGCGTGGAAGAAGGCGAGACGCATTTGTTCGCTCAACCTGTACGAGATCGGACGCACTAAACAGGCCGCACTCGGCCAGTCCGGTTACGTTGTCCGCGATGGCGCGGTATGGAAAGTCGGTGCCGAAGCAGATCTGGGTATTGGGCACAAGGCGGGTAAGCGGCCCCATGGCGTAAGGATTGGCGGATTGGGCCGTATCGAAATGCAGACGCCTCAATTCGTACAGTACGCCATTCGGGATCTTCTTCGCGCCCTCCTGCGTTTTCGATTGAACATCGGCCTGGAATAAGAAGCGCTCCAGCAGGAACGGCATCGTTCCACCGGCATGAGCGAATATCCATCGAATGTCGGGGTACCTGCTGGTGGCGCCCGAGAGTACGAGACTCGCGATCGAACGCGTCGTGTCGGTACCGTATTCGATCATCGGCACGGGCGCTTCCGGCAACAAATGGGCGCAACAGTTCGGGGTCGTGGGATGTGTGTAGACGACCGCTTTGCGCCGGTTCAGCTCTTCGAGCAGGGGCGAGAGGCGCGGATCGCCGAGCCAGAAGTCGCCATAATTGGTCCACATATGGATGCCGTCCGCTTTCAGTTGGTCGAATGCGTAAGTCACTTCCGCCAACGAGGTGTCCAAATCCGGAAGTGTCAGAGTCGCGAACATTCCGAAGCGACCCTTGTGATCGCTCACCCGTCTGGCGGCACAATCGTTGGCATCGCGGGCGACCCTTCGCGCAAGCTCCACATTCCCGTACCACGCCCCCGGAGATGGAATCGATAGGACGGCGCTTGCGACGCCGTTTCGATCCATCTGCTCGAGAGAGCGGGCGACGCTGATTCCATTGAGGGCTGGATTCAGTACATTGCGCTCGCGTGCCGTCTGCTCGAACAGCGGCGGTACGAAGTGATGGTGGACATCGATTCGCCTCGGCGAGCTTGGGGCACCCGCGGGGGCGTCAGTTGCGAGGGCGGTAGCTGCGGGAAGGCCGGCCGCGAGAACCACCGTACTCGCGCTCAAGCTCCGCAGGAATTCGCGGCGTTCCATGATCCGGTCACCCAAATCAACCGCCTCGTGTTCGTTTCTGCCCACTGACATATAACCCTGCCTCATTCATTCGTTGTCCGCTATATGGAGCTGCAGCTCAGAATTTAGTTCTAAGCGTCACCCCGAAAGAGCGGAAGGGGCCCGGCTGGATCTCATAAAGATATTTTGACGAGTCGAAGAACTCCGACGCGTTGGCTATATAGACCTCCGCGCTCTGGGCATAGACGGCGTAATGCAAATTCGTGATGTTCTTTCCCCAGAGCAACAACTCCCATCGGTCGTCCTTCGAAGACCACAAGGCGTGCAAATTGACGAGGCCGCGCCAGGCCGTCAGATTACGAATGGCCTGCGGTGTGTCGTTTTCAGCGGTAAATTCCTGGGTGCTCCTGTACGTGTAGTCACCGCCGACGGCGATGGTGCCGATGGAGAAATCGCTGTGGGCCTCGATGCTGGCCGTAACGCGGTGAGTCGGCGTGAAGGGCACCTTGTGTCCGGCATCATTGGTGTATGTGCCGTCACCGTTATTGATCAAAAATTGCGTGAACCTGCTGTCGAGGTAGTCGTACTTCAAGCCCAGCGTCAGCCACCTGACCGGTGCTCCCTCGATGTCAGTCTCGACGCCGCCCACCCGCGCGGCACCTGCGTTGGTGGTGATGACGTCTTGGGTCGTCGTATCGAGTTGAATTACTTGTAGGTTCGAATATTTGTCGATGAACGCCGCAATGTTTGCGCGCAGGCGGTTGTCGAGGCCGTTGAACTTCGCGCCAACCTCATAGTTCCAGACATATTCGGAGTCGAAAGGGACCGCCAGGCCTTTGTCGGTGCTGCTATTGGCGTTGAAGCCGCCGCTCAAAAATCCTCGTGACACGGTGGCGTAGGTCATCAACGCGCTCGTCGCCTGATAAGTCAGCGTCGCGGCCGGCGTGAACGCGGTCCACGAAGCGTTCTGGGCGGCATGGAGGTCCGATCCGCGTATGACCCCTCCGGTAGAGTTCAGGTACGCGCTGCCGGACTTTTCCTGCCAGGTAAATCTGCCGCCCACATCCAATTTGAGTTTGTCGGTCAGGTTGTATGCAACGTCGGCAAACGGAGCAGCACTCGTCGTGTGCGCGACCTGAACATTTTGATAGAGAATTGGCGGTGGGAAGCCGATGGCCTTGTGCGCGAACACCGACCCGGGCAGATAGTCCTGGAAGGCGTCGACCGGTCGGTCCTTATAATTGTGAAGATAATACACGCCGGCGATCCACGTCAGAGTTTGGTCCACCGGTGACGCCAGCCGCAATTCCTGCGTGACTTGGTTGTCATGTTCGTGCGCGTTCAAGATCAATGCGTCTACCGGAAAGAGCGTTTTGGTGTTGCTGGAGTCCAAATGCCGATAACCCGTAATGGACGTGAAAGTTCCCAATCCCGTGGTCCAATCGGCGCGTTCGGTCAGACCCCAATTCGTCTGTCCGGCCTCACCCGGTCTGCCTTGAGCGCTCTGCTCCGGATCGTACGTCAATCCCGGAACCAGTGCCGGTTGATAGTTTCCCAGCAGCCATTCCGCCTGCGTGCCTTGTTTGTGCAGGTAGTCGAAGCTCGACACGAGTTTGAAATCATCTGTCGGCGTGAAGAGCAGTTTGCCGCGGGCGGAAAATTGGTGCTCACCGTTGAGCTTGCCGCCGGTCGTAATGTCTCTGACGTTGCCATCGACCGAGGAATCCGACAGTACTATGCGGGCGGCCAATTTGTCATCGATCAGCGGGGCGTTGTACACACCTTTCAGCTCCACCAAGTTGTTTTCGCCATAAGTGACTTCCGCGGTGCCGCCGCTCTTGAAAGTCGGCTGATTCGTGTACATCGATACGACGCCGCCGATGGAATTGCGTCCGAACAGCGTTCCCTGAGGTCCTTTCAGTACTTCCACTCGGTCAATGTCGTAAACATCGGGCTGCACGTCGGCAACGCTCACTCTCACGACATCGTCAATGTACATGCTGACTGCCGGATCAGTTCCGGGCGAATCGTCGAAAATGAGCGCGCCGCGCAGCGAGAGATAACCCTCGGAGCCGCCGCGGGGCATGTAAACGAGGCTCGGTGTGAGCCGCGTTACGTCCGTTAGATCAACGACATGATTTTTTTCGACGTCGGCGCCCGCGAGGACGGAAATTGAGATCGGTGTCTTCTCCAAGTCCGTCTCCCGCCTGGTGGCCGTGACTACGATTTCTTCGAGCCCTTGGCCGTCCGCCGTGCCGGCGTTCTGCGCGCACGCGGGAATGCTTGGAAACGCAACCGCTCCGCACAGTAAGAACATCCCGATAATACGCGCGCCTATTCCTCGATATATCACCGCATTTACTCCCGTACGTTCTTTCGTTGTTGGTGGCCGATGCCGAGTTCGTATTCGCAAACCGACTGCGCATAGACGCGCGAGAGGCGTCAAACGGAACTGTGAACTACGGTATGACCTCGCGTCGCGCATCACGCGGCGTCGCGCCATCCAGTCTCAACCGGCAATAGCGTGCGGTTCGACTGACATAATGGCGGGCCATTCGCTCTCCGACTGCCAAATCCGCTGCGATCTGATCGGTGTCCCACTCCTGGATTCGGCAGAGCAGAAACGCGCGGCGATACTTCTCGGGAAGTTCGCTCAGAGCCCGTGCGAGCAACGACAGCTGTTCCGACGCATGCAACTGCTGATCCGGAGTAGCGGATTCGATCTGTTCCTCCGATGAGTGAGCCAAATCGATACGTAAATGCAGGCGCCGCTGGCGTGCGCGATCGCTGGCGATGTTGGCCGCCACCTTAAAAAGATAGGCGCGCAGGAAGGAGATGGCGCGCGGCTGATCGTGCTGCAACAGACGTGCATACGCTTCCTGCGCAATGTCCTCGGCCTCGTGTTGGCTGGCAACCCGGACCCGCAGATACGCGCAGAGCGATCGGTTATTCTCGAGAAACAATTTCGCGACGACCGAAGCGTGAATCGGCATCGGAAGAGAGGAGGCTCCGCGTTGCGATGGTTCGCCTACCGATCCGTGCATTCTCACCGCAGGGTTTTGAACGCGGCAAGCCGGAGGAATCGAGCGCTCGGAGACAAGTAGGTTTTCACGCATAAGATGAACTGGGTATTACTCGCCCGACGCGGTCGCCTTTACGACGTACGAAAGTGAATAACGCGACATGAGCTCATGGATTGCGGCGACCAGCGCCGGCGCATCGAGGGCCGTGGGTGTCGTCAGCGAGATGGTGACGAGCGTTCCGTGAAGAGGATGCGAACCGGCAGTCACCTGTAGACGATTCAGGCCGGTCGAGAGACCGGCAATGTGCGAAAGGGCGGTGCGGAGCGCGCGCTCGGCGGCATCGTGACGCAACTTCATCTTGGCGGGCTTGCCCGCGTCGGTGAGCGGTATCGCATCGACGACGAAAATCTCCTTTGGGATTGCGGCCTGCTCAGGGATGCGTGCGGCAACTATCGCGAGGAGAGCGGCCTCGGAGATCTGAGAGCCGGCAACCAGTTGAACGTAGGCGACCGGAAGTTCGCCGGCATGCGCGTCGGGCTTGCCGACGGCGGCGGCGAGCAGGACCTCCGGCGACTGCAGCAAGGCATCTTCGATGAGGCCTGGATCGATGTTGTGTCCGCCACGGATGATGATGTCCTTCGACCGGCCCGTGACATAGAGATTGCCCTGCGTATCGATGCGTCCAAGGTCCCCTGTGATGAGCCAGCCGTCGGTGGTACGGGAGGCGTGCGTGTGCGTTTCGTTGAGATAGCCCAAAGTGACGCCCGGTCCGCTGACTTGAATCATGCCCGTTTGGTCGGGGCCGCAGCTTTCCGAAGCCGCTTCCATGTCGTCGAGTCTCTTCACGCGGACTCGTGTGTAAGGGACGGGGACACCCGAGCTCCCGTCATGCGATTGTCCGTCCCGAAGTTCGATGGCGACGCTCGCGGTATTCTCCGTCAAACCGTACGAATTCAAGATTCGGACGCCCGACACGCGTTCGAATTCACGCCTAACCGAGACCGGCAAAGCGGTCGAGCCGGTCACGAAATTACGCTTGAGGGAGGACAGGTCTTCGCCTCGCGGCGGAGTCTTCGCCAAGACGGAGAAGGTCGTGGGCACGCCGGACAGGCGCGTGACTCGAAAGCGGGCGATGAATTTCCAGTAGTTCGCAATGTAGCGTTTGTCGCGCGCCCCCATGAGGCTCGGTATAACTAAACTCGCCCCGCTGGCCAGCATCGGCAAACACCGTCCCGCCAAACCGCCGACATGGAACATCGGCGTGTCTTGCAGCACCACCTCACCCAGCGTTATCTGCATGGCCAGCTGCAGTGTCCAGTGCCGATAGGACATATTCCGATGCGAGAGCTTGACGATTTTCGGCAGGCCGGTAGTCCCCCCGGAATGTACATAGGCAGCGACATCGGCGCCCTCGTGAGCCGGGAGAGCGCCGAGTGAGTCCAGCCGCGCCTGAGTTTGTGCGAGCAGCTCGAGGTCGAGATCGAACTCGGGGAGAACTTGGCCGCCGGGAGCGGTCACCGACCAGACGGGTAGGCCGGCAGGCAGCTGATCCCTGATCGACATGATGGATTCCCATATCTTGAATCCGGGGGTGGGGCCCAGGGCAATTATTGCCTTCACCTTAGCGTCGGCCAGCAAGCCGGCGAGATATTGCGGCTCCAACATCCAATTCACCGGGAAGGGCACGGCTTGAGCCATGGTTCCGATGATCGCCCAGTAAGCGGCCGGCATCGTGGGCAGCACGATGGCGACGACGTCGGGGCGTTCGATGCGTCGACTTCGAAGCAGAGAGACTACACGCTCGATGTTTCCGCACAGCAGGGCGAATGACGTCTCGTGGCCGATTCCATCGACGTCGCCATCCGGAATGAAATGGATGGCCGTGTCGTCGCGGTTGCGCGCCGCGAGCGCAAGCGCGATGCGCTGATGGAAATCGACGATCGACAGGCGTTTGTCGATCGGAACACGTTCGATGCGTTCGATGTCGCCGAGGTCCCGCAACGGCCGCGCGAGCAGATCTGCGTCCGCCGTGGCGGGAACGACGGTTATAGGGCTCACAGCCGTTACAGGACCATCCAACTCGACATTTGAAGACACGATTCGCGACCTCACGTTGCACCTGGCGTTCGGCCAGGCAGTCAGTTTGAAGAATGCTACCGTCGCGTGATCGAAAGGATCTGCTGCGCCCACTCGACATTCGCGCGGTCGACCATCATGCCCTGGAACTGAATTGCACCGCGCCCCTGAGACTCGGCTTCGCGAAAGGCGAGGATGAGTTGTTGAGCTCGGTCGATTTCGGCGTCGGTGGGTGAGAAAATCCGATTGATCGGCTTCACCTGCCTCGGGTGCACCGCGACCTTTCCATTGAAGCCGTGCGTGCGCGCAAGCCGGGATTCGCATTCGAGCGCCGGCTCATTGGATAGCTGCATGAAGGCGCCGTCGACCAGCCACGTCATCTTCGCCGCTCGTGCTTCGCATACGAATTTGCCGCGAGCATAAGCGAGTGCCTCGCCCGTGGCGGTCCACTTGCCGCCAATGTCGCACATGAAGTCGCCTTCTTCGGCGGTGGCCAAGGCTGCGCCTCGAACCCGCCGCGTGTGGGATACGATGTCGAATAGATTTCGTAAGCCCATGCTCGACTCGATGACCGCAAGAATGCTGATGGCACCGACTTCGAGCCCGGCGTCGCGTTCATGTGCGGCAAGCCGTGCGTCTATATCCTCGATGTCGCGCGGAGCTTCTACTTTGGGAACCATAACCGCTTGTGCGCCGTGCGGCGCAAGCGCTGCCAAGTCCTTGTCCAGATTGCCGAGCCGAGGGTGGTTAATTCGGAGAAATGTCAGCCGATCCGGCGCGCGGACGAGCTCAGCGGAGATCAACGTTCGGGCCTCCTCCTTCTGCGCCGGCGGGACCGAATCCTCCAAATCCAAAACGATGGCATCAGCACCGGTTGCGAGAGCCTTTGGCAGGAGGTTCGTACGGGTGCCGGGTACAAACAAGAAGCTTCGGAGGGCGTGATGTGAAAACACGGTTCAACTCCCGGCAGTCTGCTGTGCCGGGCCAACCCGACGATCCAATCCCGGATCCAAATTCGGGCCATGCGCAGGAGCTGCAAAGAACTGACTGGGATTGCGCCGGCGGGTAATCCGTGCAAGTCCAACGACGGCCGCGCCGGCGCCGAGCGACACCGCGCCGGCGATCAGGAACAGGGTGGGCGTCGCCACGTGCTGCGCGATCAGGACGCCGCCGATCACAGGACCGATGATCGCGCCTATGCGCCCAATTCCCAACGCCCAACCGACGCCTGTCGATCGCAACGCCGATTCGTAGTAGCTCGCAGACAAAGACACCGCGCACATCTGCGAACCCACCGTTAGAAGTCCAGCCACAAAAGATACTGCGAGCAGCATCTGACCCGATTGCACGACAAGACCGATCAGCGCGATGGCCGCCCCGCCCAGGAAGTAGGCAACCGCGATCGGCACGATCGACCTGAAATGTTTGCTGATCCAACCGATGAGGAAGCAGCCGATGATACCGCCCAAGTTCAGGGCGGCAACGCCCAACACCGCGCTCTTGATCCCGAGGCCTGCTTGATGCGTGACGAGCGGCATCCAATTCACCAGGAAGACCGTTAGCAGCAGGCTGAGAAACAATGTCGTCCATAGGAACAATGTGCCGATCGCGCGGCCCTCCGCGAATAAGCCCCGAACGGTCGCGCGGGCCTGTGGATCGCCCCGAACGACGGTCAGGCCGTCAGCTTGCAGTCCGAGTCGCTTGGAGAGCGCTTCGACTTGGTTCTGCTTGCCGTTCGACGCCAAAAAGCTAATGGACTCCGGCATGATGAGCGCGAACGTCGGTATGAGAATCAAAGGAATAACGCCGCCGATATAAAAGATGCTGGCCCACCCGAATCTTGGAATGAGTTGTGCAGCCAGCACTCCACCCAGCACCGATCCGAACGGAAACCCGCAATACATCAAGGCAACGATGTTCAGGCGCAATCGCTTCGGGGAGAACTCCGACGTGATGGAGATGATGATCGGAAGCGCACCGCCGAGCCCGAAGCCCGTCACCAGGCGAACGATGAGCAGGGCGGATATCGAATGAGTGAATGGCGCGGACAATGAACCCAGCGCCACCACCAGGACGGAAAAAATCAGAACGGGCTTGCGTCCGAAGCGATCACCGGCCTGGCCGACCACCAGAGCTCCGATCAATCCGCTGAACAGACTGGAACCGAACACGGGCCCAAAGGCCGCTGCCGGGACGTGCCAGTCGGATGCGATCGCCGGCGCCACCATCCCGATCGCCTGCGTGTCCATCCCGTCGATCATTGCCATCAGGGCACAGAGACCGATGATGGTGGACTGAAACGCCGTTATCTTCGTGGAATCGAGGGCACGGTCAAGCCCGCCTATACTCGACATGCTCCTAACCTCCAGCCTTAGTGCCCTTGTTACCAGGTAACCCTATCCGACGCGCTGGTCGACCGTCAAGGCCGATTCTTGCAAATTAGCCCCAGATACTTGGGCGATATTGAATAAAATCCTGTTGCAAGGATACCAGCCTACCTGGTAGGTTTGCCGAGTCATGAACGGGGAGTCGTGTATGAACAGGGAAGGCCACGTCGGGGTTTGGCATTTGGCTTGCGCCGCAGCGCTGTGCTATCCGGCCTACGGGAGGGCCCAGGCGAGTTCCAGCGCGCCGGTAACGGCGAGCGCAGCGGGTTCACAGGCCCCACAAGCCCAGTCCGACGCCTCAATAGAGGAAATCGTCGTGACGGCGCAGCGCCGTCGCGAAAATCTTCAGGATGTTCCCATCACCGTTCAGGCATTTTCAGCGCAAGCTTTGGAATCGTCCGGGGTCACTAACGCCGCAGATCTTGCGCGAGTGATTCCCGGCATGACCATGCCCACATCGGCGGGCTACACACTGCCTCACCTGCGCGGAGTGGGAATCACGGCCATCGGCCCTGGAATTGAAAATTCCGTCGCGCTCTACGTGGATGGGGTATACCGAGGGTCGTCGTCGTCCGACGCCATAGCGCTCAACAATATTGCCGGTGTTGAAGTGGAGAAGGGCCCGCAGGGAACTTTGTTCGGCCGCAATGCCACCGGTGGCTTGATTCAGGTGTCCACCAAGGACCCGCAAGTCGGGCCGCTGAGCGGCTCTGCGGATCTAGGCTATGCCAACTACCAGACGACTTCCGGCGATCTGTACCTCACGGGTGGCTCAGAGCTGATCGCGGGCGATGTTGCGGTGAAAGCGAGTCACCAGAACCAGGGCTGGGGCGTCAATGTCGCCACGGGACAAGACGTCAATGCGACGGACCTTGATCTGTCGCTGAGATCCAAATGGCTGATTCGACCCGCGGATTCGACCAAGGTCACGATCATATTCGACTACGCGGATGTGCGGTTTTCGACGTCCGCGCTCCAGAATTACGGCAACACCCCAAACTTCTTCTACCCCGGCGGCACGATCCAAGGCTTGTCGAAGTACGATGTTGACCTCGATTCGCAGCCCAAACGGCACTTGCAGGACGGCGGCGCCAGCGTTCAATTGGATCAAGATCTCGGCTTCGCGTCATTCGTCGATATCGTCTCGTACCGGCGCGACACCTATCGCTGGAACGTGGATTTCGACCTGGGACCCAACCCTTACTCGACCAACGCGCCTGACCAGGTCGATAAGCAATTCACAGACGAGCTACAGCTGTTGTCGCTCGGCCAATCTCGCTTAACATGGGTTGTCGGCCTCTTTTACTACTACGCTGACAATGGCTACGATCCACAGGTCGTCAATTTCGGCGGGCCGGCAGTCAATCCACTCAAGCCGGTAACGCTCGTTCACAACACGACGTTTCAAGAAACCAATTCGGTGGCCGCGTATGGACAAGGTTCCCTCGATTTGGGTTTTCGAACGAAGCTCACCGTCGGGGCGCGGTATACCAACGAAAAACGGGGTCTCGACGGTCTGCAGACCGCTTATCTGAACGGCGTCGTACCGGTCACGCTCGCCAACGTCGACACCAGCGTAACGACCCATACGCCGACGTGGCGCATCGCGCTGGACCACGATTTCTCGGACACAATCCACGCCTATACGACCTACAACCGGGGTTTCAAGAGCGGTGGCTACAACGTCACCGCACCGAGTCTCGCGCCATACTCGCCCGAGAAGCTCGACGCGTACGAAGTCGGACTGAAGACGCAATTTTTCGATCGGCGCGTCACGCTGAATACTTCGGGATTCTACTATGACTACAAGAATATCCAGGTCTCTCGCTTCATCAATGGCTCGCCGCAGGTGTACAACGGCGGCGCCGCGAAACTTTATGGCATGGATACTGATTTGACCACGCGGATCACCGAGCGCTTTTCCGTCACCGGCGGCTTCGAGCTGTTGCACACGGAGTTTACAAACTTTGCCAAAGCGGATTTTTTCAACAGTTGCGCCACACCGTACCCGACGGTCTGCAGTCTCTCTGCGACCGGCAAGCAGCTGCCTCAAGCGCCGAATGCGTCTGTCACGGTCAATGTCGATTACCGCATTCCGCTGCCTGTGGGCGAGCTGAATTTAGACGCCAACTCGTCGTCGAGCAGCGGATATTTCTTCGCTCCCAACAACGAGGACCGGCAACGTCCCTACACCGTCGTTAACGGTTCAGCACACTGGACGCATGAGCAATATTTGCTCAGCGTGTGGGCCAAAAATATCACGAACGTGATCGTTCCCATCAGCGTGAATCAAGCTCCGACCGCCACCGCCGTGGGCTATGCCGCGCCGCGAACATTCGGTGTCACTGTCGGAATGAAGTTTTGACATGCGGACGGTCGCCATAAACGCGCATCTGTGGAGGAAATTCACCTTCATCGGCCCGGTCCTTATAATGGCGCAGCAATCCGGCCAGCCGTCAGTTGGCCGCACCAGCCTCTGTTCAACGTTCGCATCTCTCCAGTCGGTACTACAATGATCAAAAATCCGGATGAGCCTCCTTCCTTCTCGGTATCCCGCCAGGGAGCCGCAGAGCAAGTCATGGGCGATCTGCGCAACCGAATTTGCCAAGGCATCTACCCGCGCGGCGCGAAGCTTCCGTCTGAACGCGAGCTTGCGACGTACTATCGCGTAAGCGGGCCGACGATCCGCGAGGCGTTGCGCGGACTGGCTGCCACCAATCTCGTGCGCATGCGCAAGGGCATGGGCGTGTATGTGATCGCGGCGACGGATGCGATGTTCGCCTCGGCACTCGGCGGCATATTGGAGCTCGAGAAAGCTCAGCTGCTCGACGTCTTGGCCGTCTCCGAGGCGCTTTACGTCAAGGCGGTTACCCTGGCGTGCGAACACGCCACCGAGGAGGAACTGAGGGTCATCGCCAAAACTCTGGACCTGCTCGATCAGAGGAAAGCGGCAGAGAAGCTTTTCGAAGATCTCAAGACGTTTCTCGATCTCATTGCCAGGGCTTCCCACAACGTTCCTTTGGCCGTGTTTTGCCGGTTCATGATGGTGCTGCAAGTGGAAGTGGCCAACGAGCAAATCGGCGGTATTCCGCGCAACTGGGAAACCATCGCCATCAAACTCAGATCGGACCGGCGGGAGCTGGTCAGCGCTCTCCAGGCGCGTAATCCGGAGCTCGCGGCATCATGGGCGGCGGCTTATCACGAGCACACGCGGCGGCTGGTGAGTGATGTTCTGGCGACCAGCGGCGGCGAATCCGTGTCGACCCTTCGCCGGGCCATCAGGAGGCTCGAAAGTGCGATGTAGGTGCGTTCAGCGGCAATCTTCGAGAGAACAGCACAATGGCAATCAGGGATATACATGGGTAAAGTGAAGCGCGTCGTCATCGGCCCGAACGAGGAGCAAAAGTCCGCGGTGATCCACGGCGACTCTGCCAACGAGCAGCAGATGCCGGGGATTTTCTGGCGTTCGACGTTATGGGCCACGACGGAGCTGCCCGTCGACAATGCAATAAAAGGCGACCGTGCGGTCGGCGTGACGCAACGGGAACCCGAAGCGGACGGTTTGATTTTTCGTGCCCTGGAAATTCCTCCGGATATCGACGACCGGAAGAAACATATCGAGATCCTGCAGCAGCTGCACGAAGCAGTAAACCAAAAGCATGAACCATCGCGGGAGGATATGGAGCGTCACCCGAGCATGCACCGGACCGATACCCTGGATATGTTCACGATCACCCGTGGCGAAATTTACCTCGTCACCGACACCGACGAGGTTTTGCTCAAATCAGGGGACAGCGCGATCGTGCAAGGCGTCAATCACGCGTGGAGTAATCGTTCCAGCGAACCGTGCATGATCATGTGCGTGATGGTGCATGCCCGCGCTTAAAGGCGATCGACAAAGCATTGCGAAAAGTTTTTCAACCAGACCCTGTTCGGACTCAATATGATAAAGCTGCTTGCCTCTTCTTCGATTGTGGACAACGCGCTGAATTACGCACGATCCCATAGGCTCGCGCCCCTGACGGTTGCCGTGTTGGATGCCCGCGGTTGTACCATAGCGCTCAAAGCCGAAGACGGCTCGAGTTTGCTCCGGCCTGAAATCGCGCAGGGAAAGGCTTGGGGGGCGCTCGGCATGGGGGTTGGGACACGCAGTCTAGCGTCGCGCGCGGACAAGCTCCCGGCGTTCTTCAATAGTTTGGCAGCGCTCTCGGGCGGCCGGATCGTTCCGGTTCCGGGGGGTGTGCTGATATTGTCCAGCGAGCGGGAGGTACTTGGTGCCTGCGGAGCGAGCGGCGATACGGCGGACAACGATGAAGCGTGCGTAGTTGCTGCCATCGAGTCAGCCGGGTTCATCGCGGACCCAGGCAAATCACAGTGAATTGGGGACCCCCTCGGAGCGGCCTGGCCGGGTGGGTCTCGTCGATTCACTCGCCGTCTTACTCGCGGCCGACGCTTCTTGCGTAGCGCTTCCGATACTCAGCGGGCGTGACGCCGACTTGACGTGCAAATGCGCGGCGAAGCGTGTCGGCATCGGCAAACCCACAACGGGCCGCGACCTGCTTGGGGGAATGTGGACCCTCTTCCAATAGGCGTCGAGCAACCGTAATCCGCGTCGTTTCCACCCAGGAGGCGGGTGTGATACCGACCTCGCTGCGAAAAAGCCGAGCGAAATGACGCGGACTCAAATCAGCGCGTTTCGCCAAGCCGGCGATGCTGTGATCTGCCGCAGGATTGGCTGCAACCCAACGCTGCACCTCCTGCAGTGCCGACCGGCCGGCGGGGGCGGCTTCGCCCTTGCGGCTAAACTGCATCTGCCCTCCAGGCCGCTTGAAGAGCATGACGAGTTGCGCCGCAACCTTCATCGCGACATCACGTCCTAGGTCCTCCTCAACGAGAGCCAGCGCCAAATCCAGTCCCGCCGTGACGCCGGCCGCGGTGCGCAAACGGCCGTCCCGAACATGAATGGCGTCTTCTTCAACGGTGACCGCAGGATAGTCGAGGGCGAGCTGCTGAGCGACCGCCCAGTGTGTGGTGATACGACGACCATCGATCAGCCCGGTTGCAGCCAGGAGGAAGGCGCCGCTGCAAACGGAGCCATAGCGGCGCGCGCGCGGAGCGACGCGACGCAGCCATTCGACGACCTCCACATCAGGTCGTACGTTCGACGCGTTTGGACATCCCGCCACGAGCAACGTGTCGATCCTTTCTTCCGTGGCGTCGCCGACGACGAGATCCGGCACGAGCCGTACCCCCGACGAACTGCGGATGTGGCCGACGGCCTTTGCCACGATGAGGAGCCGATAGACATTCCTCCGTGCCTGCACATTGGCCTCGGCAAATACGTCGAGGGGTCCCGACACATCCAGCAGCTGGACACCGGGCATAGCTACGATTGCGATGACCCTAGGTTCCTTCATCGTGCTCGCTCCACGTCCGCTTGGGACGGATGTTGGCCGAAAATGCCGTGAAACGTCGATTGCCGCCAGACTAGACCGCCCTTACCATTTTGTCTACCCAAGACAGGAGTTTCCGATGACATTGACCATACAAGGCGTGGCCGTCCCCGACAGCGGGCTCGCCCGCGAAATAACCGAGCTAGTGCGCGACACCGAATCGCCGCTGCTCTTCCATCATTCGAGTCGAGTTTATTATTTTGGTGCACTGGCCGGGAAACGCCGGGAGCTGAGCTTCGATCCAGAGCTTCTCTACGCGGGTGCAATGTTCCACGACATGGGGCTTACCTCGCAGCACAGCAGCGACCACGAGCGCTTCGAGGTGGACGGCGCGAACGCCGCTCGCGATTTCTTGCGCAGTCACCGAATCTCGCAAGCGGATATCGATACGGTGTGGACCGCGATCGCGTTGCACACGACCCCCGGCATTCCAGCACACATGCACCCTGTCGTCGCTTTGGTCACGGCAGGTGTCGAGATGGACGTACTTGGCCTGACCTATCCGGAGTACGGCGATGCCGAGCGAGATGCCGTGGTGCGTGCGCATCCGCGCAGTAATCATTTCAAGGAAGACATCATCCAAGCCTTCTACGACGGCATCAAGCGCAAGCCGGATACGACATTCGGCAACGTCAAGGCCGATGTTCTTGCGGACAAGGACCCGACATTCAGGCGCGGCAACTTCTGCAGCGTGATCCGCGGATCGGCTTGGCCGGCGTGAGCAGCTCGAGCAACGTCCGGTCGGCGATCCGGTGAGTCCGGAGGAGTCCGCATTTAACTTTGCGCAATCGGACCTGAGATCCTAGCCGCAAAAACGCACAAATGCGTGAACGCATCGTTGGCGGCCTGACACACTGTACCTAGATCACCAGGCCCTACCCCGTATCAACGTTGGTCAAGCCCATGAATCAAGGCAAACGCAGCAGCGCGATGGCAATGACGAATCTGCGGCTGAACCCGCCGCAGACCCTCTCCGTTCCCGCTGAGCCGAAAACCCGGTCGCGTCACGATGCCATTACGCACGATTTGTACAGCTATCGGCTTTATAAGCACTGGATGAATAATCTGCGCGCTTCCTGGGGCAAGGGCTAACGACACAGAACGCTAGCGACACCCGAAGTATTGTCGGCGTGCTTGGTTCCCCTAGACCGGGCATGGTTGAATAAGAAAAAGCATTGTCGAGAAAGCCTGGGCTGTGACCCCCAACAGCCCTTATTTCCGCGCCTTCCGACACGGTGGAGATGCGGCGACTATCGGCGCATCACGGGGTCGACCCCCGTTCCATTATTGATGGACTGTAATCGAAGGATCCAGGAGCCGTAACGCTTCACCGGCGGTCGTAGATCCGGTGCGGTTGATATCATCGCTCGAATAGGATCGACCGATTGCCGAGCAGTGCGTATTGTCGCCGGCAATTCGAGTGCCGGTTTGACTTAGGCAAGCGGAATTTTGGACAACCGCCCCAGACGCCTCAGCTTTTGGCTTCACACTCGTCGGCGTCGCTGCGCATGCGGCGAGGATGAGTACGGTGATGATCGCACTTGTAACGCGCAGGTAAGTGGTCATAAACACCTCCAAAACATGGGCTAATGGTACACCCGGACGAGCGCTTGGTCCTTCCCCCTCTTTGCGGTGACCGCGCTGCGGAGCAGCAGGGAGGCATGCGCCCACAATCGCAATGACCCGCACGACTTGCTCGATATCCCGATGCCACTTCACGCCCGGCTTGCACCGTAGGGCAGACCCCTACGATGCATTCGCGATAATGAGTCGATTTAATGGAAGCTTTATTCGAGCAACGCTTAACGCGTCTCAAAACGAAAAATTCGACCGCAAATGACAGGACGATGCATCTAAGCTAGCGCCCCTCAGAGCCGAGGTGTTTGCTTGCTATGGAAAATCTCATCCACGTCATTTACGTCAGTTCTGCGGCGCCTGATATTTCCGAACACGACACGGTCAAATTCCTCAACGAGGCGCGTAAGGCAAACCGAAAGAACGACGTTTCCGGAATGATGCTTTACATCGGCGGCTGCTTCTTGCAATTGCTCGAAGGCGAGGCACCGAAGGTCGATATCGTTTGCCACACGATTTTCCGCGACAAGCGTGAAATGCGGATGGTTCTCCGAGAGCCAATCGCGGAACGAGAATTCCCCGAATGGACCATGGGTTTTGAAGCCATCGCGCCGCTCGAGGCCGCCCGGTTGCTTGGCGAGCCGGCGCTATTCGACTCTGTTTCTCGAGTCACTCGCATAGAGCCTGACGGTGCAAAGACGCTGTTGTCCATCATCGGTCGACGCCGGTGGCAATCGGATCGCAGCGGGATGTTTCGTGCCATCCGTCGCACGACCAAAGCACCGACAACTTCCTGATATCTCGTCATCCCCCCGATACGCCGCGCATCGCCGGGAGCCATCCTCGATCTCTTGATAGAATCCAGCGTTTCTCACACATCATGCGAGGACTCAGCTCTTATGGCCAAAGCGTATTGGATCACCTGTTATCGCGCCATTTCGGATCCCGCTAAACTTGCTGCCTACGCAAAGCTTGCAGGTCCCTCGATCGAGGCGGGCGGAGGACGCTTTTTAGCGCGGGGAACCGCCGCGAGAGTGTATGAGGCCGGGCAGTTGGAACGCACTGTAATAATAGAATTTGATTCCGTTGAGCATGCCATCTCCGTGCACGACAGCCCGGGATATCAAAAAGCCCTCGCCGCATTGGCGGATGGCGCGGTACGAGATGTGCGGATCGTGTCCGGTGTCTGATTCCAGCCCACGTTAAGGTTTGATGACAAACGCAGTCCTCACCGCCCGGTTAGCCCAGGGGATCAGCGCCACGATCAGCGTTGGGTGCCCGGCGCGGCCAGGGAGAGGGTTAACGCGTCAATGCGTCCATATCCGCCTGCATGCGTTCCTTATATTCGTCGGACCAGTGAGCGCCGGGCTTTAGGTTGGCTTTGCTGTGCGGTTGCGGAGCAGGCGGTGTCTTGTTTTCTCTTGCCGACTTCCGCGCGCCAACCTTTAGCTTGAGCGTGACACGTGATGTTGGGGGGGTAGATGACGAGTTCGAATTGCTCATGCAGTGTTGGGCACCTGTTTCAATTTGGTTACATTGCCGGTATTGGCTTGCGCCAGTGGCTCTCGCGAGCATCGAACATCTGCGGTGTTGCTCTGTACCGCTGGTCCGATTGGATGTAAAAACGCGGAGCTACCACGAAGCGCATTGTACTCAATGTCATGTAGAGAATACAGAAAGATGGGCCAGACCGTCGTCCAAGCGTATGTGCGACGCCACAAGAGGACGATCCGCTGTGCCTACGCGGGGGCTGCAGATGCCTTGTGAGCACGAGCGAGGAGACGCGGGTCTCCAATCCCCCCACACCAGGTTGAGAATCTTTCGGTGGGTCCCCGCCACCGCAATTCATCGACATCCGTAAAGAGTCGCGCATCGGTTCGAAGAGTTGCCAGCTTTTTGAATAGCAGCGCGAGATCGCGGCGCTCCCCCAGCACCTCCGTCGGAAAGTCCTCGATCCTTCCGTAGCGCGCGATGAGGCTGGCTGCGCCTTTCGATCCAATGCCTGCGATACCGGGATACCCGTCTGCACTGTCCCCGACGAGCGCTAGATAGTCAGGAATCAGCGCGGCAGCTACCCCAAATTTCGCCTGCACGCCCTCGGCATTCCGAATTGCCTTGCTCTTTCGATCCACCTGAACGATACGATCCCCGTGTACGCATTGGGCGAGATCCTTGTCTGGCGTCCAAATGCACACTTTCTGTACGCGTGACTCCTTGGAGGCCAAAGTGGCCGCGGATGCCAGCGCATCGTCAGCTTCGAGCTCGATCATCGGCCAAACGGCAACGCCCATGGCGGCAAGCGCGTCTTCGAGCGGCTCGAACTGTGCACGGAGGGCAGGTTCAATGCCTTCGCCCGTCTTGTACCCGCTCCAAAGCTCGTTGCGGAAAGATTCGATGACGTGGTCCGTTGCAACTCCGAGGTGCGTCGCGTGTTCCTCGATCATCTGCAGGACAGTGTTGAGTACACCCACGACGGCGCCGAACGGCCGATCCTTGCCCTTGGTGAAGCGGCGCAGGCCATAGAAATGGCGAAAAAGCTCATATGTACCGTCGATGAGATGAACGATCACGAGGCAACATCCCCGAGCATTTTAGGTAGGAGCTATAGCTTGGGCGAAACCGGAAATCCAATCCAGCATTATTCACCGAGTCTATACTGACTGAGCAAGGGCTACGTCTTCCCCGTGATTCATTGGAGAGCGAGATGGAGCGATCGGAGAAACAGAAAATGTTGGCGGGCGACCTTTACCACGCGAACGATCCCGAACTACAGCGGGATCAGGCCGCGTCTCGGGCGTGGGTCGTCCGCTATAACGCGTCGCTTGGCGCCTCCGATACCGAAAGGCACGCGCTGCTACGCGAGCGTCTTGCAGAAGTCGGCGAAGGGACCGTCATACGTCCGCCGTTTCATTGTGATTACGGATACAACATTTGGCTCGGGCCGGGTGTATTTCTCAATTTCAATTGCGTGATTCTCGATGTGGTGGCGGTGACCATCGGCGCGGGCACACAGATCGGGCCGGCAGTACAGATATATACCGCTGACCATCCGCGCGATGCGGCGATACGAAGCACAGGCGCCGAACTGGGTCACCCGATCAAGATCGGACGCAATGTGTGGATCGGCGGCGGTGCCATCATTCTCCCCGGGATCACTATCGAAGACGACGTCATCATCGGCGCCGGGAGTGTCGTGACACGCAATGTAGAAGCGGGCGCGACCGTGCGAGGGAATCCAGCGCGTGTCGCGCGCGGCGGCGAGGTTGACAGACTTCATCCCTAGGACGGGACATCGGCCGGATTCGAAGGTGCGTTTTCTCTTGCGCGACGACCACTGCATGGATGTTGCCTGCAACAGAAACACAGAGTTCATTGACTGAGAACGGTCGGGGCTATACTCCCGCGATTCACTCTTAGCGTGGTCTTTAACCATGGACGTTCTGAAGTCCGACGACGACGGCAGGACCTACGACGTACTCGTTGTCGATGATGACCTGGCCACTCGGCGAATGGTCACTAGTTACTTCGAGGAGCACAACGTGTCGGCGAGTTCTGCGGCCGGGCGGCAGGACTTGACTCGCCATCTCGCCGAGGGCGAGCCGAGCCTGATCATTCTCGACCTGAGACTGGGGCGGGAAGACGGGCTGGATCTGCTCAGGGAGATTCGATCCAACTCCGATGTGCCGGTGATCATCACCACCGGGCACCGGCTCGAGGAAATCGATCGCGTGGTCGGCCTCGAACTCGGTGCGGACGACTACGTGACCAAGCCGTTCGGCCTCAGAGAACTGCTCGCGCGCGTTCGAGCCGTTCTGCGGCGGCACGAGCTGGGCGGCCTCGCCCGAGCGCGCGAGCCGCAGCGGGGCGGATACAAGTTCGGCGGCTGGCAGCTCGAGCGCAACCACCGTCGCCTGATAAGTCCGAATGGAGCTGCCGTGACGCTGACGAAGGGCGAATATGCGCTGCTCATCGCGTTTCTCGAGGCCCCTCAACGGCCACTCACTCGCGAGCAGCTCCTCCAGGCCACGCGGGTGCACGAAGACATCTTTGATCGAAGCATCGACGTGCAGGTGCTGCGGCTGCGGCGCAAACTGGAAACCCATGCGAGCGCGCCGCGCATCATACGGACGGAGCGAGGCATCGGCTATGTTTTCGCACTGCCGGTAGAACCGCTCTAGTGCGACGAGAAAGGACGCATTGCACGGCGCTGTGCCGTCGCTGGATCTGTGCAGCCACGGTTCTAGTGCTGACCCTCGGCTACTCGACGATCGCGCCCGCGCTACTGCAAGTGTCCGAGTCGATCACCACCCCCGCCGTAGAGCCGATCACGCCGGTCCCGGAGCCTCCCGCGGCGGACCCGCTGAAGGTGGCTCTCGGTGAACGCCTTTTCGGAGATCCGCGGTTGTCTCGCGGCAATGCGCGTAGATGTTTGGACTGCCACGACCTCGGGACCAATGGGGCGAGCAGCAATGTGCGGGACACCGCACCCGACGGGTCCCTTCTTTCGCTCAATACCGCCACGGTTTTCAATTCAACGCTCAGTTTTCGGTTCGGCTGGGAAGGAGCATTCCACACCTTGGAGGAGCAGGCCGCAGCCACGTTGCAAAACCCCCGGATCATGGGCAGCCGAATGGACGAAGTGGTCGGAAAGCTGAGCCATGATCCCGTCCTCGTCCATCAGTTCGAGGCGGCATATGGACACGGGCCGGACTCCCCGAGCGTCCTAAATGCCATCGCAACCTTCGAGCGATCGCTGGTTACGCCCGGAAGCCTCTTCGACCGGTGGCTCGCCGGCGACACGGCGGCACTCTCGGCCCAGCAAATGGAGGGTTATCGATTGTTCAAGTCATTGGGATGCGTCTCTTGCCACCAGGGAGTGAATGTCGGCGGCAACTTGTTCGAACGCCATGGGATATTTCATCCGTTGGCCCGAGCGGAGCCCGAGATCTTGCGCGTGCCGAGCTTGCGAAACATCGCAACGACTGCGCCCTATTTCCACGACGGCAGTGCCTCCTCCCTCGATGAGGCCGTCCGCAAGATGGCTTTGGCGCAGCTCAATTCGACGCTGACGGATCAGCAGGTCGGGGAAATCGTCGCCTTTTTACGGACACTCACCGGTACGTACCAGGGCCGATCCGTCGGAGCGCCGAGGTGAAAATCGTCCGGATCATCTTTCGGGCCACCCGTTGGCCCGGGCCCGTAACGGTGATCCTGCTCGTGCTCCTGCCGTGGCTGTGGTGGCGCGGAATGCACACCGGGACGGCTCAGGCGGACGATGCGGAGCGAGCGCTCGTTGATCTTGCGACGGCAAAAAGCGCCCTGCACCGGGACGTGCTCAGCGCGCGCACCGGCATGCTGCGCAACTATGATCCCTTGGTGCGGGAAGTGACCGCGTTGCACGGTGCGGTTGATCGACTGCGCGCGGCGGCCGCCGGCGACCGCGAGTTCGCCGCTGCCAGTGATCGGCTCGCGAGCCTCGCGGCCCAACAGGAGGAGTGGACGGAGAAATTCAAGAGCAGCAACGCTCTCCTACAGAATTCTCTCGCTCATTTTGGGTTGCTCAGCGCGCGCCTGGGCGAAGTACGCGAGAGCAGCGGTAGTCTACAGCAGGTCAGCGTACTGGTCAGCTCCCTGGCCGCCGCAATCCTGCACCTGACGCTCGACACGTCGCCCAACATCGGCGCTGATGTCGACGACCGTTTGCGCCGCATCTCGGTTCAGGGCCTTTCACCCGGCGACTCTGCGGTGGCCGAGGCGTTGTTGGCGCATGCGCAACTGCTACGCAGGCTGTTGCCCGCGACGGACAGCATGCTAAGGTCGATGTTCGCAGCGTCGGGCGACCAGGAACAGGAAGCCGTTCGAGCTCTGGTTCTGGCCCACAAGACCGCCGCCGAGACGGCGGCAAGGCGCATTCGATACGCTCTTTGCGCAATCTCGCTGCTCCTGGCTGGAATGCTGGTGCATCTGGGGATGAGGCTGCGGTCTCGCGCGGCCACACTGCGGCAGCGCGCAATGATCGAGCATTTGATTGCGCGCATCTCGACGCGCTTCATCAATTCTCCCCCTCACGAGATTACCGCTCATGTCGAGCGCGCTCTCCGGGAATTGGCCACGTGCATCGGTGCCGATCGGGCCTATTTCGTCATCGACGGCAAGCCCGCGCAGACGTACAAATGGTGCGGCGACGGAACTCAATTCCCAGCGGGTTGGCCGGAAAATTCCGTCACCCTCGCGTCTCGTCTCGGCATGAGCCAGGAACGCTACATTCATGTCCATAGCGTCGGCGGGCTTGCGCCCGGCGAGCAGCGAGATGCATTGTGCGCCGCCGATCTTCGCAGCTGGCTGTGCTTCCCGAGCGGAGGAATCAACGATGTCCGAAGGGTTCTCGGCTTCGATACCGTGCGGGCTGAAGCCGCGCCTCCACCGTGCCAGCTGGATCTTCTGAGCATGGCATTCGACGCGATCGCCAATGCGGTCGAAAGAGCGTTTCTCGAGCAGGACAGGGAACGGCTGGAAGCGAACCTCCAGCAGGCCCGCCGCATGGAGACCATCGGTGCGCTGGCGAGCGGGATCGCCCATAACTTCAACAACATCACGGGCGCAATACTTGGCTACACGGAAACGGCGCAAGCGCAAGTGGAACCGACGGGCCGGGTAGCGGGAAGCCTGAATGAGATCCGGCGCGCGGGCGAACGGGCGCGCGACCTCGTCGATCAGATCCTCACATTCGGCCGTCGCGCTGCCTTCGGGCGCAGGAGCATCTGCATCGAGGCGCTCGTCGCCGAAACGAAGTCGCTGCTGAACGCATCGCTCCGTCCTCAAATCAACCTCGTCGTCCGCGCGGCATCACAGGAGACGATGGTCTCCGGGGAGCCGGCGCAACTCCAGCAAGTCATTTTGAATGTCTGCAACAATGCAGCCCAGGCGATAGACGCAGCCGGCACGATCGAGGTCCACATCGACACGAAAGAGATCGAACGGGTGTTATCGTTCGGTCATGGCGAACTCGAGCCCGGCCACTATGCCGTGATTTCGATCATCGATTCGGGGCGCGGCATGGACGAGGCGCTGATCGAGCGGATCTTCGAGCCGTTTTTCACGACGCGTCCCGAAGGAAATGGTCTTGGTCTCGCGACGGTTCGCGAGATCGTCTTGGATCATGGCGGTGCCATCAATGTGCAGAGTGCGCCCGGTGCGGGCACGCGTTTCGATATCTGGCTTCGCTCGGTTTCGTTCGTCGAGACCTCGTCGAGGCGCGAGACACCCGGTTCGATGCACCGCGGATCCGGACAGACCGTACTCGTGCTCGATGCCGATCGCGAACGGCTGTTGCGGCACGAAGAAATACTGGCGGCGCTCGGATACGAGCCGGTCGGATTTACCGACCCTGCCGAGGCGGCGTCGGCTTGCCGCTGGGAGCTACGCGACGATTTGGGCGCGCCAACTCGGTTCGACGCGGCGCTCCTGTGTCCCCACTTGCATGGGGTCGGCGCGGCTCTCGAGCACGCCTCCCTCTTGCGCAAGGCTGCGCCCGGGTTATCTATGATCCTGGCGGCGCCCTCGGCGAGAGAATTCGGCGCGCCTGCGCTGGCGGGCGTCGGCATCTTGGAAGTCATCCGGCAACCACTGATGTCCGCTGAGCTTGCGGGCGCACTGGCGCGCTGCTTATCGGTCCCGGACTCCGCGCCGTATCATCTGCGCGGTGCAATCACAAACAACGACGTCGTGTGGTCGTAGGGGCTTTGTTACTGCGGTAACTCTTCTATTTGATATGAAACTTCCTCGTAGCGCTTCCCGTGCATATTCCCGTACACGTGAAATGGAGGCGGCGATGCGTCAGAGCAATGAAAGTCTCGATAGGGAACCGATGGGTTACGAGGCGTGGAGGGCATTGCTGCGCCCTCTGTACGGGCGGCACAGCCTGGAGGGCGTCGAGCTCAACACCTTCGCCGGTTGGTTGCGCCGTCTGAGTATAAGCGGATTGACGGCAGTGGATATCTGCTGCGATGTCCACCGGTTCGAGCGCACCCACCGGGATGTTCGCCTCGACAATCGGGACCATTACAAGGCGGTGTTTCAGGTTGCCGGCCAATCCACGATCTACCAGAACGATCAGTGTGTGAAACTCGCCGTGGGCGATATCGCGCTCGTCGATGTGGCTCGACCTGTAACGTGCGGCTCCGACGACGGGAGCGTGCGACGGCTGTCTCTCAATCTGCCACGCCGTTCGTTGGTTTCTCATCTTGGATTCGAGCCGCAAGGAGGGACTTGCAGGCGTAGCGGAACATCTGCGGGACGCCTCCTCTACGAAATTGTCCTCGATACGCTCAACGGGGGTGGATCGCCGTGCCCGCCGGTTGATTCCTACATGCAGCTGGCAATCTACGATTTGCTTGGCGCACTGTTTGCGCCAACCGATCTGCCGTCGCCGTCCTCACGTTTTGCGAACAAGCTGTTTATGCGTATCCGCGGCCTCATCAAGGATCGCTTTGCCGATCCGGATTTCGGGCCCGCAGGGGCTGCAGCCGAAGCAGGGATCTCCTTACGCTATCTCCAGAAGCTCTTTACGCAGCGGGGATCAACCTGCACCGAGTTCATTTATTCGCTACGCTTGAATCATGCCGCCCAGCTTCTGGATCGTCGGAAGCTGTTGAGCACAGGCGAGCCCATCAGCGCGATCGCCTACTGTTGCGGCTTTCGCGACTACACGCATTTCGCGCGAAAATTTCGCCATCGGTTCGGTTACTCGCCGGGCGCCCACTCCGGGACGCAGGATCGCGCTGGACACCCATGCCCGTCAGAAGCTGCGCTCAGTGGGCCAGGAGGTTGAGGTTTGCGGCCATGGAGTAAACAAATACAAAAACCAGAGCGAGGAGCGATCCGAGTGACAGTGTCGGGACGAGGCGAAAGGCAGCGGTCCGGACGTCATCACGATATTTACGCACCAACCAGGACACGCACAATAGTGCGTAGCCGATGCACAGGCCGCCGGCGCCGCACATCGCGGCGAACAGACTCCACCAGGAGAACTCGTCTCCGGTGTATCTACCACGCGAAATGATGAGGCCTTCGATGAGAGCGCCCAGCATAAGCCCTTGCATGAAGGCGGCAACCAGGGATCCGCCGAAAAAGGCGGCATCCCATACCCATCGCAGGCGCTCCGCCGTGCTGCGGCGCTCGGATGCCACGCCGTGCAACATCAATCCTGCCAACATGAGAAGAAACGGAAGATAAAACGCGGAGAGGAGGGTGGTGTAGACGCTCCGAAATGCGGCACACACGACGACTCCTGCCACGATGACCCAGGTCTCGTCACCGCCAGACATGGGCGCAGCCGTGCGTATCGGGGTGGAATGCCTGCCCTTATGGCGCGTGAAACCAAAAAGAAGAGCGACGCCGAGGTCGAACTCTTGGAGCAAGCCGTAGAGCAGAATACCCAGGGCTAGGATACTTACCCAGAAGATGAGCATGGATCGTTCTCCTCAATCGATACTACGAACGAGTTTGAATCGCGGGATCCCGCGCGTCGTGAGTCGCTTGCGCAGCGTCAACAGGATTGACGCGCACGATAGGCCGCGGAACGGGAAAATGGAACATGCTGGCTACTGCGGCGCCGATCAAGGCCGTCATCGTCAAAGCGCCGGTAAAGGCTGCGAATTTCGCTGAAATCTCGGCATTCATGATTATTTCCTCGGTTAAGGGTTGCGGTTGCCGATGTTTGGCGGCATGCAGGTAAGCCTAGTTCACTGCACCGCAGACGTCGTGAGCCTGCCGCGCACGGTCAACCGGATCGGCGCGCACTGAGCATCGGCTACCCGGTGGGCGCGCCCGGCATCCGACGGCAACAAGGAATTGGTCCCGTGATGTTCAAGCGCGCTCGAGGTTCCGTTATAGGAAAAGTCCGACAACCGAAAACGCCGGCAGTGGACAATGCAAGGCGCTTTTCATGGTTAGCGTAAGGGCATGTGCAAACGCCATCGCCGTTCGGGTGAACCGGGTGGTTCCGACTCCACGCTGATCATCCAATGACCGATACTTGGTGGCAACGCGGCGCGATTTATCAAATCTATCCGCGCTCGTTCCAGGATACCAACGGCGACGGGATCGGCGATCTCGCCGGCATCGTGCAGCGTGCGGAGTACTGCGCCTCGCTGGGGGTAGATGCCCTGTGGCTTTCGCCCATCTATCCTTCCCCGATGGCCGATTTTGGCTACGACGTCTCCGACTATGAAAACGTGCATCCGATGTTTGGCACGTTGGCCGCATTCGATGAATTGGCCGCTGAGATCAAGCGGCGGCACATGAAACTGATTCTGGATTACGTTCCCAATCACACCTCAGACGAGCATCCGTGGTTCAGGGATTCACGCTCGAGCCGGCGCAGCGCCAAGCGCGATTGGTATCTCTGGCATGACCCGCGAGCCGATGGAGGACCGCCCAACAACTGGCTGAGCAACTTTGGCGGCAGCGCGTGGGAATGGGATGCGCACACCGGACAATACTATTACCACTCCTTCTTGAAGGAGCAACCCGATCTCAATTGGCGCCACCCCGAAGTCGTCTCGGCAATGCACAATGTGCTGCGATTTTGGCTCAATCGCGGCGTCGATGGCTTCAGGGTGGATGTGCTGTGGCTTCTGATCAAGGATGATCGGTGGCGCGACAACCCTCCGAATCCTGACTACAAGCCCGAGATGCCGCTTTTTCACAGTCAGCTTCCGGTTTATACGACCGACAGGCCGGAAATCAGGAACATCGTGACGGGTCTGCGTCGAGTGCTTGATGAGTTCGATAGCCGTGTTCTCATCGGCGAAGTCTATCTTCCCTTGGACAGACTCATGGCGTACTACGGCACTAACCTCGACGGCGTGCAGCTGCCGTTCAACTTCCAGCTCTTGCAAAGCACGTGGAATGCGCGCCGCATCGCCGCCTTGATCGACCAGTACGAGGCCGCGTTGCCGCAGGGAGGTTGGCCCAATTGGGTGCTCGGCAATCACGACAGCCCCCGCATCGCCTCGCGTGTGGGTCTGCCCCAGGCGCGGGTTGCCGCGATGTTGCTGCTGACGTTGCGCGGGACGCCGACTCTCTATTACGGAGACGAGCTTGGTATGGTCAATGTGCCGATAGCCGCCGATCGCGTGCGAGATCCCTTGGAGAAGAATCTACCGGGCAGGGGTCTCGGCAGAGATCCATCCCGCACGCCGATGCAATGGGACGGTTCGCCCCAGGCGGGATTCACGGCGGGAGACCCATGGCTGCCGATCTCCGATGATTTTGCCGTCGTGAATGTGCGGTCGGAGGGAGAGGACGCGGCGTCCATGCTGTCCTTATACCGCCGGCTCCTGCTGTTGCGCCGCTCCCGTCCGGCACTCTCGGTCGGTGAGTACGAGCCGGTCGCCGCGACCGGTGATCTGCTTGCCTATCTGCGACACTCGCAGGGCGAGCGCCTCCTCGTTGCGCTCAATCTCGGTGCGGAGCCGTACTCCTTATCCATGGATTCGCCGGGCTCGACCGGGCAGATACTGCTGTCCACGCATATGGATCGAAGCCATGAGCGGGTGGTGGGCAGCATCGGCCTGCGGCCAAACGAAGGCGTGATCGTGTCGCTCTCCGCACTCGAGGATCCGATGTCATCATGATCAGCGACCTTTGGTATAAAAATGCCATCATCTACTGCCTCTCCGTCGCGACCTATATGGATGCGAATGGCGATGGCGTCGGAGATTTCGCGGGGCTCATGCGGCGGCTCGACTATCTGCATGGGCTCGGCGTGACTGCCATTTGGCTGATGCCTTTTCAAACCTCTCCCTGCCGCGATGATGGCTACGACATCTCGAACTACTACGACGTCGATGCGCGCTACGGAACTCTCGGTGATTTTGTCGAATTCACACATGCCGCAGAGCAACGGGGAATCCGGGTCATCATCGATCTCGTCGTGAATCATACGTCCGATCAGCACGCCTGGTTCAAGGAGGCCCGGCGCGATCCTGAGTCCCACTATCGGGACTGGTATGTCTGGTCGAAGAGAAAGCCGCGCGACTCGAACAAGGGAATGGTGTTTCCGGGCGTTCAGAAATCGACTTGGAGTTACGACGCGGTAGCTCGCGCCTGGTACTTCCACCGTTTCTACGATTTTCAACCTGATTTGAATACATCAAACCCGCATGTGCAGGCGGAGATCTTGAAGATCATGGGATTTTGGATTCAGCTCGGTGTTTCCGGTTTTCGCATGGACGCCGTCCCCTTCGTGATTGCGACGAAGGGTCCCCAGGTCCGCAAGCCCATCGAGCAATACGACATGCTGCGTTTCATGCGTGAATTTCTGCAGTGGCGGCAGGGCGACGCCATCATTCTCGCCGAAGCGAACGTTCTCCCCGACACCGATATGGAATATTTCGGTCTCGCGGGCGATCGCATGCACATGATGTTCAATTTCCAGGCCAATCAAAACCTCTTTTACGCGCTCGCCGCGAGCGATGCGCGGCCGCTCAAGAAGGCGCTCGAGGCGACCAAGCCGCGTCCGAAGACCGCGCAATGGGGCATGTTCCTACGCAATCACGATGAGCTCGACCTGGGACGCCTGAGTCAACAGGAGCGGCAAACGGTCTTCAAGGCCTTCGGACCGGAGCCTGACATGCAGCTCTATGATCGCGGGATCCGCCGCCGCCTTGCACCCATGCTCGACGGCGACCGCAGGCGCATCGAACTTGCCTATAGTTTGATGTTCACGCTTCCCGGCACGCCGGTCCTTCGCTATGGAGACGAACTCGGGATGGGAGACGATCTCAAATTGCCGGAGCGCCAATGTGCTCGAACGCCGATGCAGTGGTCGGACGAGCCTCACGCGGGATTTACCAAAAGCAGCAAGCCTATTTTGCCTCCTGTGAGTTCAGGTCCTTTTGGATATGAGCATGTGAACGCGGCCCGCCAGCGGCGCGATCCCAACTCGATGCTGAACTGGACCGAGCGCATCATCCGAATGCGCAAGGAAGTGCCTGAAGTGGGATGGGGCGACTTCGAGATGATCGCGACTCGCGATGTGTCGGTCCTGGCGATGCGTTATGACTGGCGAAACAACTCAGTCCTCTTCGTTCACAACCTCGCGTCATCTCCGCGCGAGGTCTCGTTCACTGTGGGGCTCAAAGGGCAAGAGGGGCAATTGCTGGTGAACTTGCTTTCCGAAGATCACAGCCAGGCAGACGGCAAGGGGAAGCATCATCTGCTGCTGGAGGCCTATGGGTATCGGTGGTATCGAGCCGGAGGGCTCGACTACCTGCTCAAACGAAGCGACGTGGAGAATAGGCCGGCATAGTGCGCGAGTCGCCCGCCGACTACTCGATCTTGCGGTTCTCACCAATCACGCCGGCCGGTGTTCCCGTTACGGCGGCTGTCGCAGCGGCGACGAGATAGGAGGCTCGTCCCGGGGCGATCCAGTATTCCGCCCGCTCGATACGGACGCGCAGCAGGGCGAGTCGCGCGTCTTCCGGGCCATCCGGGTAGTAGGCACGCTGCTCAACGCTCCATAGTTGTTTCGCCTTCTGGACATCCCGAACCAAGCTGCCCGAGCCGCTCACTGCGACATACACATGGTTAGCCGGATCAGCGTATCCCAGACTCACCCTCACGTCATGATGCAGCTCGTCGACCTTCGGACTATTCCAATCGGTAAAAAACCAAAGAGTTCGATCGGCGTCAACTTGCAGTGTTTGAACCGGCCGAGTGTGAAAGCGGCCGCCTTGATCAACAGTAGTCAGAAGTGCGATCCGAATATCTCGAATCAGCTCGCTCACCTTGGCCAGGTCACCGGGGTTCGAGTGAGGTGTATTCCCGAGCATTACTCGATATTGCCCCCGCTGCGGCCAGCGAGCAAGTGCCCACGGCGCTTGACGTGGCGTCGGTGTGCAAATGCGACGCCGAAGCGGGCCGGTGCCTCAACGAAGCGGGTCGACGCCTCAACGAAGCGGGCCGGCGCCTCAATACATCGGCGCGGACCGGGATGGACCTTGCGAAGAGGCGAGGCGATTCAATATTTCGGGGAGCGTTTGCGACAGGCGGCGCACGAGATCGCGTGGCTGCAAGCCCAACCTTGCCGCGAATGCACGCAGGGCGCTCGTGCCGAACAGCGCATGCAGCTGTTCGCTGAAGATCGGCACGTGCACGTCGCTGCCCAGCCAAGAACGCGCGACACCGCCAAGACCCAGCTGTTCCATGCGTTTCACGATGCCGCTCACCGCACCGTGCCTTTGCACGAAGTCGACGACGGCGGTGCCAAATGCTTCGCTGGTGGATTGCCCCCACCATGATCCCGGAAAGTGTGTCGGTCGTTTCACGGCGATTGTCCTACGAATGAAACGAGTCTTAGTCTAGAGAAAGAAAGCGCGGAATGCGAAAAATGAATATATCGTCATCGGCGTGTCGCGGGACAGAGACAATCGTCGGCAAATTACCAACGCTCGGCGAGCGCCGTCCTCACCTGGGTTCTGTGCATGGACAGCGCCGTACAGTGAGAGCTAAGGCGAGTCAGCAAGTTCAATCCAAGTAGGGGCATGGTCGCTCGACTTCTCCCAGCCGCGCACGTGCCGGTCAACTCCTGCCCCTCGCAGCTGCCCGGCAATACGCGGATTCAGGAGTAAGTGATCGATGCGCAAACCCGCGTCGCGTGCATACGCATTTCGGAAATAATCCCAGAAAGTATAAATTCGTTCGCCCGGATGAAGCGTTCGCACCGCGTCCGTCCAACCCTGCTCGAGCAGCCGGTGATAGGCCGCCCGAGTTTCAGGCCGGAACAAGGCATCGTCCACCCAGCGTTCGGGCTTGTATACGTCGATGTCCGTGGGCATCACGTTATAGTCGCCGGCAAGAATAACCGGGGAATCTCGGCCCACGAGTTCGGCGGCACGGATGGCCAGACGCTCGAACCACCCCAGCTTGTAATCGAACTTGGGTCCGGGCGCGGGATTGCCGTTGGGCAGATAAAGACATCCGACGACGAGAGCACCGATGCTTGCTTCGATGTAGCGACTGTGCAGGTCGAGCGGGTCGCCCGGCAGTCCCCGTTGCGTTTCGACCGGATCACGTCCTCGCGCGAGGATAGCTACCCCGTTGTAGCTTTTTTGCCCATGCCAGATCACCCCGTAACCTGATTCGCGGATCGCCTTCTCCGGGAATTTATCTTGCGGCGCCTTGAGTTCCTGGAGGCAAGCAACGTCGGGCTGTGTCTCACTCAGCCAGCGCAGCAACACGGGAAGCCGTGCATTGATGCTATTCACATTGTAGGTGGCGATTCTCAATTCAGATCTCTGGATTGGCGAAATTGGCGTTCATGGGGCGCCATTCAGATTAGCGGTGCGACGCCGCTGCCGGCAAGTCCTTGTGGCGCGGAAGGCTACAGCATGAGTACGAAACCGTCGCTTTCGTACACGTAAAAATGCCATTCCCGAAGCGTCTTTGGTGTTCCGAAGATCACGAGTTGCTGACGCAGCGACGCGATGTCACTGAATACGTCAGATTCACTGATGACCGCCTCATACTTCCGCAAGAGCGAATCGCTTTCGGCGCCTTCGGCCGCGTAGGTGATCAATACCTTCAGCGGGGCGTTGAAAATTTGAAGTTTATTAATCACTTCTTGCGTCTTCAGCGGCTTGCTCACGTGTTCCAACGCGACCGAAATCCATTTGGCATACGTCGTATATTTGCCAAAGTTATCTCTGCCACGCTCTTCGTAAAACATCCCGTCGAGGGCGTAATACTCCTTGTTCCAAGCCTGCAGACCAAGATGCCTGGCAATCTTGGGGAAGATATTGGAGCGCATGAAGTACGTATATGATTTGTCTTCGAAGCCTGCTGCCGTGCGGAAGCTGGTGTGCTCGGCCTTCATGACCGCAACGAAGGCATTCCGGAAATCCCTGGGCGTGATTATTTTCATTGTGGATACGAACGTAACATCAAATACGTGGTCGGGGCGATCGGTTCATACGAGCTCCGGACGCCACGATTCTAGCAGCGGATCGATCCGAAGCTCGAGGCCACGCTTCTTGAATAGCTCATGGGCCCTGCAAAATCCTGTGGTTACAAATACTTAGGGCCCCACAGGAGTCCGCAAATAGGTTGTTGGCCGTGAAAGCCACGAGGACTGGGCGCAGATACCCTTGCTTCCGCTAATTTCATTCGTAACCGGTGCGACCGTTACTGCAATGGCGAAGAAATGGCTCAAGCCCAATCTAGGCTCCTCGAACAGGAGGCCAACGATGAGTATTTCAAGCAAAAAGCTAATTTTGGTTATGATTGCCCAACTCGGACCAGCCATCTACGGGTTGGCCGGTTTCGCCGCACCGGCGAGCGCGCAGAATGTGGCCGTGGCGGCGGTGAGCCAGTCAGACTCCACCGCGGGATCTACGACGCAGAGCGCGGATTCGGTGACGGACGACGAATTGCGCACGCGCGTGCGGACCGCGCTGCATTCCGACCCGTATTTCTACGACCAACATGTCAGTGTATCGGTCGAAAACGGCGCCGTCGTGTTGCGCGGCTTCGTCTTCAGTGATGGGGATTTACAAGACGCGATGCGCATCGCCGGTCACGCCGCTCAGCATAGGACGGTGGTCGACTATCTGTCGATCGAGAAGGTCGGACGTCATTAGGCGGGGCGGGGCGAGATCCTTGCGAATGGGGCCGGAAGCCGGGCTCGAGGCCCGGCTTCCGGCTGTGCATGTCTCGGTTCCTACGTTACTTCAGGTCGAGTTCTTGCCCCGTCCACGAACCCAAAATTCTCCGGATCTTGCCGCGGTCGACCGCGCCCTGATTGGCGGCCGCCACCGAGCCTTCCACCTGTTTCGCTATGGCATCGCCCTTGGCCGTCGCACCGTCCAATGCCGCCCAGTTCTTGTAAAAAACTACCAGGTAGATATCCGGATCATTTTCGCCGCGCGCCTCTACGGCGACGACCTTATAGCCGGTGATATAACCGGCCTTCTTGGCCGCCTCCTGCGTTGCCTTCCACGTTGTGCCGAGAAATTTCATGTAGTCGTCAAATTTCCCGTATTCGGTCCGGATCGACGATACCTGGACCACCGCCCCTTCAGTGAATGGATGCTCATCCGCAAAGGCCGCGACGCTTGTAAACGCAAGACCCAAGAAAGCCGCAAACGCGGCGACACGATTATTGATTGTCATAGATTTTCCCCATTGGACGATTTGGACACGATTTGGAATTGTTCTAAGTGGGCGCACCAGAAGCGCGCCCCATCGAGCTTCGGCCCGAATATAGTAGTCCCAAACGATGCCGCTGCGCTGAAATTCAGGGCAAAGGCGGGGGCGCCTGATAAGTCGCTGATTTTCATCGGTGCTGGCCGCCTTGTTGGCACTTCTCATGCATGAGTCTCATCGCGGTTGACGATGGATGGCATCGAGAGATTGGCGCTACCCAGCTGGGGACCCGCACACTACTATCATCGACCAAGAGCGATTCTCGTGACGACGGCGCGCATGAGGCGAATGAACGAGAGTGAGGTGACGAATGGACGAGAGTGAGGAACTGCTCACGACGACGCAGAAGGCACGCACGATCAACTTCGACGCACCGCTGTACGGTACGTTTGCGGAGATCGGCGCCGGGCAGGAGGTCGCGCGCGAGTTCTTCCATGCCGGCGGCGCCTCGGGGACCATCGCCAAGTCTATTTCAGCCTACGACATGGTATTCAGCGACGCGATCTATGGAAAGGCGCCCAGGTATGTATCCCGCGAGCGTCTGAAGCTGATGCTGGATCACGAATACGAACTCTTGATCACGCGTCTTTCGGCGACTCGCGGCGACAAGACGAAATTCTTCGTCTTCGCGGACACGGTGGCGACGATCAACTTCAAGGGCACGAACGAAGCTCACGGCTGGCTGGGGATCCGATTTCAGACCGAGCCGATGGGCAAACCCAGTGAGATCGTGCTGCACGTGCACATGTGGGACAAGGACGCGCTCCTGCAGCAGCAGGCCCTGGGGATCGTCGGGGTCAACTTGATCTACGGCGCTTTGTACTACCGCTCCGATCCGAAGAAATTGATTGAATCACTCCAGGACAACCTCGGTACCGACCGCATCGAAGTCGACATGCTGCGCTTTTCGGGACACTGTTTCGAAAAGATCGACAACCGCCTGATGTCGCTTCACCTGGTGGAGTTCAAGCTCACCAACGCAGTCATGTTCGGGCAGCAGGGCGAGCTGCTGCAGCCGTCCGAGGTGCTGCACAAGAAAGCGATCCTCGTCGAACGGGGGAGCTTCCGCCCCGTGACCCACGTGAACGTCGACATGATCAACTGTGCGGCAGCGCAGTTCGTGCAGGAGCCGCTGGTCAAGGGCAGGGAAGTGGTCGTGCTCATGGAGATCACGATGAACAATCTGCTTGCAGAGGGCGCACTCGACGCACGCGATTTTCTATCGCGGGTCGACCTTTTGGCCGACATCGGATTTACGGTCCTCATCTCGAACTACTCGGAGTACTACCGGCTCACCTCATATTTTCGGCGTTACACGAAGGAGATGATCGGGGTCGCCATGGGGATCAACAACCTGCTGGAAATATTCAACGAAAAATACTACGACAACCTCGAGGGGGGCATCCTGGAGTCTTTCGGCCGTCTATTCAGAAACGCGGTCAAGCTGTACATCTATCCGATGAGGGAGGAGACGTACGAGCGGTATATCGTCGACTTCAACGGGACCGGCACGCCGGTCCAATCGTTCGCGTCGAACGTCCTCATCAATGCAAAAAATCTGCGGATCGTCGACCACCTTTCGAGCCTCTATGCCCATCTTCTCGAGAATCACTACATCGAAAGCATCGTGGGGTGCGACACGGGCATTCTCAATATATTCTCGCGAGATGTGCTCAAGAAGATCAAGGACAATGATCTCCTGTGGGAGACGATGGTTCCCGTCCCAGTCGCGGACGCGATCAAGCGCCGGGGATTGTTCGGCCACGCGGATCATTCATAGCGCGTGCTGCGGACGATCAATGCCGGCGTACCCTGGGGGCTATCCCCTTGCGCACCCTGGCAGTGCGGCGAATAGGAGCGTTCAGTTTCAATCGCCGTGCCTCTTCTTGTTTGAGATTTTCGATGAACCAACGTCCCGCCGGGCCCGGCGGACTGTCGGTTCTATAGATGGCCGACATTGCTACGGCATAGCCGTCAAACGGTGAGGACTCGGCGATGATCCGAACGAGCGCGCCGCTTGCCAGGTCCGCCTCGATCATGTGAAGCGGCATGAGGCCGAACCCAAGTCCGGCGCGCAGAAACGCAAGCTTGGCTCCGAGATGGGAAAGGCGCCACACTTTCGGGGACAGCAACCCGCGTCTGTCGGCCGGCGCCAGACGGGCAATGTCCGCGTGCACGAGCTGGATGTGCTCACCCAGGATGGCCGGCGGAATCGGTGCGCGATGAGTTGCCAGCGGGTGCTGCGGTGAAACCACAAAGAGGGTCCTTACCGTCAGCAACGGTTCTCGGGTGAGCTGCGACCGTGCAGGCGCCCAACCCGTCATGCCGCCCCAAACACCGATGGCGCAACGCCCGTCGAGTACGGGTTCGACCACGGCGCTCGACTCAACGTCGAACCGCAGCGAGGTCGCGGGAAACTTCCCTTGAAAGGCGGCCACCGTGGCGGTGAGCGGCGCGAGCGGAAACATGACTTCCACGGCTATGCTGAGTTCCGGCTCGAGTCCACCGGCCAAGGTTTTCGCCCGGGCCTTGAAGATGCCGACGTCGCCCATTACCGCGCGCGCGTCAGCTAGAAGTGCGCGACCTTGATCCGTCAGCACCGGAAAACGCGCGCTGCGGTCGAAGAGCTTCACGTCGAGCTGTCCTTCCAAATTCGCGAGAGTTTGGCTCACCGCAGATTGCGCACGCCCCAGGCGGCGGCCGGCAGCAGAAAAGCTACCTTCGTCTGCGGCGGCGATGAAGGTACGCAGGTGATCCAGTGAAACGCCATCGAGCATGCAACAGATCCCGTGATACGTACAAATCGACACTGTACAAACCGACACGTGGGATCACGTGCTGCCCACGTTGCCTTGCCGTCGGCGGCGCCGCGCCCGGTCTCAAACGCTCCCAGGCGATCCAGACGAGACCTGGCGACGCGACTCCGTAGAGCTGGGCTCCGCACGCTTCTCGTCGGCAATTGCCCTATCCACCGCATCGATCGCGCTTTGAATTCGCGCGACGGCATCCCCGTTCAAGAGTTCGACGGAAGCCGTCTGGAAACTGTCGACTATTTCACGGCGTCGGCTGACGAGTTTATCTCGCAGTACGAGTAGCTTTTTACTCTCGGTCATTTCATTCTCCAGATAATGGGCGAAGAGCGGCCATGGGCCGCCTTGTGGAGTTGCGATATCACGAGCCTAGTGCCGGGACTTTTGGCTTGGTAGCCTCTATCTCTCGATAGGAGGTATCGCCAGCGCAGATGTATATCCGTCGTTGACTCGCCTCGTCGGCGCACCTCGACGCGACGCTGGTCTTAATTGAAGCCGGCTTCGCGCCGATCGCGTCCGCGATTACGTCCGTAACTACACGAGGTTCGTGCTCCATCCCGGTTGACACGCTCGTGGCGGGTTACTAACATGAGCTACGTTACTTACCGGTCACTCACATCTATGGTCGGCTCCTCAGGGCGGTAGTAAAGGCAAATGAAACAGTCAGTTAGCCGCGCCATCACAGCGACGATCACGCGCCGAGCGACCTCCGCGGCGCCGCGAGCCACGAGGGTCCGCGTCGACCGGCCGCCCTTCCTATCACTGGAGAACTTATATGTTTGATGGCGTGTCGCTGGATCAACTCCGCACCTTCATCGCGGCGGCGGATGAAGGCAGCTTCTCGGCGGCCGGCCGCCGCTTGAGGCGTGCACAGTCCGTGGTGAGCCAGTCGCTGGCGAATCTGGAAGGACAACTCGGGGTGAAACTTTTCAATCGCGGCGCTCGCTTCCCGACGCTGACCGACCAGGGCCGCGCACTGCTTGCCGATGCACGCGCAGTGGCGGGCAACATAGATCTTTTCAAGGCCCGGGCGAAGCGCTTGGCGGGCGGGCTCGAACCAGAATTGAGCGTGGCCGTTGACGTCGTATTTCCGCTCGCGCCGTTCACCGCTGCGGTGGCTGCCTTCCAGAAGGAATTCCCCTCGACCTTGCTGAGGTTCGATGTCGAGTCGAGCGCCGTGATCGAGCCTGTGCTCGACGGGCGCTGCGCGGTCGGCGTCATGGCATCCTCGCAGGTCGCGCCGCCTCAGCTCACTCGCGAACGGCTGCTGACGATCACGGCGCCCGCCGTCGTTTCACCGCAGCACCCATTGGCAACTTACGGCGGCCCGATTCCGATGGGGGTCCTCGCCGAGCACATCCAACTCGTACACGCCGATCCTTCGGATCTGTCGCGCGCCGGAGGATTCGGGTTGCTGTCGCCGAGAGTGTGGCGTCTCTCCCATCTCGGGGCCAAGCATGCCTTCCTGCGCGCAGGGCTCGGATTTGGCGTGATGCCCCTTCACATGATCGAGGCGGATCTGGCGAGCGGCGCGCTCGTTCAGATCAGCGCCGACTCCGCACCGTCCGAGGGCTACCTCATCGCCATGTCGGCCGTGTATCGGACGGATAGCCCCCCGGGTCCGGCCGGGCGCTGGTTCATCGATCGGCTCAAACACGAAGATGCTCAGTGGTTGCAGCAGAAAACACCTCTATCGGAGGACGCAACCGTCAAGCGCGAGCGGCCATCCAGGCGTTCGCTCACAGTGGTGCGACCGTTGTCCGGTAACGGGTTGCCCGCGGTAAATCAATGAAGGACGAGGCATAAAGGAGCGCAGGAGGCACAATCGCGATCCCTTGCCTCGACCGAATGCCGATGGTCAGGCGAGGCGGCGTTTTCAATGCGTTATGCGCACCACCGGGTGGACGGAGCCATCACTCGTCACTTGAAAATGCTCGTCCCGCCAGCGCACGCGACTCGTAGCGAAACTCCAGCCCCATAAGGCAAAACTCAGCGTGTCCCTGAGCGGCAGTATGAGCAGGTGCGACAGCGCCGAGCCCGGCTTGCGCACACTGGAATGCAGCATGAGGCGCGCCGCAGCCGTGATCCCGAGCATGGCGAGCGCGGGTAATGCGCCGGCGGCGAGCAAGCTCCCCAGGGCGGCCACCGGTACGCCGAACGTAACGAAGGAGAGTGCGTGGCCCACGGGGCGAACCGCGCGTATGGTGCGCAGCCATCGCAGCTCATGCCGCAGCAGTTCACCGAGGTTGCGCTCGTCCACGCAGGTCTCGACCACGACTTCGGAGAGTACCGTGCGCAATCCCATGCGGCGCGTCAGCTCACCCAATCGATAATCGTCGGCGAGTTGATTGGCGATCGCCTTGAAGCCGCCGATGCTCGCCAACACGTGCCGGCGGATCGCAATCGTGGCGCCGAAGGCGAATGACCGCGATCCCGCCATGGCAGCGACGCGCACCGACGGCGTGAACCATTCATTGATGAACAAGCATCCCAGCAGCGACCATAGCCCGGCCCGCGGCCAGCCTCGATAGCAGCAGGTGACGATGCCGACGCTGGGATCGAGCAGCGGAGCGACGACCTTTGCCAGATAGCCGCGCGTGACGCGCACGTCGCTGTCCGCTATCACCAGGTAGTCATAGCGAGCGAGGGTCATCATGTTGATCAAATTGCTGACCTTGGGGCTGCTGCCGTGCTGCCGGCCATCGATCGCGAGATCAAGGTCTCTGTTCGGAAACTCGCGCTGCAACCTGCGCACCACGGCGATGGCGGGGTCGTCCGCATCGGATACGCCGAAGACGACCTGAAATCGCGGATAGTCTTGCTCGCAGAACGAGCGCAGGCTCTCATAGATGGCGTGTTCCGCGCCGCGGAGCGGCTTCAATATGGTCACGGGAGGGGCGTCCGACATCGCCGCCTGCGAGGGCCGAATTTGCCGGCGCACGGCGCGCCATGCCGTGATGCTGTACCCCATGGCAAGGGCTGCCAGCACAGTACCGCAACGGATGAGCCACGGTTGCGTCGTTATGATCATTCAAATTTCCAGCCGATTTCCTGATTGCATGCCCGGTTACTCCAAGGCCGCGACTGCCGCGCACCGTCAGCGCTCGTCCGGCGAGCCGCGCATGATAGAAGATCGGCGGCCGTCTCGGAAGCCTCTGCCTCTCGATGGCATTCCATCGTTGAACTCGATATGTACGATGCGAATTGACGCCGCATATCGTCGCCGACGATGGCTGCTATCGAGAGATATGAGCTACCCGGCTACAGACCTCCGGTCTAGTCTCTATGATATGCAGCATCTACCCGCGTTAGGTTGGGAGGCGTTGATCTCACGGACCGTCGCTCCGTGGATACTGTCCTTACTCGTGGCAACCTGGCCGAAGGGGGCCGGCACCGGCAAGCCGCCGCAGCATCGCGATGATCTCGCCACCAAGCGCTCTCACCAGAAAGGGTACAGACATGATGAATAGAGCAGTGATGCCCCATGCAACCTTGGTCGATTTGCTCGAGCATAACCGCAGCGTCGATCAGGCGGTGTGCTATGTGCAAGGGGAGAATGCCGAGCGCCGACTGCCGTATGAACAGGTGTACGCCAGGGCACTTGGCATATTGCATCAGTTGCAGGCGATGGGTGCGCAGCGCGGCGATAAGCTCATTATTTTTTTGAATGATAATGAACGGTTCCTCGATGCCTTTTGGGCGGCCGTCTGCGGCGGCATTATTCCCGTGCCCCTATCCGTGGGCCTCAATGATGAGCACCGTCACAAGTTGCTGCGTGTGGCGCGCAGACTGGGTGGTCCATTGCTGTATACGGACGCGAAGAACTTGCAGCGTCTGGAAGCGCTATCGGCACAAGTGGGGGAGTCCGCCTTATTCGCCTCACTCAAGGCGCGCAGCTTCCTGGTTGAATCGATCACCGACATTTCCCGCCCGGGGAAGCTGTATCGGCCGGCTGCCGATGATTTGGCCATGATTCAATTTTCATCCGGTTCGACCAGCGAGCCGAAAGGCGTGATGCTGACGCATGGTAATTTGATGGCCAATTGCGAGGCCGTAACGGCGGTAAGCAAGCTGTGCGAAACGGACGTCAGCCTGAGTTGGATGCCGTTGACCCACGATATGGGACTGATCGGATTTTATCTGATGCAGTTTGCGAATCGAGTGCAAATCAACTTGATGCCGACCGATTTGTTCGTGCGGCGCCCCTTGCTGTGGCTGCAAATCGCGTCGCGGAAACGCGTCACGATCACCTGTTCGCCCAATTTCGGCTACCGGCACTTCCTCAAGGTCGTCGGGGGCCGGCAGATCGATGGCGTGGACTTGTCGAGCATCAGACTCATTTTTAATGGCGCCGAGCCGATTTCGGTACCGCTGTGCGATGAATTCATCAACGCGCTGAATCACACGGGATTGAAGCGTCGAGCGATGTACCCGGTGTACGGATTGGCGGAAGCGTCGCTGGCGGTGACGCTTCCTGAAATCAATTCAGGCTATCGATGGATCCGCGCAAACCGCCATCAGCTCAACGTAGGGATGAGGATCGAATTGAATCCCGTGGATGCCTGGGATTCACTCGAACTCGTCTGCGTGGGAAGCGCCGTACCCACCACGGAGGTGCGTGTCGCGGACGCCATGCGAGCCGCGCTCCCCGATGGGTGCGTGGGTCACATTCTAATACGCGGTAAGAGTGTGACGTGCGGTTACTTCGGCGATCCGGTCGCCACTACAGAAGCCGTCGACGCGGAGGGATGGCTGGACACGGGCGATCTGGGCGTCGTTCACGAGGGAGCGCTTTATATCACCGGCAGGACAAAGGAAATCATCGTCATCAACGGGCAAAACTACTATCCGTATGACTTGGAAAATATAGCGCAGCGGGCGCCGGGTCTCGAGCTCGGCAAAGTGGTGGTTGCCGGAGTACGCAAGCCCGGCGCCCAGACCGAAGAACTCGTGGTATTCGTCTTGCACCGCGGTGCAATGGCCGAGTTCGTATCGACCGCTCAGGCGGTCAGCCGCCTCGTGAACGAGCATACGGGTCTCGAGGTTGCGAAGGTCATACCGGTCAAGAGAATTCCGAAGACCACCAGCGGCAAGGTGCAGCGGCACGTGCTGGAGCAGGCTCACATCAACGGTGACTTCGATGCTGAACTGGCTGAGCTTGAAATCTTGATCGCGGCCGGCGATCGAGGATCAGTCCCCGCCGGCTCCGATCTAAGATCCCGCTTGCAAACCATATGCGAGACAGCCTTGCCGGGCAGACCGGTCGACGTCGACGATAATCTGTTCGAAATAGGCGCGAGTTCCCTTAAATTGATCGAGATCCATGAGGGCATCGATCGGGACTTTCCGGGACTCATCGATTTGACCGAAATGTTCGATCATCCGACGATCGTGAAGCTGGCGAAACATATCGAGCGCAAGCTCGCGACGCATGTTCGTGAGCCTCGGGCGCACGTTGCGATGCCGGTGTGATGCGGCTTAGCTGCCCGATCGAGCGTGAGGCTGCCGTGGCACGGTATGGCGACCCAAGCCGCCATCATAGACGCGGCGCAGCTGATGATCGATGAGGTCGCGCGCCCTGAATACGCGTGAGCGCACCGTGCCGATCGGAATGGACATCGCGGAAGCGATTTCCTTATAACTGAGCCCATCGATCTCGCGCAACGTGATGACCGTGCGGTGCTCCTCGGACAGACCGTCCAACGTGGCATTGACCATGCCGCGGACATCGTCGGTGAGCGTCAGCTCCTCAGGTGTCTCCAATTCCTGCAGGCGCGTGGGAGGGTGGGCCGAATTGCGATCATCCGCGAAGTCGTCGGCTCCATTGAGTAGATCGCGGCCGCGCGTCTTCAATAGATTCCTGGCGCAATTGCTCGCGATACGATAAAGCCAGGTGTAGAACGCGCTTTCGCAGCGAAAATTCCGCAGGCCCCCATAGGCCTTGATGAACGTCTCCTGGGTAGCATCTTCGGCGTCGGCGGAGTTGCGCGTGTAGCGCATGGCAAGCTCCACCACCCGGGGACGATACTTGATCACCAACCGGTCGAAGGCCCGGACTTCACCGGACTGGGCGCACCGCACGAGGCTCAGATCGCTGATATTGGCACCCGCCGAGAAATCGGAACATGGCCCGTCAGCTTGAGGGGTACGAAGTGCCGCCGCGGATGGATCTTCCATACCGTAAAGAATAGTCCCGACAGATCGACCTTTGTAGCCTGTATTTGTAGATACGATATATCGTCATCGACGATATGTGCTATCGAGAGATAGAGGCTTCTAAGGCAGATCCCGAACCTCTAGCCTGGGTTGCACACTCATCATTCCCCCTGGAGGACCCATGTCAGACAGCGGCGCCGCGAAATACGAACTCAAGAACCCCGCTACCAGCAGAGCCGCTGAACTCAACATCATGTCCGGAACGCTCGGACCCGACGTGCTCGATATTTCGCATCTCACCCGAGATTTAGGGGTATTCACCTACGACCCCGGTTTCATGGCCACGGCCAGCACCGAGAGCAAAATCACCTACATCGACGGCGATGCGGGGGTGCTCTTGTACCGCGGTTACCCGGTCGAGCAGCTGGCCGAGCAATCCAGCCATCTTGAAGTCGCCAATCTGCTGATCAACGGCAGGTTGCCGGCGAAAGGGCAGCTCGATGCATTTCGTGATTCGATCACCCGGCACACCATGGTCAACGAGCACTTGCTGAGATTCTTCCGGGGCTTCCATCACGACGCGCATCCCATGGCGATGGTCTCCGCGGTGGTCGCCTCGATGGCTGCCTTTTATCACGACACGACCGATATCAACGATCCGCGCCATCGGGAGATATTCGCGCATCGCATCATTGCCAAGCTGCCGACGATTGCCGCTGCGGCCTATAAGCATACGCTCGGCCAGCCATTGATCTACCCGCGTAATGACCTGGGCTATTGCGCCAATATGCTCAACATGTTTTTTGCGGTTCCGTGCGAGCCGTATTCGATCGATCCGGTGGCCACGGAAGCGCTGGATCTATTATTCATTCTGCATGCCGACCATGAGCAAAACGCCAGCACGTCGACGGTGCGCCTGGCGGGAAGCACGGGCGTGAATCCCTATGCGGCGATTTCCGCGGGCGTATCTGCGCTCTGGGGTCCGGCGCACGGCGGGGCGAACGAGGCCGTGCTCGACATGCTGGACGGCATTGGGTCGGCGGCGAACATCGACAAGTTCCTGGCGCGGGTCAAGGATAAGGCGGACAGCGTACGTTTGATGGGCTTCGGCCATCGGGTTTACAAGAACGTCGATCCACGCGCCAAAATCATTCGCAGCATGTGCTATCGCGTGCTCGAGAAAATGGGTAAAAGCAATGATCGGCTGTTCGAGCTGGCGCTGAAGCTCGAAGACATCGCTCTCAAAGATGACTACTTCGTCTCACGCAAGCTGTATCCCAACGTCGATTTCTACTCCGGCATCATCTACAGTGCCCTTGGAATTCCACGTTCCATGTTCACCGT
>DASYFQ010000068.1:0-30358 GCA_036498345.1 Steroidobacteraceae bacterium
TGCATGTGTCGCGCCGGCCGATGGCCGCCTGCTATGCCATGTACAAGACTCTGTTCAAGGATGGGTATCCGTTCTCGTATGATCTCGGGGAAATCGGCCATTACTATGTCGGCTATCGGCGCTTGATGGATCATTGGCAAAGGGCCATGCCGGCAGCGATTTATCCGTTGAGCTACGAGGCGCTGATCGCGGATCAGCTGGGCGAGACGCGTCGACTCTTGGATTTTTGCGGCCTGGAATGGCAGGACGCCTGCGTCGAGTTTCATCGCAATCCGTCGCCGACGACCACAGCCAGCGCCGCACAGGTTCGGCGGCGCCTCTATGATTCCTCTGTTTCCCAGTGGCGCCACTATGCGGCGGAACTCGCGCAGCTGAACAGCCTGCTGAGTGCGGCCGGAATGAGCACCGATGAAACCCATGACTGACCAACCCGCGCGCATGACCCATCATTGATACGCTTCGGCTCGATGGCGATGCCGCGCGCTTCGGTGTAAAATGGGTGCGTGGCGGATCGAGCGCACCCGCTGTTTCCCTCATCACTATTCCGTACCGGCTAATGGTATCCCGCGCATTATTGGTATCGCACTGGGGAGAATTTTGTGAAAATAAACAAGTTATTGATGACTATCGTGGCGACGGCCTTCGCGGCGACTGCGTTTGCTCAAGTTGGCACTGCCGTGAAAGAGACTGGCAAGGCCACCGAAGAGTCGACGAAACAAGCCGGCGATAAGGTGAAGGCGGCGACGTCGTCCGAACCAAATAAGTCGATCGATAAAGGAAAGGCTAAGGTTCACAAGGCCAAGGCACGCGCGCATCGGCATCGGGCTAGAAAAGCCGTTGATGCCGCCAAGCAATAACGGGGCACCCGAAGGTCTCGAGACCCGTTTCGCAGACTTTGCACCGGTGGCAAGGACCTTTTTCGGGTTCCTGCTGCTCACTCTGCTCACGGCACCGGCGGCCATGGCCGGCCCTGCGGAGATTCGAGCACTCGCACACCAGTACTACGACTGGCGCGATGCTTATTATCCGGTTGCGACCAGTGCTGCCGGCGAGCACCGCTTCGACGCTCGGTTGACCGACTATGGGCAGAGTGCCGTCCTGGCACGCCGGCGGCACGTGAGCGAGCTGCTCGCACAAGTCAGCGGCATGAACGATCGGGATTGGGACAAGCCCGACCGAGTCGATCGACTGTTATTCCAATCGCAGCTTGCCTACGCTGATTTCTTCGGCCGTCAGCTCGATCCCGAGGCTTCGGATCCGCAGCTCTACGTCAACGAATGCTCGAACGCGATCTTCAGCCTATTGCAGAAGGACTACGCGCCGAGGCGCACGCGGGCCGTGGCGGCCACGGCGCGACTCGAGCAAGTACCGACGCTCCTCATGACCGCCCGCAAGAATCTCACCCAGCCCGTGAAGCTCTATGCCTCACTCGCCATCCAGGCCGCCCGCGAAGGCGATGAGCTTTACACCGTCAGTCTCATGACGCTCGCAGACCAGCTTTCGAGCACGGAGCGTAGGCGGCTGATCAAAGCACGTGACACCGCGGTCAAGGCTCTACACGCGTTTGCCGACTGGCTCGATGCGGCGCGCTCCCGAATGCCGGACTGGCAGCCCATGGGCGAAACCCAATACAACTACCTGCTCCATCGGGTGCTCCTGCTGCCGGTCGATGCGCACGATCTGGCACTGCTCGGTGAGGTCGAACTCACGCGTTATCGCGCCCTGGAGGCGCTGCTCAAGGATCCGAACCTTGCCTCGCCCGATCCGGCCCGCGCAACGCACGTGCCGAAGGATCAGGCGGCTTTCCTCGCCGCCTACGAAGCGCGTCTACAGGAGATCGTAGGCTTTCTGCAGGCGAACCGGCTGGTAACCATTCCTTCTTACATCGGTCAGTTTCAAATCCGACAGCTGCCGGATGCTTTCAAACCGACCTCCCCGGGCGGCTTTATGAACCCGCCCGGCCTTTACGACAAGGATCCTACCGGCTTTTACTACATCCCGACTTACAACCCGAAGAGCGGCAACTTTTATATTCGCGCAGCGATCGAGGATCCTCGCCCGATTCTCGGCCATGAGGGTATTCCGGGACACTTCCTGCAGCTCTCGATCGCCAACCACTTATCGGATGAGATCCGTCGTCAACACAACGACACGGTATTCGAAGAGGGCTGGGCACTCTATGGCGAGGAGATGTTGCTCCGCGAGGGTTTGTATCCCGAGCGTTCCGCTGCCGAGGGCCAGGTGCTGCGCCTGAGCCGCTATCGTGCGGCGCGCGTCGGCGTGGATGTCAACCTGCAGACCGGCCGCTGGGACTTCGAGCATGCGGTTCGCTACTTCATGGAAGCGGGAGGCCTTGATCGGGAAGCTGCCGAAGGCGAGGCGGCCGGCGCGGCCTCGAGCCCCTCACAGAAGATCTCGTACATTACCGGCAAGTGGCAGATCATGCGGCTGCTCAGCCGTTATCGTGACCTGAAGGGCGCAGATTTCCGTCTCGGTGCCTTCCACGACCAGTTGATTAGTTACGGTTCCCTGCCGTTGTCGGTGATCGAATGGCTGATGTTCGACGACGATAGCTCAATTCGCTCGGCGCTAAAAAATTAGAGCGCCTCTCGTGCCCCATGTTGAATGCACATACCACTAATCCCGGTAGGGGGGAACCCGCCAAGGTCTTTTGGGTTGATTTGCTCAATCCGACTCCGGCTGAGATTTCGCAGGTGGCGGCCGAATATGGCTTCGCAATTCCTTCACGCGAATCTTTGCAAGAGATCGAGAGTTCGAGCCGACTCAGAGCGGAGGGGCAGGTGCGCTACGTCAGCATGCCGCTCGCTGCACAGGACGACTCAGCCGGCTTTGCGCCGGTGCCGCTCGGGTTCATTCTTTCGCCGCAGGTGTTGGTCACGGTACGCTTTTCAGAGGTCCACGCTTTTGCGCAAGTCGAGGCGCGCATCGGCAGGGATCCGCATCTGGGGAGCGCAGCTGCGTTCTGTGCGCTGATGGAAGGCATGGTGGATTTCGACGCCGATAAGCTCGAGAAGTTGAGCGGTGATCTCGCGGCCGTCTCGGCACGGGCCTTCCGGCCGCAGCCATCTGCGCGGCAAAGCGACAGGAGAATCTCGCGCGGGTTACGTGATTGCCTAAATGCAATTGGGATTGCGGGCGATGATCTATCACGCAGTCGCGAAAGCATCCTTGGCTTACAGCGCATCATCGGGTTCATCCTAAAGATGTCGGCAGATTGGTTGTCGCCGGAGGAAAAAACTCGCTTGAGCACGGCACAACAAGATCTTATCTCGTTGATTGATTTCGAAGCGCATTTGTCGGGTAAGACGCAGTTCCTCTTGGATGCCATTCTAGGTTTTATCAATACGGAGCAGAACGAGATCTTCAAGGTGCTCACGATCGTCTCGGTGGTGGGCATTCCTCCGACATTGATCGCGAGTATGTACGGCATGAATTTTCATAATATGCCGGAGTTGGGTTGGCGTTGGGGTTATCCCTACGGACTGGCGCTCATTGCGCTCAGTACGTTGGTGCCGATCGTGTGGTTTAAGCGGCGCGGATGGTGGTGACTGCGCCCCCCACTATTACCACCGATCCCTCGCTTATGAGCGAGCCCCCGTGCGCACATTACCGAAACAGCAACGCCAGGCTCGCCAATTCCAAGAGTAATCCGCCGTTGAATATGAGCTTGGATAGCCCAGGCATCGGTTCGCCCTTGCGGAACTCTTGAAAAATCCCCTTGGGCGAGCGGTGCAATATGGCTCCCAAACGACCGCCGAGCCACAATCCCGTCATCAACCAAACACAGGCCACCATGTTTACGTCGGCGTGGGTGATTTGGTGCGTGTGCCACGCCAGCAAAGCCTCGACAATGACCGCACCCAAACACAGAACAATGGCGATATTGGTCCGCAAATGTCGGTTCAATCTACGCATTCGAAAGGCGAACTCGCATCAGCGATTTACGAACTCCCAGACCTTGGAGATTACCACCGATCCCTCGCCGACCGAGGAGGCGACGCGCTTGACGGAGCCTGCCCGTACATCACCCACCGCGAAGATGCCGGGCAGGGATGTCGCGAAGGGCGAGGCCGCGGAATCTACGCCGGAACCGGTGATAACGAATCCTTTATCATCGAGCTTTACCAAGCCCGAGAGCCACTCGGTGTTTGGCGCAGCGCCCACCATAACGAAGAGGGAACGCGCGTCGACGACGCGGGTTGCCCCGGTCTTCACGTCACGAATGCTCAGCGCTTCGAGGTGTTCGGCGCCATGTAACGCGCTTACCTCGGCACCATATTCGATCGTTATCCTGGGATCGGCTGCGAGCCGACTCGAGAGGTAGCTCGACATCGAGGCGGCAAGTGAAGTGCCGCGGACCAAGACGCGTACGCATCGCGCCGAGCGGCTGAGAAACATCGCGGCCTGCCCCGCGGAGTTTCCGCCGCCGATGATGACCGTATCTGTCCCCTTGGAGTAGCGGGCCTCGATCTCGGTCGCGGCATAGTAAATGCCGGCGCCTTCGAAGTCGGTGAGTCTGGAGAGCGGGAGTCGGCGATACTGCACCCCGGTCGCGACCACCACTGCTTTGGCACGGACGCGATGGCCGTTGTCGAAAGTGGCGCAAAAGCTCTCGTCGAGCCTCTCGAGGAGCACCACTCTGCGCGGCATCGCGAAACGCGTACCGAATTTCATCGCCTGTACTTCTCCGCGCCAGACCAGATCGGCACCGGAAATGCCCGTCGGAAAGCCCATATAATTCTCTATGCGGCTCGAGGTCCCGGCTTGGCCGCCGATCGCCACATCTTCAACAACCAGTGCGCAGAGACCTTCGGCTCCCGCATACACCCCTGCGGCCACCCCCGCCGGTCCCCCGCCGACGATCAACACGTCAAATACTTCGTCGTTCCCGAAGTCAAGATTGAGGCCGAGCAGGCGTGCGACCTTGTCGGGGGTGGGCTCGGTCACAACGTCGTCGCGACCGAAGATAACGGCGGGTACGCCCAGAGCGATGGAGCAGCGATGGGCGCTTGCTTCGGCTTCAGGACTTCCCAATGGTAACGAGATGTACGGAATGTGGTTGCGGCTCGCAAACTCAGCGATGCGGCGCACGTTTCGGTCATCATCTTCGCCGATCAGCCGTAAGCTGCTGATGCGCTCCTCGAGTTGGCGGCGGCGGCGCGCCGAAAGCACGGTGATGATGATGTCGGACATCTCCGGAATCTGAGACATCAACGTCAGCATCGCTTCTCGCGGCACCTCGATCACCCGTGTATCTCGGACTGCGCGCATCGCCATCGACCAAGCGCCGCCGTTCAGAAGGGAGATCTCGCTCATAAACTGTGTCGGACCGAGCGTGGAGGGCAAATGGCGTTCGTCGGTATAGGGATTCACTAATTCGATCTCACCTTCTTCGACGTACACGAAGCGATCCACGGGCGCGCCAGGCCGCGCGAGAACCGTACCCGCAGAATAGCTGGCAACTGCGCCCGCCATGCGCAATGCCTCGACGTGAGCCGCGGCAAGGGGGGTGCGCTGCATCTGACGTAAATCGCCGCCAATTGTTTCCATGGTTCTGCTCGTCCTTTATGGGCAAGGGGGTAGCTGCGAAAGCATACCTATTACTATACGGTGCATGTCGGAATCGCGGCTGCCGGATCGTCCTCTTGGGAGTGCTCGACCCCGTAATCAGAAAGGAGACGTGACCATGCGATCCATGAGGATACTCTTGCCCCTCTCGTTGATGACTCTAGGCGCCGCCGGCATCGCCTCCGGTGCACCGGCTACCTACAGTATAGATCCGGATCACACGCATCCCAGCTTCGAGACCGACCATTTCGGCGGACTGTCGGTGTGGCGTGGCATCTTCAAGAAAACCACCGGCACGATCACACTCGACAAGGCCGCGCAGACAGGTTCGGTCGACGTCACGGTGGACCTGGCGAGCGCGGATTTGGCCCACGACAAGGTCAACGAGGTCGTAGTGGGACCGGAGATCTTCAACACGGCGAAGTACCCGGCAGCTCACTACCGGGGAACACTGGGCGGCTTTGTCGATGGAGTGCCGACCACCGCCACGGGAAATCTGACCATGCATGGGGTCACCAAGCCACTCGATCTCAAGGTCAAATCCTTTAAATGTATGCCCCATCCGATGTACAAGCGCGAAGTCTGCGGTGCGGACGCGCTGGGCACCCTTCATCGGGATGAATTCGGCATTGACAGCGGCAAGGCCTACGGCTTCAACATGGAGGTCACGCTGCGCATTCAGGTGGAAGCCATCAACGCAAACTGAACGCACGGCGCCGGGAGGCGAGCTACGCCTTCCGGGCCCATCAGCGACCCTTACGCCGCAGCCCATCCATCAGGATGTCGATGAGCCGCCGCGCGCTCGCTTCCCAGGCCGGGTCGGGATTCCCATAACTCACGCCGACCAGCGCACGCAGCAAGTCCGATGGATCGATATCCTTGCGCACATCGCCGCTTCGGACGGAGGCCTTCACGAGTGTGGAGATCGCCCGTGTGATCAGTTCTGCAGGGGTTGCATGAGGCGCGGAAGTCGTGCGTACCGCAGCTCCCAGGGATGGCGCGATCATGCGCTTGGTAGCGATGTAATTGACGAAAAGATGCATCCACTGATGCAGTGCCTCACCTGCGGGTGAGGCCTCGAGCAGCCGTGGCACGGCTTCGACGAGTTGTTCCACTTCGCGACGGTAAACCGCTTCCACAACCGCCTCTCTGCTGGGGAAATGGCGATACAGGGTGCCGATGCCGACGCCGGCGCGCCGCGCGATTTCTTCCAGGCTCACGTTCAGCCCGACTTCCGAGAACCCTTGCTTGGCGGTGTCAATCAATAATTGTCGATTCCGGGCACTGTCGGCGCGGGGTTTGCGCGCCGGGGCCGTTGGCTTTCGTTTCACGTTTATCGGTCTTCTCCTAACACAGGGCTTGCAAAACGGAGGAAGCCTCCGTATATTAAACGGAGGTTCCCTCCACTTCTAATTACACCATGTTTCTACGGCGTAGCGGTAGGGCGATTGCACAAAACAGCGAGGATTGACCCATGACTCATTCTTTTGGAGCCACATCGACGACTGATGAGGTGCTGCAAGGCATCGATTTGAGCGGCAAGCGGGTCCTCGTCACCGGTGTTTCCGCGGGCCTAGGCGTGGAGTCCGCGCGCGCGTTGGCTGCGCATGGCGCGGAGGTGATCGGTGCTGCACGCGATCTGTCCAAGGCGCATGGCGCTACCGAGCAGGTCCGCGCGCAAGCCGCCGGGGGAGGGTCCCTTCACCTGGTCCAAGTCGACCTGGCATCGCTCGACAGCGTGCGCCGCTGCGCCGACGGTTTGCTTGCCGCCGGCAAGCCTTTCGACGTGATCATTGCCAACGCCGGTGTCATGGCGTGCCCTAAGGGCACCACGGTCGACGGCTTTGAGACCCAATTCGGCACCAACCACCTCGGACACTTTGTTCTGGTGAACCGCATCGCTTCGCTGCTGCGGCCAGGTGCGCGGTTGGTGAACCTGTCTTCAGCGGGTCACCGATATGCGGACGTCGATCTGGAAGATCCGAACTTCGAGCATTCGCCCTACGCCGAGTTCACCGCCTATGGCCGGTCCAAGACCGCCAATGTGCTGTTTGCAGTCGAGTTCGATCGCCGTCACAAAGCGCGTGGGGTGCGATCCACGGCGGTGCACCCTGGGGGCATCCGAACCGAGCTCAGCCGGCATTTGACGCCCGAGGCGGCGGAAAAATTGATTGCGCAGATCAATGCCAGCCAGCCCAAAGGTGCCGCGCCCTTCAGCTGGAAGAGCATTCCCCAAGGCGCGGCCACTTCTCTGTGGGCCGCCTGCGTCGCGGATGCCGAGGCAATTGGCGGTCGCTATTGCGAGGACTGCCACGTCGCCGAGGTCGCCTCAGCCCCTGGCGTGCGTGTGGGTGTGCAGCCTTACGCACTGGATCCGCAGCGCGCACGGGCGCTTTGGCAGAAGAGCGAAGAGTGGGTCGGCGAGCGCTATGGCGTGAACTGAACGCGCGCAGGCGCAGTACCGCGACAACGAGACACGATACGGAGTTTCTCCTTGAAGGCACGTTGCTAATTTGACCACCGTCCATTGACCGAAGGAGCAATCATGTTTACATCGACACCAAACGCAGAGGCCGGAGCGGCCGACGTGCTCATCCCGCTCATCCGAGCGGCGGCGACCATCGGTTTTGCCATCGCGCCGTGCTCACTGGGCTTCGTCATCATCGCCGTGTCCGAGCAGTTGATTCGCTCGATCATGGTGGGGGATGACCCGGGAATGCTCGTGAGCGATTTGCAGAATCAGTTTCCGAACGCTGCGATCGAGGTCATCGAGAACTACGATGCCGGACTGGTAGCGAAAGTAGTGGACTTGATCGAGCGTCCCGGCCAGGCGCTCGACCTGCCTCTCGATATTCGCGGCACGGACTTCCAGACGCGTGTATGGGATGCCTTGCAGAAAGTACCTGCCGGCAGCACGGCGAACTACACCTTTTTAGCCGAATATATCGGCGTACCGAACGCGGTCCAGCGGAATTCGACGGACTGTCGGCGCTGATGCGAGCGGCGGCACGGGTGCGCGTTAGTACGGGCGAATAGGCGCGACCGGCTCACGACGCCCTGAATCCGTCGGTTCAAACTTGCCCTCAATATCGATCAAGTGATTCGGCAATCCAAGCGGAGATATTCAAGTGACATCGACAGCGGCAATATCGAAGGAAAGAGCAACGAACGCGGCAGAAGCGATGTGCGGCCCGGCATCCACGACGCTGACCGATAGTCCGGTTAAGCGCATGCATCATCACGCCTACGCCTGTTGGGACTCCGAGGAGACTCGTCATTTCTACGAAGATATTTTAGGAATGCCGCTCCTCGCGACCATCGTGCTCGAAGACCCTCTGCGCATCGATGGCTCAAGATGTTGCCACACGATTTTTGGGATAGCCGACGGACATACGCTCGCGTTCGTCGAGCACACGTCGCCCTTTCATCCCAAGCACTTCACCGCACGCAGCGGCTCTCCTCATCACGTCGCATTCGAAGTCGAGGGGGATGCGGTGGTGCGGCAGTTGAAGTGCAAGCTCGATGCAGCTGGCGTGGCGAACGAACTCGTGGATCACGGAGTGTTTCTTTCTCTACGCTTCGATGATCCCAATGGTCTGGTACTGGAATGCATGCCCAATGTGCCGCCTTCGCTGGAGTACGAGCGAACCTCGCAGAGATCGGCCCACTCAGTTCTTCAGCAGTGGCTGCACTACCGGCAGAATTGGTGGCAGCGCGCTGCCCGAATGAAATAGGCCGCAGCGCGCGGGTACGGCGCGCTGCCGTTGAGCCGGATGGCAAATGCATTCCAGCTCCGTGAAGAATCGGTTGACAGGTCGAAAAGAATCTCTATCCTTCGCTACGGGCCATCCGCTCCCAACGGCGGACGCTCATCTGTAAGGATGGGAGAGAAATGATGACATGCATACCGCCGCCGGGCGTCCGTCCGGCTGATGCCCGATTTTCGTCGGGTCCGACCAAGAAACGTCCCGGGTGGAGCCTTAAAGCCCTTGAAGGCGCACTGCTCGGCCGCTCGCACCGTTCCAAACCCGGGAAGGCCAAGCTCAAAGAGGCGATAGACCGCACGCGCGCGATATTAGGCGTGCCCGCCGATTTCAAGATCGCGATCGTGCCGGCATCCGATACCGGTGCGGTGGAAATGGCGCTGTGGTCGATGCTGGGCGCGCGCCCGGTCGATGTGTTCGCCTGGGAGAGCTTCGGCGAAGAATGGGTGACCGATGCGATCGAGCAACTCAAGCTTCCAGATTGTCGTATTCACGTCGGCCGGCCTTACGGTGTGCTGCCGGATCTTTCCCTTGCCCGTGACACGGCGGACATCGTCTTTACGCAGAACGGCACGACCTCAGGTGCGAAGATCCCCAATTTCGGCTGGATTCCGGCTAATCGCCAGGGCCTGACCTTCAATGATGCGACCAGCGGCGCCTTTGCGCAGCCCATCGAGTGGTCCCGATGCGACGTAGTGACTTTTTCCTGGCAGAAAGTGCTGGGCGGGGAGGCCGCTCACGGCATGTTGGTCCTGTCGCCCCGTGCGGTGGCCCGATTGGAAAGTTATGTGCCCCCTCGGCCGCTGCCGAAGATTTTTCGCATGACCAAGAAGGGGAAACTGGATCAGGATTTGTTCGAAGGCGCGACCATCAACACGCCATCGTTGCTCGCCACCGAAGACTACATCGACGCGCTCAAGTGGGCGGATGGGATCGGCGGTCTTGCCGCATTGCAGGAGCGTGCGGATGCCAATACCAACGTGCTGACGGAATGGGTGGCGCGCACCGCTTGGGTGGATTTTCTCGTATCGGACGCCGCGATTCGCAGCAACACCAGTGTTTGTCTCAAGGTGGTCGACGAACGCGTGACTTCACTCCCGGAAACCGGTCAGGCGGAGTTCGCCAAGAATCTGGCCGCGATTCTGGAGAAGGAGGGCGTGGCGCTCGATGCGGCCTCATACCGGTCGGCGCCGCCGGGTTTGCGCATCTGGTGCGGCGCTACGATCGAGCAACGCGATCTGCAATCCCTCACCCCCTGGCTCGACTGGGCATTTGCCAGCTGCCTCTCGCTACTCAAGATCTCCGGATAAGGACATACCGTGCCCAAGGTTCTCATTGCCGATGAATTAAGCCCCAAAGCTCTCGAGATCTTTCGCAGTCGTGGCGTCGCGGTGGATGTGCGCGTCGGGCTGAAAAAGACCGACCTGCTGAGCATCATCGGCGACTACGATGGCCTCGCCGTGCGCTCCGCGACGAAGGCGGACAAGGAGGTGATCGCCGCCGGGAAGAATCTCAAGGTGATCGGCCGCGCCGGCATCGGTGTCGACAACATCGATATTCCGTCGGCCACCGCTCGCGGCATCGTGGTCATGAACACGCCGTTCGGTAACTCGATCACGACCGCTGAGCACGCCATCGCGCTGCTCTTTGCCGCGGCCCGCCACATCGCCGCGGCCGATGTCTCCACCCAGGCGGGGAAATGGGAAAAGAATCGTTTCATGGGCATCGAGCTCTATGCCAAGACCCTGGGCCTGATAGGCTGCGGCAATATCGGTGCGCTGGTCGCGGAACGGGCGCTGGCCCTCAAGATGAAAGTAATCGCCTACGACCCGTTCCTCTCGCCGGAGCGCGCGGTCAAGCTCGGCGTGGAGAAAGTCGAGCTGGAGGATTTGCTGTCACGCGCCGATGTGATTTCGCTGCACACGCCGTTGACCGACAAGACCAAGAATATCCTGTCGGCCGAGGCGCTCGCCAAGACCAGAAGAGGCGTCATCATCGTGAATGCGGCCCGGGGCGGACTCGTCGATGAGTCGGCCTTGCGCGCGGCCCTGGAAAACGGGCATGTCGCCGCCGCCGGGTTCGACGTGTTCATCACCGAGCCGGCCAAAGAGAGCGCGCTTTTCGGCGCACCGAATTTCGTCGCGACTCCTCATCTCGGCGCGAGCACCAACGAGGCGCAAGAAAACGTCGCTTTGCAGATCGCTGAACAGATGTCGGATTACTTACTGGCCGGTGCCGTTACCAACGCGCTCAACATGGCTTCCATCAGCGCGGAGGAGGCATCGCGTCTGAAGCCCTTCATCGGCCTCATCGACAAGCTCGGTGCTTTTGCGGGTCAGATTGCCGACGACGGCCTCGAGGCGGTGGAGATCGAATTCGAAGGAGACGTCGCGCAACTCAACACTCAGCCCCTGACCGCGATTGCGTTGGCTTCCTTGATGCGGCCGCTCATGCCGGACGTGAACATGGTGTCCGCGCCCGCCGTGCTGAAGCAGAAAGGAACGCCGCTGACCGAATCCAGACGGGAGACTTCCCCGATCTATGGGTCGCTGATCCGGATCAAGGTGCTCACCGGGGGGCGTTGGCGGACCCTCGCCGGCGTGGTCAACGCGGGAATGGCGAAGATCGTGGAAGTGAAAGGCATGGCCCTGGAAGCGGATTTCCATCCGGTGATGCTGTTGATCAACAATTTAGACAAGCCCGGCTTCATCGGTGCCCTGGGCACCATATTGGCGGAAGCCAACATCAATATCGCGACTTTCCACCTGGGGCGTCAGGCCGCCGAGCAGGATGCCATTGCCATCGTGGGTGTCGATCAGGTCGTCCCCGATGCCGTTCAGCACAAACTTCGTGCGCTGCCCCACGTACGGTATGTCAAGGTGCTCCAATTCCAGCCTTGAGCAATTCGCTGGAATCATAGAAACAACCCGCCGCAATGTATTCGCTGCTACTTGTTGGTAGCCGCAGGCTCGGGGTCCACGAGGTCGCCCTTGCGAGGAAACTCTTCGCGAGGCGTACCTTGGGTTCCGGGCAGAGGCGGCTCTCGCACGTCCTCTCCCGAGGCGCCGCTGGGATCATCCGGGTCGACTGGCGGGTGCGTGTGCATGAGTAGCGATCCTCGAAGCCATGTCGTCGATGTGGAAACTCGGTTGAACTCGCGGAGCGCATGAGCGGACGAGACGTGCCCGTCACTCCGAACTTTGATTGAACCACGCAGCGTAGGGTGTGTCGACTGCAAGACGACGATTATAGTCCGGAGCACCGTCATCCCACCAAACCTCGCCACGTTCTCCCAGCGCTTTTTTCGCGGTATCGACTTTTAGCCGCGCTGCAATTCTCTCCTTGGAGTCCGTCGCATCGCGGATGGCCCGCCTCGCGGCCATGAGTTCCTGAACGAGGCGCGCATGGATTTCAGGATCGAGCCACGGATTACTGAGCCGCCAAAGACGACCGCGTACCACAAAATACCGACGGTCTGGGGTCGGCGTGTAATCAGCGCGTTGAGTCGAATGACGATGGCGCCTCAGTTCGAGCGATACTGTAGCCATTTGTACGACCTCCGGCGGTTTCCCAGGTCAATTGCTGCAGTGTAGCGGCGTAGTCGAATAGGCAAGTAAGCTCAAACCCCTATTACGTGTAGGACCGATTGAAACGCCGGCGTTCCGCGCGTTCAATTCATAAACGCCACTCTGCTCGCTCGATTCCGCCTCGTTGAACCCCGACAGCGCCGGGATGTCGAACGGGACGGCCCCTAACCAGTGCCGAACACTGCAACAATGTTTCGGGAATCTTCCGACCCGGAGGGTATATGCGACGGCTTTTCAGACTGTGGCGGCTCAGCGCTCAAGACCTGCGGCTCCTATTCATGGCGCTGCGGCACCGGAACCGTCCCCGTTGGCTCATTCCTGCTGCAATCGCGCTCGCGTGCTTCGCATTTGAACCGTTTAACTTCGCCATTCCGGTTATAGGAGTGGTCGATGATTTGTTTGTCCTACCGCTGCTGCTGCATGCCCTCGCCAAATTCGCAGTGTCCGCGTTGGGAGATGTTGCACCTCGTTCGCGAGATGCGAGAGTAGTCTCAATCCAATAGCCATCGTTCTCGAGTGGCCCAAGCGTCGACGCGTTCTATAGGTTCTAGGCAGCGGCTTACCGGTGGAGAAGCGATGCGTCCATCGACCGCCGTGCGCGCTCACTAAACTCACGGCTACCGGGATCGACATGGCCGTGGCAAAATTGCCTGGGTTCCATTTGTGAACCGGGCGAAACGGCGACATTCATACAGACGGAGTGTTCTTGCATGGACATGGTCATTCCAGACGGTAGCTCGCTCGGCGTCTTTGCCGTCGCGGCGATCCTATTGCTGCTGGCACCGGGTCCGGCGGTTCTCTACATCGTTGCTCGCAGCGTCGAGCAAGGCCGGGTCGCCGGGCTGGTTTCGGTTTGCGGTATCACAACGGGCACGCTCGTCCATGTGCTGGCGGCGGCGCTCGGTCTGTCGGCGCTGCTGGCCTCTTCGGCGCTTGGCTTCGCCATCGTCAAATATGCGGGCGCCGCTTATTTGATTTATATCGGGGTGCGGCGGATTCTCAGCGGAACGCCGCCCGCACCCTTGGGGCTGACGCGGCGGAGTTTGGGGCGGCTCTATCGCGACGGTTTCATCGTCAATCTGCTGAATCCGAAGACGGCGCTGTTCTTCTTTGCGTTCTTGCCGCAATTCGTCGATCCGTCGCGCGGTGCGGTGGCGTTCCAAATTGCCTTCCTCGGTCTGCTGTTCACATTGATGGGCTTGACGAGTGATGCTCTGTACGCATTGGTCGCCGGCACGGCTGGGCGATGGGTCAAGCGCAAAGGCCGGTACTTGCGCTGGGAACGTTACGTCACCGGCGGCGTATTCATCGGCCTCGGCGTGACGGCCGCCTTTGCCGGCAACGGGCGCAAGTAAGCAGAAACGCATACTGCGTGTCAATTCAGCGTGCGCGCTACCAGATCGTTGATGAGTCCTCCGCCAAGAATCAACCAGATGAAGAGCACGCCGCCCAACAGCAAGGGCTTGATACCTGCCTTGCGGATCGCAGAGACGTGGGTGGTGAGCCCCAGCGAAGCCATTGCCATCGCAAGAATGAACGTATCCACGTCAACCAAAGCGGTGCGCGTGCTCTGCGGCAGCAGCGCCAACGAATTGAACAGCACCATACCGATGAAGCCGAAGGCGAACCAGGGAATGCGCAGCCGGTGCTTTACGTCCCCAGCCACGGCGGATCGGTTCATGCCCATCTGCGTGCGACCCGAACCGCGGGTGGCCCATGCCGACAACGCGATGAGAAACGGGGCGAGCATCATCACGCGAACCATTTTTGTCACTACTGCGGTATCGGCGGTCGCAATGCTCACCGAACGACCCGCGGCGAACACCTGGGCGACCTCATGGATGGTGCTGCCGGCGTAAATGCCGAACGCCCGGAGACCCACCGGTATCAATTGCCAGTGCGTATTGAGGCTATAGAGCATCGGGTAGAGAAAGATGGCCAGAGTCCCGAAGACGACCACGCAGGAAACCGCCACCGTCACCTGTTCAGCTTTAGCACGAACGATCGGTTCGGTGGCCATGACGGCCGCGGCACCGCAGATTGCGCTGCCCGCGCCAATGAGGATCGAGGTCGTCCGGTCGAGCCCGAACAGACGTGTCCCGAGCACGTAGGCGAGCGCGAACGTCGAGGTCAGCACGACTGCGTCGATGATCACACCGACGATGCCCACGTGCCCGATATCCAGGAGCGTCAAGCGCAATCCGTAGAGGATGACACCGGCGCGCAGCAAGGTTTGCTTCGAAAAGTTCACCCCCGGGTCGCAGGTTCTTGCGAGGCGGCCGTAGCCCGTGTTGGCTACTACGATACCCAGCAGTATCGCAACCGTCAGTGCGCTCATGCCGTGGGATTGCAGCCACCCGATACTGCCGAGGCCCATGGCGAACGCCGCAAGTGCGGCACTCAATGCAATGCCGGGCCCGAAGCGCCAGACATGCCATCTCGATTCTGAAGGTGCAGCGGGTGACACGATCAAGTGCCTGTCAACCCGGTGAGAGTTCGTTGCCGCGATTGGTGCGACGGGAAGAAAGTGAATCGTTGCATGAGTTGTCCTTTCACCGCAAAGGCGGATTTGCGCGGTGAGGAACAAATTAGGCTTGGTAGATATAGATCACAAATACATTGTTAGTATTCGTGCGTTATCATTCTGGTCTATGAGAGCGAGCGATGCCCAATTCCCGGTCACACCGAAGCGGTCACTGCGCTGTCGCCGGCGCTTCGGCCGCGGGACCGGCGGCGCGCCGGCCCCGCAGCGCACGCGTATCATAGTCAACCGTCTTCGCGAGCGCTCTGCGGCGAGGATTAACGAAGGAGAACTCAATTCGTGAGAAGCCACGCGATGGTTAGAGCGCTCTTCATGGCGTTCGCGTTATCGATCCTCATGCCCCGCCCGGGAGCGGCTGCCGCTGCCGGCGTTTTACTACCGTCGCTCGCGCCGGTCATCAAGGCGACCTCACCCGCGGTGGTCAACATCGCAACCCGCGGCACGTTGACCGAGCAGGTGGCCGGCAATCCGCTGCGCGAGGACCCTTACTTTCGTCGATTCTTCAACTTGCCCGAGGGCGGAACGGTGCGGCGCCGCCAGTTCCAGAGCGCCGGCTCGGGCGTGATCGTGGACGCCAAAAACGGCTATATCGTCACGAATCGCCACGTCATCGAAAACGCGAGCGAGATCACGGTGACGCTGCTCGACAACCGGCACTTTCAAGCGAAAGTGGTCGGCAGCGATGAGGGCACCGACATCGCGGTGCTCAAGGCCGCCGAACCCCATTTGACGCAGATGCCGCTCGGCGACTCATCGCACCTCGACGTCGGCGACTGGGTGGTGGCGATTGGCAATCCCTTCGGCCTGAGGCACACCGTGACGGTCGGCATCGTCAGCGCGCTCGGCCGTACCGGAATTCATCCGCACGGCTATGAAGACTTCATCCAAACGGATGCCTCGATCAACCCGGGCAATTCCGGCGGAGCGCTGGTGAACCTGAACGGCGAACTGATCGGGATCAACTCGGCGATTCTATCCAAGGACGGCGGCAATATCGGCATCGGCTTCGCCATTCCCGTCAATATGGTCAAGGCCGTCATGGACCAGCTCATTACCTATGGCGAAGTGAAGCGAGGAATTGTGGGCATCAAGTTGCGCGACGTGACGCCGGAGGCGGCCGAGTCCCTGCAGCTCGTGAATGCGCGCGGCGTCGAGATCATTGAGGTCGCCTCGGGCTCCCCAGCCGATCGCGCCGGCATCAAAGTGGGCGACGTGGTGGTTTCCATGAACGGCGTGGCGCTCGAGAACGCCGCGCAACTGCGCAACGGGCTCGCGTTGCTGCGCGTTGGTCAAAGCGTCGAGATGCGTCTATTGCGCAAAGGCGCGGAGCGCAGCGTGACCCTGACGATCAATTCACCGAGTTCCCTGAATCGGCCGTGATGTGTCGGGTTCAGGGTTTATTGCCCGTTAACATAGGAAATCACCTGTGCTGCAACGGAGCGCGAAGCGCGTTGAACGAGTGTCCTTAGTGGTACGCTCTCGTCGGCTCCACGCTCGGCTGCCCGAAGGTCAATACGACTGTCCTGCTGCGCACCTGCCCCAGTCGCCCATTTCCTCGGAGATGCGGGGACCGCCAAAAGACGGCTGATCCGCGCCGAACAATATGACCGCGCACGTGGTGCAGTCGCGGGCTCAGTCGGGACGGTTCGCTGCGCCGTGCCCATCCGCGAATCGGTGCTTGATCGAGCGGTGCGGAAACTTCAATGTGCGCCAGGAGCGGTGGCTTTCCACCCTGACGGCGGACATGGTTGAGGCGCTCATGACGAACTTCCTGGCGTGGCAGAAGATCACGGGCGCCGAGGAGCAGGAAGAACGCCATGAGCATCGGCGCATCGAAGGCGCATCCACCGAGACTGCTGCGAAGCACCGCGGCCTTCCGTTCTTCCGTGTGGCATCGGGCGTGATAGTACGCGGCCCAGTCGTCGTCGAAATAGTAGCGCAGATGGTCCAGCAGCTCCTCAATAGCGGGCTCCCCGGCCATTTTCAATACGGTCTCCCCGCGCCACACGGACGGATCGTCGGGCGTCAGCGCCCGAGGCGCGCGATCGAGATCGAACGCGATCACGATAGGTGACAAATAAGCCTGATCATTCAGTGTGGACCAGAAGGTGCGAATGTGCCCGGCCCGGCAGTTGGGCAGCGCGGTCACGAGCGCTCCTCCATGGCGTGACGGTGCACCGTTCTTCACGTCAAGCGCTGGAATCGCTTCGAGCGCCTCGCGGCGGGGCCCATCTGCCCACTCGACCCATAAGGACTGGACCGGGACGTGAATCAAGTCTAGACAGGCACTCAGTCGATCCCCTTCCGCGTACGCGAGCTGCGTCGCACAGCGCACGAGTTCATCCGAAAGTACATAGCGCAACGGGCAATCGCGGATGACTTCGCTGAATCGGTCGACGCCCGGCAGCTCGCAGCCGTCATCGGCGTGTACTCGCGCCGATCGTCCTTGGGAGATGAGATCCAAGAGGCGCATCAGCAAGGCATCCATTTCAACACGATCGTCAAAGCAGCCGCTCAGAATTTGGCCGTGAAGGAGACGAACAGTTGCCGGCCCAAATAATCGTAGGCTCCCCACGAGTTCGCCGGGCCGCTATTTCCACTGATATCGAGTGACGGAATGAGCGGTGGGTCCTTGTCCATCAGGTTTTGGACACCTGCGCGCAAATCGAGACCCTTCCAGGCATGCCAGACGGCCGTCAGGTCGATATAGCTATAGCCAGGGATTCGCGCATTGTAAAGATCGTAGCTCGGGGGCGGCAGATTCGAACCGCCTTCTTCCTTTCCAGCCAACAATGGATTCGACGAGTTGTTGTCGAAGCTGGTGGGGCCGATGAAACGCCACTGCATCGACAGCAGGAAATTCCATGGGGTGTCCCAATTGATACGCAGATTGTGCCGCCAATGCGGATTCACCGAGCCATTCGAGCACGTGCTGCCGAACAAACCTGCGCAATCATAACTCGCCGATCCGGGGTAGGGTGCGAACGTGTCATGCAGCAGATAGGCACCGTTCAGCGACGCGCTCAGCACGCCCCAGCCGGCAGGCATCGTCCAGCGATAGTTCATCGCCAGGTCGAGGCCCGAGACGATCGATAGACCGAGGTTGTAGTCCTTCTGCAGAATATACCCACCGCTGGCCACCGAGGCCCCGGTCAGCGAGCCGGCGGGCGTGCGGACAATCTGACTGCAATAAATAGGATTATTATTCACGAGACATCCGTTGAAGATGACCGCGAACGGATAATTCCCGATCTGGTCTTCCAGCCTTATATGGTAGTAGTCGATACTGGCGTTGAATCCCGGCACCGCGGTGGGAGTAAACGTAAATCCGAGCGACCATGTCTTGGCAACTTCCGGCTTCAGCGATGTATTGCCCTCGATCACCTGGCCGCACTGACCGGATACGCACTGCGTGATGGTATTCGTTGTGGTCCCGTTGCCGTATTGTGCCGCCGTCACTCCGGTGTGCATGCATTGCGCGAGCGGAGCGGTCGCCGGCGGCGCGCACGGATCGGTGGTAAAGACGGCCTCCTGTCCATAGGAGGGTGCAACGAAGAGCTCGATCAGATTGGGTGCTCGGACCGCGCGGTCGAAGGAGAAGCGCATTCTCGCGTCCTGAATCGGCGCGTACTGCACTTCGAACTTGTATGTATTGGTAACGCCCGCCGTGTTGTAATTGGACCAGCGATATCCCACGTCAGTCGTAAGATCATAAATTAGCGGTAAATCGTGGGCGAGCGGTGCGCGGAATTCCGCAAAGGCTTCGTTGACGTCATAGTGAACATCAATCGGCACCAACGCGCCCGAAAAGCCCGCCAGATTGCCCGAGAGTTCCGCTCCATCCGGGGCGAAGGTTTCGGTCTCTTTGCGGTGCTCCACGCCGACGTTTACAGCTAGTCCCTCTTTCGCCCAGGGAGACCTGAGGTCATATTTGCCCAAATCGCCAGTTACATCGAAATGTGCAACCTGCTCAGTGTTGTTGCCGTACGCCGTCCCCGGGGTAGAGAGATAGCCGAGGGCCGCAGGCGTGACGCCGCCCGTCGCGAAGATGTTGTACGGCACGCAACTCTTTCCGCCAGCGATGCAGACCGGTGTCCCTGCCGCATTCGTCGTGACCTGCAGTGCGTTGGTGATTTTGGAATAGTCCAGGTAGTTGGCATTCGATTGAAAAGTACTCACGTAGTAGTACGAACCGTACAGGTCGTACGACCACGCGGCGAAAGGGTCGCCTTTCGTGCCGAAAACCACTCGGTAATTGTTGTGCTCATAATAGGACGCACGGCCGCCGCCTTCGATGTTCCGCCGGCCGATTACCAGATCCGCGCTGTTGCCGGCGGAGCCGGGAGCCGCAGTGTCCCCGGCGATCTGGCCGGGTGTGCAAATCAAGGCTCGTTGCTGCGCGCTCAAGAGTGGGTTGCTGCAATTGACGAGGTAATTGGTGTCCGCAGAGGCGGTATTGCCAGCCGTGAACAATCCCGACGGCGCGACCACCGCCGTAGTTCTGTCGTCCATGAAGCCGAATTCCAAATAGGGTTTGACCCAGTCATTGATATCGTCATGCGCGAGGAATCCGGCTTGATATCGTTTATCTTCGCGCTGCAGATATTCGTAAGCGTTGTAATTGAATACTCCGGGGGGGCTGGAACCCGGCTGCGGCCACGGTAAGAAGCTCGTGCCCACCACGGTGAAACGGGTTCCAGCCGCCGGGGCTGGGGCGAGCGGGGTAAACCGGTTCGAATTCGAGCTGCCAAAACACTCGACGCCCGTCGCCGCCGGCGACGCAGCTTCACTGTTGGTCCCGAGCTGACAATCCGAAAAGTCACGCGCCGAACCCGGGATGGGCGACTGATCGTGGTAGACGAAGTAACCCGTCACGTTGCCATTCCCGTCGGCGAAGTTGGTACCGATGATCATCGAGAGGTCGTGCTTATTTCCATCGCGTATGGTTCCGGTCGGCACCGGGACCGCAGTAAATCCCGTGTTGGGGTCATCGGCCCCCAGGAGACCTTGAACGTACTTGTTGTGCTGATCGTGTTGACTAAAGGAGTACTGACCGTCGATTTGAATACCCTGAAAATCCTTCTTCAAGATGAAATTGACGACGCCGGCGATCGCATCGGACCCGTAAGTTGCCGACGCGCCGCCCGTCACCACATCGACCCGCTCGATCAAGGGGGTGGGAATTTGATCGATGTCCGACGCCACATTCTGGTTGGACGTGCTCGGATCACCCACGCCAAGGCGCCGGCCATTGAGCAGAACCAGGGTTCGTTGCGGGCCCAACCCTCGCAGATCCACCGTTGTAAAGCCGCCCGTCGACGTTAGTGGGCTCGAGGTATTGCCGAAATCTGCGGCGGCGCCAATGATATTCTGCGGCAGCTGATTAATGACGTCCGAGACGTCCGTGTGTCCCTGGAGCGAAATATCCTCGCTCGATACGATTGTGATCGGGCTCGTAGCCGTAATGTTGGTAGGCACCGGGATTCGTGATCCGGTGACTACTACTTCCGCCAGCTGGGGCGCGGCCGCCGGCGCGGTGGCGGTCTCTTGCGCCAGCGTTTGGCTACCCAGCCATGTCGTGATGATGGTGGCGAGCAGGACATGCGTGAATGAACGAAATGGAATCATGATGACATCCCCCATGCTTTTCTTGCTTTGCGAATACCTATGGCTGACCTCGGGGGGTGACACACAGGTGATGTCGAAGCGGACGTCGTGGCGCGAGACCGTTGCAGCGCGCCAGCGCGAGTGCAGCATGCGGCGCATAGTTGCTCGCCGTCGCACACCCATGCTGCGGTGACGATTCCAAGCCCTGATTCGGCCGCATGACCATCCCAGCACCCTCAGCAACCCTTTGAGGTACGCTAGTCGGCGAACGTGCGATTGGCTGGCGGAATTCGGACGCGAATCCCCACATTGCACCGCAGGTGTCTCAGCATTGGATTATTCGCGCCACTGAATCGCTCGAGGTCGCCGGTCCTCGGAAATCCAGCGCTTTAATACGATGTGCGCGCAGATCTTGGCGCGATGCGGCCGCGCCGTCGTCTCGATTGTTGTATCATGGCAACGGGCAGAAGCGCCGTCGACTGCGCTACGAACGCTCAGCCATCCAAGTGACGAACATCCGTCGCGAGCGAAGAACGCAGCGTGCGCGAGCCTGAAAATTCCTTGAAGCGCGTGCGCGTGCCTGGGGGAATCGATGCGCTATCGACAGCATGAAACAACGATGGCCATCGCCCAACCGAATGGTAGACAGCCGAAAACCGCCAGTCGCGAGGCGTGCCGATGTGTACGGTCCTTGGTCATGAGCGAGATTTTCGGCCTTCCTCGTGAAGCACTCGATCGCGCCCGGCGAAGTCGCGATCCTCGCTTTGATGGCAAGTTTTTTATTGCAGTGCTCTCGACCGGGATCTATTGCCGAACGATCTGTCCCGTGCGCATGTCCGCTGCCGTCCGCTACTATGCAACGGCGGCCGAGGCTGCCGAGGCCGGTTTCCGACCGTGCCTGCGATGCCGCCCGGAAGCCGCGCCGGGTTCTCCGGCCTGGACCGGGACTTCCGCGGTGGTCCGCCGGGCGCTGCGATTAATTCAGGACGGAGTGCTCGATACCGGGTCCGTGGAGGATCTGGCCACACACTTAGGTATAGGCGCTCGGCACGTGAATCGGTTACTGCTGGAACAGGTCGGCGCATCGCCAGTTGCTATCGCGCAAACGCGCCGCTTGCACTTTGCGAAACAACTACTGAACGATACGGACCTGCCGATGACCGAAATTGCCCTGGCCGCGGGGTTTCGCAGTGTGCGGCGATTCAACGAGGCACTCAAGGACACCTACAAGAAATCGCCGAGGGAGCTTCGAAAGGGACGCACCGGCAGTGGTGATGCATCCGATGAGATCTCGTTGCGGCTGTCGTATCGACCGCCTTACGACTGGGACCACCTGCTCGGGTTTCTGGCCAGCCGTGCGATTCTTGGGGTCGAAAACGTCGATGCTCGGAGCTATGCACGCACGATCCGCACGCCCACCGGCCACGCGATCATTCAGATCAGTGCCTGTGAGGAAAGTCATGCACTGCAGATGCGCGTCCGCGGCGTGGCCTCGGCGGATCTATTCGAACTCTCATCAGCGGCGCGGCGTGTGTTCGATTTGTCTTCCGACCCCGTTCAGATCGCGAGCGCCTTTCGCGGTGACCCTCTGCTCGGTGCGCTGATCACGCAACGTCCGGGGCTGCGGATCCCGGGTGTATTCGATCCCTTTGAGTGCGCCGTCCAGGCCATCCTGGGTCAACAGGTCAGTCTGCAAACCGGACGCACCTTCGCCCAACGTCTCGTCGCTCGAGCAGGTAAATCCGTCGAGCTCATGGTCGAAGGTTTGACGCACTTGTTTCCATCCCCTAACACACTGGCGGAGCTGGATCTGAGAGATTTGGGCCTGACTGCGGCGCGCATCGACGCGGTGCGCACCTTGTCTCGCGCCGTGCGCGACGGACTCATTCGCTTCAACGAGCCGGTGGAAGACGTGACCCGCGCCCTTGCCAAGTTACCCGGTGTCGGTCCGTGGGCTGCACAATATACGGCCCTGCGTGGGCTCGGCGATCCCGACGCGTTTATGCCTACCGATCTTGTTTTGCGGCGAGCCGCAACGGCACGCGGGCCACCATTGACCGCGCGTGGTCTCGAGGCGCGAGCCGAGCCCTGGCGGCCGTGGCGAGGCTACGCGGCGATGCATTTGTGGGCATCGGCGCCCGGCCTGGTCAACGGTAGTCGCCCCGTGGACCGCCGTCGCGCCCTCGTAACGGCCAGTCGCGATGCCTTGCCGGTATGATTGTAGTCGAACCTACGGTGCCTGAAGCGCGGCATGCGACACGGCTACCGGCCGCGACGTGCTGCGGGAGCCGCCAATGGGCCGCCGCTTTGCTTCCATTTAGGTCTCCTAAACGCAGCGATCAGTCTATTCGCACGACGGGAGTCTAGCCGTACTCGCGCTCCATCCGTGAAAGCCCCGGGGTCGCCGATGATCTCGCCGGCCTCAACAGGGTCAATGGTGGCAAAGTCCATGGTCCAGTTTGGGAAGGATCGTTCCTCAATTGCGTCACGGCTGATGGTCATCACTCGAGTGTGCCGTTTGTCGACCGCTATACGGGCGTAGGCGCCATCGACGCTATGCGCTTCCCCCTCGAGCACCTGAAGAAACGCTGTTCCGAGGAAAAAGAGCGTTCCGGTGATTTGAAGTTTCGCGTTTGCCGGGCGAATTGTCTTGAGAAGTTCCGGAATATCATGTTCGGGGAAATCCGGCGAAACTTGGCTCGTGTAGATCAATTGAATGAGCAACTTCAGGGGCTCCCTTCGTCGTTATCATTCGTACATTACCTTCCGGGCAAGCCGCCTTTCGTGACGTGGTCGACACTTTTTTGTAGGAGCGGCTGAAGGCGCTCGAGGCAGACTTTTGATTTCAGGGCCGCTCCGGCGAGCGATAGCCGCGTGCAACCTCCGCGAAATCTCGAGTCTTGAGTTCGCACGGAATCTGAGCGAACCCGAATGCCAGGGAAGCGCGCCAACGATGTGCGCCGTCCAAAAGATGGAACTGCGTCGTGCGTGGTTCATAGAAGGCTTCGACCGGCGGAATGTCGTCGCCATCGCGGAAGCCGAGAAGGATTCGCTTCAGAGTCGCCTCATTGAGTTTGCGGCCTTGCGGGACGATCATATTGCCCAGTGGAAGATACAGCGCCGTCGGATCAGTGCATCGGTAGCTTCTCGCCGGCGCGCCACCGCGCACAAGCCCGCATTCGGCGAGCAGCTCGTCGGAGATCGCATAGACAGTGAGCGGTCGATTCAAGGTCGAGTCCTTGCAGCAGTTTCCTTTCACCCAACAAGTCTATCAAGATGTCCGTCGAATCTCGCGGTAGGCGGTTCGGCCGGAAATCCACCGGAAATTGGACGATTGTCCACCATAAGCGGACGCCGCAGGCTGATCCAGAATTTCCTTCGATGATACAAATGTGCACGACGAGAGGCATTGCACCGGTGGTCGTTCAAAGGGGGGGCGAAGATGATCCATGCCGATGACGGTTCCTTGAATCAGGAACAGCGCCTGATGCGCGACAGCTGCCGAGCGTTCGTCGATGATGTCGTGACGCCGTTCCTCAGGTCCAACTGGCAGCGCGAGTGGGATATGACGCCCGGCGACCGCCTGCCTCCGTCTATTCTCGAACGCGCAGATTCGATCGGCATTCGCACGCTGGGCGTTCCGGAGGAATATGGCGGCGTCGACCTGGGACGTGAGACCGAGGTCCGCACCTTCGCCTTGATCGCGGAGGAGGTTGCACGGGGCGACTCCGGGCTTGCCGACAAACTGGTGCAGAACTGGAAGGTGTCCATCTTGCTTCGCGAGTTCGCCCCCAAGCACCTTCAGGAAATGTGGTTCCAGAGACTGGTGCAGGACCCGAAATTTCTCCTGGCTCATTGTCTGACGGAACCGCGCGGCGCGTCCGACCGTTGGCTCCCCTACAACGTGCCGGAGGCAGCCATGCACACCAAGGCCGTGTTGGACGGCGGTCACTGGGTCATCAATGGACGCAAGCAGTTCATCTCCAACGGCTACGATGCCAGTCTATACGTCGTCTATGCCAACACCGACCCGTCGGTCGGGATGCTGCAGGGGACCTCCAGCTTCCTGGTGCCTCGAGACACGGCGGGCTTCACGGTCACCAAGTGCAATGAGACCATGGGCTGCCGGTTCATGAACAATGGCGAACTCGTCTTGGAGGATTGTCGCGTCCCGGCAGATCATCTACTGGTAAAGAATGCGGCCATGGGGAGTGCCGGACAGTATTTCCGCGCCGGCAAGATCATCCAGGCGGCCAAGAACCTGGGCGTGGGTGTAGCCTGTTTCGAACGTACCGCGGACTATGTCCAGAACTATGTCCAGGGCGGTCGTATCCTCATCAAGCACCAGGCCGTGGCGCTTCGATTGGCAGACATGGCCACGCGCATCGAAGCGGTCCGTTCGCTCATCGAGCGCGCATCGAAGGCGGTCGATGAGGCGCATCGCGATTCGGACATCCTGTGCAATATGGCGAAGGTCTACGCGTCGGAGGAAATCATGAAGGTTGCCACGCATGCGCTCGAACTGCATGGCGGCAACGGCGCAATGCTCGAATTCGGCATCGAGAAGCTGTTCCGTGACGCGGCGATTTTCCTGCACATGGACGCAACCGTCGACATCAGCCGGATGAAGATCATCAAAAATATGTTCCCCGAAACGGCCGGCAAATATGCCGGGCCCGAAAAATAAGATCGCCAGGCCGAGCGGAATCAGCCCGAGGCCCACCGCTCGGTGATAACGTGGGCGAGGAGCAGAAAAGACGGAGATCGAAATGCCAAAAAAACGTGTCAATGAGCGTGAGAAATTCCCGCCCGATCGTCCGGTTCGGGAGGAAGGCTCCTCGGCGCCGTTCCGATCCTACGCGCTTGAACGCTCCGTCAGCCCCCGTTTTCATATTCGGCGCGTGGAGAACGCGCAGCGGCTCTATCCTGCGCACAAACACGACTATTTTCAGATCCTGTTTTACATGAGCGACGCTCCGGCGCTCAGAATCGGCCTCAAGTCGCAAAAGCCGCGGCAGGGCTCGATCTACTTCATTGCACCGATGGTTCCGCATCAGATCAGGATGGACCGTTCAACCCGATGCGTCGTCATCTATTTCGATCTCGACTTCGTACGTTCCGGCATCACGCGGTCCTATCCGGTAAAAGAGCTGGCCCGCGTGGCGCCCGAGCTGATGCCTTTCGTCTGGCAGAACTACGTCGATATCACGCTCGACCGGGTTCGCATGGATCGCGTCGAACGCTCGATTGCTTCGATGATCGGGCAATACGAGGCGGCACGGATGTGCTCACTGGAGATCATCCGGGCGGAGCTCTCGCTCATGCTCGCCTTGCTCTGCCAGGACCATGAGGCGGAATTCGCAGAATTCTCGGCCAAGTTGCCGGTAATGGGTCGAGACAGCGGCCATATGCGCCGCATTGCGGATTTCATCGGCGAGAATTACACGCGCGGACCGAGCATCAGAGAGGCGGCAAACGCGGCGCGCCTTTCAAAGAGCCGGCTATGCGCTCTGATTCGCCAGTACACGGGTACGACCTTCAAGAAGCTGATCCGTGAGATGCGTATCGACGAGGCGCGTGAGAGGCTGGTTTTGACCGACGACACCATCACTCAGGTCGCGTACGCGGTCGGCTACAATGACGACAAATATTTCCTGCGCGCTTTCAAGAATTCGGCAGGGATGACGCCAAGCACTTATCGCCTGAAACGCGCGAAGAGCGACGCGGCCGCAAAGCCGGCATCCCACGAACGATCGAACCCTACAAAACATTCATTGAATGGTGCGGGCAAGAGCCGGACCGGTGGCAGGGCAACTGCGTAGCAATCCAAAAGCAGCTGCAGGGGAAACCTAATCATGGCCGCATCGGTTCATTTTCGTCTCAACGGGTCGGATATCAGCCTGGATGAGCGTGGCGACGAGCCGCTGCTTTTCGCGCTTAGAAATCGATTGAATTTAAGGGCCACGCATTTTGGCTGCGGATTGGAGCAGTGCGGCGCATGTATGGTCAACATCAATGGGCAGGCCAAATATTCCTGCACGTTTGCGCTGTCCGCTCTGGCCGGTTCCATCGTGACCACAGCCGAAGCACTCTCCGCTGACCCGGTCGGCGCGGCGTTGCTGGAGGCCTTCCGGGCGGAACATGCCGGTCAGTGCGGCTACTGTCTCGCCGGCATCCTGATGAGCGCGTACACGCTCCTCAAGGCTGAGCAACGTCCGACCCGCCAAGCCATCGTCTCGGTGCTCGACCGGCATCTTTGCCGCTGCGGCGCTCATGGCGGTATCCTGCGGGCCATCGAGCGGGCCGCCGGCATTTTGGGTACGGCATGACTCGGAACGGGCTGCCCAGGAGCATTCAAGGCAACCCCGTTCTGGGTCGATGGATTTCGCTCGCCCGACATGGGCGCGTCGCGATCTGCGCCGGAAAGGTCGAACTCGGCCAGGGGATCGCGACCGCGATCGCGCAAATAGCCGCTGAGGAACTGGAGGTGGCGGTTGACCGGATCGACATTGTGCCGGTGGACACCGACCGATCGCCGGACGAGGGCATCACCGCCGGAAGTCTCTCGGTAGAGGTGTCCGGAGCGTCTGTGCGATTAGCAGCCGCGCAGGCGCGCGCGGCTCTGCTACAGGCGGCCGCCGCCCGACTTGGTGTCGACGCCGACGCCTTGTCCTGCTGCAACGGGGCCATTCTCCGCAGCGGTGCCGCAACCGAACTCGACTACTGGTCGGTGTCGGCCGACGTAAATTGGCAGCAGCACATCACTGCCCTGGTCCCCCTCAAACCGATCCAGAACTATTCGATCGTCGGGAGAAGCGCGCCACGGCTTGACCTGCCACCCAAACTCTCGAGCGGGGGCTTCATTCACGATATGTCGTTGGAAGGTATGTTGCATGTCCGGATCGTGAGGCAGCCCTTCCGACTTGCGCGGCTCGCACATCTGGATGAGGCACGGCTGAGGCACCGGTACCCCGAGGTCGCCGTCCTCAGGAAGCGAGACTTTCTTGCACTCGTGGGGCCCGACGAATACCTGGTGCACCGTGCGCATGAGGAAGCGGAAGCGTTTGCCGCCTGGGAGGAGGTTCCCAACCTGTGGCGGCCCGCTGACACGCCGGATCACCGGGTTGTCCGCCTACCGTCGGCCGGGGCGCGGTCGATAGCCGGAGAGCAGACGTTCTGCGCACGTTACTCCCGAGCGCCTATCGCGCACGCGTCGATTGGGCCGTCTTGCGCGTTGGCTCATTACCGGAGCGGACGGCTGACCGTATGGACACACTCCCAGGGCATATTCTCCCTTCGCGAGCAGATCGCCCGATGTATGGCGCTCGAGCCATCGCTCGTCAGGATCGTCCATGTCCATGGTGCGGGATGCTACGGCCACAACGGCGCTGACGATGCAGCACTTGACGCGGCCATCGTCGCAGTGGAGTTCGCCGACCGGCCGGTACGGGTGCAGTGGTCTCGCGAGGATGAACTCTGTCGCGGACCTGTCGGGCCTGCAATGTCGGCTACCGTGGATGCCGAACTGAATGACGTCGGCCACATCGCTGCTTGGAAACTATACGTGGCCAGCGCTCCGCACGCTCAAAGACCGGGCGCCGGCGGCTATGTGAATCTCAGTTCGGCGGAAGCGCTCGATAGCGGCCAACTTCCGAGGACGGTCGAGGACCTGCCGGAGGCGGCAGGCGGCGGCGCATCGCGCAATGCCGTCGCGCTCTATGATTTTCCGAACCAGGAGGTGCGTGTTCAACTCGATACGGCAAGCCGTATCCGGACTTCTTCCCTGCGTTCGCTCGGCGCGCACTTGAACGTCTTTGCCATCGAATGCGCCATGGATGAGCTCGCCGCGATGGCCGGGACGGACCCGCTTGAATTCAGGCTGAGGCATCTGACGGATGACCGCTGCCGCGCGGTGTTGACCGGTGCCGGAGAGATGAGCGGCTGGCCCGGCGGCCACTCGGCCGGCGAAGGCCGTGCCTTGGGAATCGGCGTGGCCCGATACAAAAACAGCGGTGCGTGGCTTGCCGCCGTAGCTGAGGTCGCCGTCGACGAGGAGGTGCGGGTAGAGCGGCTGTGGCTGTGCGTCGACGCCGGACTGATTGTGAATCCGGCCGGCGCTCGCAATCAGATCGAGGGCGGCGCGATCCAGGCTGCCAGCTGGACGGTCAAGGAGGGACTGAGGATCGAAAGCGACCGTATCCCACCGCTGAACTGGCTCAGCTATCCGATACTCAAATTCTCCGAGGTTCCGCTGATCGAGACGCGCTTCATCGTCGACCCCGCACACCGGCCCCTCGGTGCGGGTGAGGCGGCGCAGGGACCGGTGGCCGCAGCCATAGGGAATGCGGCATCAAGAGCTCTTGGTGTGAGACTGCGTGACTTGCCGCTGACGCGGGATCGGCTGGTCAGCCTGCTCATGGTGAACTGAGTGGATGCTTCGCTCGCCAAGACCTTGACGCCGCTGCGGGTGATCAGCTTTCCCGGCGGTGCGAACCTGCCGCTGTGGGTCGCCGAAGACAAGGGGTTGTTCGCGCATGAGCATCTCGCGGTGAAGGTGAGCCCCGCGCCGAACTCGGTCGAGCTGGTGCAGAGCCTCATCAACCATGACGAGGACATCGCGATCGCCGCGTTCGACAACGTCGTCGCCTATCAAGAAGGCCAGGGAGAGGTAGAGCTGCCGGCTAGGCCCGACTTCTTCGCGTTCATGAGCTTCTCGCGAGGGACGGTTCGATTGGTGGTAAATCCCGACATCAAGACCTATGACGACCTGCGCGGCAAGACGCTGGGCGTCGATGCGCTCGCGACCGGCTACTCATTGGTTTTGCAGAAGCTGCTGCAGTTGGGCGGGCTCAAGGAAGGCGACTATCGGCTTGAACCGGTGGGGGGAACGGGCACCCGCGCGCAGGCGCTGATGGAGAACAAGTTCTCGGGAACGATTTTGACGACGCCGTTGGACATCGCGCCGCAGTCGCGCGGATATCGGCGTCTGGCGAACGCCGTCGATGTCCTCGGACCGTATCAGACGATTGTCGGCATGGCGCGGCGCAGCTGGGCCACGGCCAACCGCGAGGCGCTGGTCGGCTTCATCCGCGCCTCGACCGAGGCGATCGGCTGGCTGTTCGATCCGAAGAACCGCACCGAGGCGGTGGCGATCTATAGAAAGCATCTGCCCAATGTGCCCGAAGACGCCGCGGAGCGGCACGTCGATGCGCTGCTCGGCGAGCGGGAAGGCCTGACGCGCGGCGGTGCGCTCGATCCGGAAGGAGTGA
>DASYFQ010000069.1:0-40355 GCA_036498345.1 Steroidobacteraceae bacterium
ATCCCAAGATTTCGTGCGGCGCGTGTTGACTCAGGCCGTCGGCAAGCAGAAGACGGATATGCTGCTCGACCGGGTCACCACCGGCCAGACCGGGCAGGGCATCGAGGCGCTGAAATGGATGGAGTCGAAGGCCGTCGCGCAAATCATCAGCGGCGAGCATCCGCAAATCGCCGCCATCGTGCTGTCGCATCTCGAGCCCGAGCAGTCGGCCGCCATTCTACCGCTGCTGAGCGACGACATGCGGACCGAAGTCTTGATGCGCATCGCCACCTTGAACGAAGTGCCGCAGTCGGCTCTGACGGAGCTCGATCAATTGGTCGAAAAGCAGGCCAATGCCACGCCTTCCGCGCCGCTGCGCCGCATTGGCGGCGCACGCACGGTGGCGAGCATCTTGAATGCGATGGAGCGCGACAAGAGCGGCGAAGAGCTCGGCAAGATCGAAAAGTCCGACGGCGAGATGCATCAGAAGATCAAGGACTTGCTGTTCATTTTCGACAATCTGTTGGATGTCGATGATCGCGGCATTCAAGCGCTGCTGCGTGAAGTGGGCTCCGATACCCTGGCCGTGGCGCTGCGCGGCGCGGAACCCGACGTGCAGGAGAAGATCTTGAAAAATATGTCGAAGCGCGCGGCGGAAATCCTCAAGGACGACATGGAGGCGCGCGGTCCGGTGAAACTCACGGACGTCGAGGCGGCGCAGAAGGAAATCGTCATCATTGCGCAGCGCCTGGCGGAAGAAGGCACCATCAATCTCGGCGGCAAGAGCGGCGGCGAATTTGTCTGATCCCAACCAGAAGTCAGCCGCAGCCCGAGCGCAGCTGTGGACGGCTCCCGATGTGGGAGGCCCGATCCCAGCGCAGAAAATGGCCACTGTGGGCGGACTCGCCGACCTGCAAGCGGAGGCGCACAAGGAGGCCTTCGAGCAGGGACTCGCCGAAGGCCGCGAGGCCGGCCGTGCCGAAGTGCGCGCGCAGGTCGACCGTCTGGCCGGGATGTTTTACGACCTGGCCAAGCCGTTCGAAGTCCTGGACGCCGAGGTGGAGCGCGAGCTCTTGACTTTGGCCATGGCGTTGGCGCGGCAAATCGTGCGCCGCGAGCTCAAAGCCGATCCCACGCAAATCATCGGAATCATTCGCGAAGCCATCGCAGCATTGCCGGTCGCGGTCCGCGACGTGCGCGTGCACTTGCATCCCGAGGACGCCGCCGTGGTGCGCCAGCACCTGGCGCCCACCGAAAGCGAACGCGCCTGGGCGATCGTCGAAGATCCGGTGATGGCGCGCGGAGGCTGTCAAATCACCACAGCCACGTCGCGCATCGATGCGCGATTGGAGACCCGGCTCGGCGCCATCCTGAGCGATCTGCTGGGCACGGAGCGCCACGCCGTCGGATTGCGCGGGGAACCCAATTCATGAGGGCTCCGAGTTCATGAGCGTTGCGGCTGCGGAGCGGCCACGGCCCAAACAATGGGTCGAGGCGCTGATCAAAGCGCGCGAGCGCATGGTCAATGGCACCGAACTCGTCGTCGAAGGGACGCTGAGCCGCATGGTCGGCCTGACGCTCGAGGCCGTGGGCTGCGAGGCCGCCGTGGGCGGCCGGTGCTTGGTGGATACCGCGGAAGGCAAGCAGATCGAAGCGGAAGTGGTGGGGTTTTCGGGCGACAAGTTATTCTTGATGCCTACGGGCGACATCCGCGGCGTGATGCCGGGCGCGCGAGTCATTCCCACGCACAGTGTGTCGTCGATGGCCATGGGCGATGGTTTGCTGGGGCGGGTACTGGACGGCGCCGGTCGGCCTCTCGATGGCTTCGGCGAGCTTCATTGCGCGGATCGCGTGTCGCTGACGGGCGAGCCTTTGAATCCTCTCATGCGGCGGGCAATTCGCGACCCGCTCGATGTGGGGGTGAGATCGATCAACGCGCTGCTCGCCGTAGGCGGCGGACAGCGTATCGGTCTATTCGCCGGGTCCGGGGTGGGCAAGTCCGTGCTGCTGGGCATGATGACCCGCTACACCAAGGCCGACGTCACCGTCGTCGGGCTGATCGGCGAGCGCGGCCGAGAAGTACAGGATTTCGTGACCAACACCTTGGGCCCGGACGGGATGCGGCGCGCGGTGGTCGTCGCCACGCCGGCCGACAACCCGCCTCTCATGCGCCTGCACGGCGCTTGGTTGGCCACGGCCATCGCGGAGTATTTTCGCGATCGAGGCCTCAAAGTGCTGCTGCTGCTGGATTCATTGACCCGATTCGCGCAAGCACAGCGCGAAATCGCACTGGCCATCGGCGAGCCGCCGGCGACCAAGGGCTATCCGCCGTCGGTCTTCGCGCGCCTGCCGCAACTCGTGGAGCGGGCGGGCAACAGCGATCGCGGCGTCGGGTCGATCACCGCGTTCTACACCGTGCTGGTCGAGGGCGATGATCAGAACGATCCGATCGCCGACGCGGCCCGCGCCATTTTGGACGGACACATCGTGCTGTCGCGCCGACTGGCGGAGAACGGACTGTATCCGGCTATCGACGTGGAGGCCTCCATCAGCCGCGCAATGCATCAGATCGCGACGCGCGAACAGCTCGATCTCGCGAATCGATTCAAGCAGGTGTACTCGACTTATCAACAGAACCGCGACCTCATCACGGTAGGCGCCTACCGGCGCGGCTCCGATGCGCGGGTGGATCTAGCAGTGGAGCAATGGCCCAAAATGATCGAATTCTTGCGTCAGGACATGTACGAACCGGTCGGAATCGAACGGAGTTACGCGGACCTTAAGCAACTCGTGACGCAGTTCTCGGCGCAGGCGCCGGCAACCGGCCGATAGTGCCGCAAGCGTATGATGAAATCCAAACGATTCGAACCGATCCAAGAGATCGCCTCGAACTCCGCCAGTGATTTGAGCCGCGCGATGGGCGAAGCCGCTCGTAAGGTGGCCGACCTCGAGCGTCAACTCGAGCAGCTGCAGTCCTACCGCGACGAGTACCTGCGCAATTCCTCGCAATCGGCCGCGGCGATCGATGCGGTCAAGCTGCAGAACTATCGTTCCTTTCTGGATCGTCTCGGCGAGGCACTGCGCCAGCATTCGAAGTCGCTGGACACTGCACGGGCGGAGTACGACAAGCGGCACGCAGCATGGAGCGAAAAACGCATCGAAGCCGAATCGCTCGGCAGGGCCGTGGATCGCTTTCGCAAAGAAGAACAGCATGTCGCGGAGCGGCGCGAACAGCGTGAAGGCGACGACGCGGCGGCGCGCGTATCGCTGGCGGCGCGCGGCGAAGCGGGGAATCTCTAGTCGGCGATTCATTTCGAGGCCCAAATTGAACGCGTCGCCAGAATCGCGGTCTTCTTCTTGCCCCATAACCGCCAAAAGCCCCCCGTGACTCGGGCTTGTATTAGAAGTTAAGTTTATAGATGTTGCCGCGACTGTCTTTAGCCACGCCCATTATTACTCTGGTGTGCCCAGCGCTGCGGGGAGCAACGTCGCCGTTTTCCACTTGCAGCGTAGTGCCTCTATTTCCTGCCAATGTTGCACGGTTGATCTGGGTGCGCAAGACATGGGCGACATAAAATCCTGAACCGTAAACAACGTCCCATTCCGCCGACAACTCCTTTGCGGATACCACCGAAGGCAACGTAGACCAAGGCCCCGAGCAAATTTCGCCGTCTTCAAGCACTACTGAGACCGTATGGCCGGCTTGCTTGAGGGTCAACGTCGGCACAGGTGCTTGCGTGGATAGCGGTCCTTGCACTGGGTAAAGATGCGCTGTGCCAGTACATCCACACAGTAAGGTGATAGTAAGAAATATCAATTTTTTCATGTAGGCGCCTTCTTCTCCGTTGCGATAATCGCCAATAGGCGGACCACTTTAACGAATTAACGCGTGAGCAGCATGCGGAATGGGGCCAGATCCCACGCGCTGCCAAGGTGATTGATCGCAAAGCCTCACCACGCCGACCGAGTTAGCGACGCGCCTTCGGCATTGAAGTCAGCCACCGCCGAATGGCATTCATCGGTATATTCCGGAGACAACATCGAGGACAAATGATGCTTCGGAACAAACTATTTGCATTGACGATGCTCTGCATATCGGCATTCTCGATGATCAGCTGCGGCCGGGCTGATCCGGGCGCGCGAAACGCTCAATCGGACGAGAAGGAGCAGAGCAAAGGGGTTCTCAATCTTTACATCTGGTCCGATTATTTGGCGCCCGACACCATTGCGTCTTTCGAAAAGCAGACGGGCGTCAAAGTCCGTGTTTCGTATTTCGATACCAACGAGACGATGGAAGCTCGGGTGTTGACGGGAAGCAGCGGATTCGACGTCGTCGTTCCGACGGCACCCTATCTGCAGCGGCAAATTCGCAGCGGCGCCTATCTGTCCCTCGACAAGAGCAAGCTTCCCAATCTTGCCAATCTCGACCCCGCAATCATGTCTCGCGTAGCGCTGAATGATCCCGGTAACGCGCATGCAGTGGTGTACGCATGGGGAACGTACGGCATCGGCTACAACGTGAAGATGGTGGCCGAGGCGCTGCCCGACGCCCCGCTCAACAGCTGGCGCCTGATCTTCGACCCCGCTTATGCCGCGAGGTTGGCCAAGTGCGGCATCAATCTGCTCGACGCGCCCGCCGGCGTGGTGCGGCTGGTGCTCAAATACTTGGGCAAGGACCCCAACGCACCCACTGCGGCAGATCTCGCCGATGTCGACTCGGTGCTGAGCAAGATTCGTCCGTACATACGCACCATCGACTCGGTGCGCGGCATCGAGGCGATGGCAAACGGCGATATTTGCGTCGGGCTCGGCTACAACGGCGACTTCGTCCAGGCGCGCAATCGCGCGAACGAGGCAAAGAACGGCATAAAGATCGGCTATGCGATACCTGAGGAAGGATCTTTGCTCTGGTTCGACATGCTGGCCATACCGCGGGACGCACCGAACGTCGCCAACGCTCATCTTTTCATCAACTATCTAATGACCCCGCGCGTCATCGCGAACATTTCCAATTTCATAGGATTTGCCAACGCCAATTCCGCCGCGTCGCCGCTGCTCGATGCGGCCATCGCAGCGGACCCGATCATCTATCCGCCGCGCGACCAGCAACAGCGGCTGTTCGTGCAATCGCAAGACTCGCCCGAGCAATCGCGTGCCATCACGCGCATCTGGCAGAAGTTCAAGACTGGGCAATGACCCTAAGACCCTTAATGTAGGGGACGTTCGCGGTTGCAGCCGAAAAAGTAACGCCGGCGCCACAAGATGGTTGAAGACCGCGAATTGTTACAAATACAAGCGCGGCAACTTGTATGTAAATTAATACATGTGGTGGATCGTCGGTCAGACAATATCATCTCTACCCCTATAGACGATCGATTGCGGCTTAAAGCAACAATGACCGCGGGCTGTCCTTTCGCCCCCGTTCATTTCTGAGGTGCATGTGCTCATTGAGCCGCCTTGATGATCGCTCGATTCTTGCGAGCGACGCTGATCGGGTCACAGCCGCCTGACTGCGTGATCAAATGTTCGACGGGTTGCGGACCTCGATAACGGATCTACGAAAGGATGCACAGTCATGTCCAGAGAGCCTGATGCGAAAAAAATCCGCGCCGCTGGCTGCCGAATTGATCCATGGTCGCAACACCCTGAAGCATTTTCATTTCTCGCCATCACTCCTTTCGAGCGGCCGGACCTTTCGCTGGCGCAGGCGTTCGCCCGGCACGGCAGCGCGGTAGCGGTCGACGTCGGACGCAATAGTTTGCGTCACGCGCGGATTCTCGAAACGCTCCGTCCGTTGTGCTCACGCTCACCGATCGGGGCGGTCGGGATTCGAATTCCAGATCATGTAACGATTGCGCCACAGGAGCTATTTGGCGAGGTTGGTTTCGTAGTATTGACCGCGTCGGTGCCGCTCGGGTCGTGGCATGATCACTTCCCGATCATCGTTCAAGTAGGTTCCGAGGCCGAAGCCCGCATGGCGATTGCAGCCGGTGCCTCAGCGCTGATCGCGAGGGGCGAGGAAAGCGGCGGTTCGGCGCGCGGTAGCGGCGCCTTCGTTCTGCTGCAACGAATTCTCGCCTTGCCGGAGGCGCATGACGTTCCCGTGTGGTGTCAGGGCGGCATGGGTTTGCACAGTGCGGCCGCCGCGATGGTGGCCGGCGCCCGCGGAATCGTCTTCGATAGCCAGCTCGCCTTGCTGCACGAGAGCACGCTGCCGAAGCAGATCAAAGCCGCGGTGCAGTCGATGGACGGCAGCGAGATCCGGGTGCTCGGCGGCTATCACATTTACAGCCGCCCGGGCACCGAGGCGGCGCAGCACGTCGAGCTCGAGCCTCATGCGGTGCGGGCGCTGCTCGGCAATGACTCGCTCCAGGATCTGCTGCCCATGGGCCAGGACGCGGCGCTCGCCGGTGCCATCGCCGCGCAATATCCGACTGTGGAAACGCTGCTGCGCGGATTGCGCACGCGTATTGCGGGCCATCTGCGGCAAGCGAAGCAGTTATCGCCGTTGGCCGAGGGGAGTCCGATGGCCCACGCACACGGCACGCGCTATCCGATCGCGCAAGGCCCGATGACTCGCGTCAGCGATACGGCGGAATTCGCAGTCGCCGTAGCGCAAAGCGGTGCGCTGCCCTTTCTCGCGTTATCGCTGATGCCGCCAAGGAGCGCGCGCAGCCTGCTCGAGCAAACTCAGATCGGGATCGGCGAGCATAGTTGGGGTGTCGGTGTGCTCGGTTTTGCGCCGCCGGAAATACTCAATCCGCATCTTGACTTGATTCGGGAATTTCGCCCTTCGGTCGTGTTGCTGGCCGGGGGCCGGCCCTCGCAAGCGCGTCCGCTGGCGGAACTCGGCATCCCCGCCTACTTGCACGTTCCCTCGCCGGGTCTGCTCGAGCTGTTCCTCAAGGACGGCGCCCGCCATTTCATTTTTGAAGGCCGCGAATGCGGCGGTCATGTCGGACCGCGTTATAGCTTCGTGCTCTGGGAACAACAGCTTCAGCAGCTGCTGGCGTTCGATCGGCCCGAAGAGCTGCACGTATATTTTGCCGGCGGGATCCACGATGCGCGCTCTGCCGCGATGGTCGCCGCGCTTGCGGCGCCGCTCGCCGCGCGCGGAGCAAAAATCGGCGTCATGATGGGTACCGCCTATCTGGCTACCGAGGAAGCGGTGCGGACCGGCGCGATCGTTCCGGAGTTTCAGCGCCAGGTGCTGAGCGCCGTCGACACCACATTGATCGAAACTGCGCCGGGCCACGCGGTGCGCTGTTTGCCGAGCGGTTTCATCGAGACCTTTGCTGCCGAGAAGCGCCGCTTGGAAGAGCAGGGTCTCGGCGCGCAGCAGAGCTGGAAGAGCCTCGAGGTTTTCAATATCGGCCGGCTGCGGGTGGCAAGCAAGGGGCTCAAACGTACCGGCGACGCGCTGCTGAGCGTCGATGGCGCCACTCAGGAGCGCGAAGGCATGTACATGATCGGCCAGGCGGCAGCGCTGTGCGTCGACGTGAAAACCATGGCGAGTCTGCATCAGGTGGTGAGCGCCGACTCCACGGCGATGCTCCAGGCGTGTCCTGCGCCGTCGCTGCCGCGCGCGGAACTCGACGAGCCCATCGGCATCATCGGCATGGGGTGCGTTTTCCCCGGCTCTCCCGATGTGGAGAGTTTTTGGGCCAATATCTTAGAAGGCCGTGACTTGATCACCGAAGTGCCGGCGGAGCGCTGGAATGCAGCTCTGTACTACCGCAAAGGACCGACTGCCGAGAAGGGCAAGACGCCGAGCAAGTGGGGCGGCTTCCTCGACGAGATCGCATTCGATCCCTTGCAATACGGCATCCCGCCGCAATCGCTCGCGGCGATCGAACCGGTACAGCTGTTGAGTCTGGAAGTGGCCTCTCGCGCGCTTGCCGATGCGGGCTACGGTGAAGAACGTCAATTTGACGGTGAGAAGACCTCGGTCATCTTCGGGGCCGAAGCCGGCATGGAATTGTCCAATGCCTATGCGTTTCGCAACAACTTTGCGCAGTATTGCGCGGAGCTGCCGCCGCAACTGGACGCGGCGCTGCCCGACCTCACGGAAGATTCGTTCCCCGGCGTGCTGGCCAACGTCATCGCCGGGCGCATCGCCAACCGGCTCGACCTGAAGGGCGTGAACTACTCGGTGGACTCCGCTTGTGCGAGCTCGCTCACTGCGATTGAGCTTGCGGTCAAGGAGCTGCGCAGCGGCAGCAGCGACATGGTGCTCGCTGGCGGGGCGGACTTTCACAACGGCATCAACGATTTTCTAATGTTCGCAAGCGTGCAGGCACTGTCGCCTTCCGGCCGCTGCCGCTCCTTCGATGCCGACGCAGACGGGGTATGTTTGGGCGAAGGCATCGGGGTCGTCGTTCTGAAAAGATTGAGCGATGCCGAGCGTGATGGCGACCGGATCTACGCAGTCATCGAAGGCATCGCCGGATCGAGCGACGGCAGGGGTCTGGGCTTGACCGCCCCGCGCAAAGAAGGCCAGAAGCGCGCGCTGGAGCGGGCCTATTGGCAAGCGGGCCTGCTTCCGGCCTCGGTGGGGCTGGTCGAAGCGCACGGTACGGGCACGGTGGTCGGCGACCGCACCGAGCTCAAGACATTGACCGAAATCTACAATGCCGGCGGCGCCGTCGCGGGACAGGCGGGTTTGGGCTCGGTCAAGAGCCAGATCGGGCACACCAAGTGCGCTGCCGGAATTGCCGGTTTAATCAAGGTTGCCAAGGCGCTGTACCATCGCGTTCTGCCGCCCACACAAAACATCAACGCGCCGACGGACTGGTACCGCCGCGCGAATAGCCCATTTGCCTTCCATACGACGCCGCGCGTCTGGCTGGACGAGCATGCGCGCGCCGCCGTGAGCGCTTTTGGATTTGGCGGCACGAATTTCCACGCAGTCCTGTCCGCGCATGAGGCGTCAGCCGGCGACAATCCGCCCGGTTTGCAGCGATGGCCGGCGGAGTTGTTCGTGTTTCGAGGCCGTGATGAGGAGGAGGCGCACGCAGAAATGCGGCGTTTCCAGAAATTCCTGGATCAATCGACCGGACCGCTGGCATTGCGCGACCTTGCCTTCACCGCGAGCGGCTCGGGTGCGGGAGCCGTGCAATGCGCATTCATCGCCGAGGGTGTGACCGACCTTGCGGCGCGGTTGAAGCTCGCTCTGAGCGGAGTGGCCGATCCTCACATCGAGCGGCGCCGGGTTGCGGCCGGCGGCAAGGTGGCGTTCCTGTTTCCCGGCCAAGGCAGCCAGGCACCGGGGATGGTGCAGGACATTTTCATCGCGTTTCCGCAGCTGCGGCCGATTTTGCAGTACGGGCGAGCTTGGCTCGACAAGCTGTATCCGCCCACTGCGTTCGGCAGCGAAGAAGAACGCGAGCAGCGGCGCGCGCTCACCGATACGCGCGCCGCGCAGCCTGCGTTGGGGATCGTGGAATATGCGCTCGCGACGCTGCTGCAGAACTGCGGTGTGCGGCCGCAGATGTTGGCCGGCCACAGCTATGGGGAACTCGTCGCATTGGCGGTGGCGCACACCTTCGACTTGCCGACGCTGCTGCAGCTGAGCCGCCGGCGCGGCGAGGCGATCGTCGCTGCGGCGGGCTCAGATCCCGGCAAGATGTTGGCAGTGAGCGGCACAGCGGCCGCCGTTGCCGCCGCGCTGCGCGGGATCGATGGAGTCGTGCTCGCGAATCAAAACAGTCCCGCGCAGACCGTCATTTCCGGTTTCTCGCCGGCAATTGAGGCGGCCCTGGTAGCGCTCAAGCTGTACGGCCTGGCGGCCAAGCCCGTCGAAGTCGCCTGTGCATTCCATTCGCCCGTCTTGGCGCGCGCCCAACCTTTGTACGCCGGGCATCTGCGTGATGCCGACATGTCCGTACCGCAGCTCCCGGTCTACTCGAACACTACGGCGAGCCCCTATTGCACCGATCCGGCCGCAATCAAGGCGCTGCTCGCTCAGCACCTCGTCGAGCCCGTGCGATTCGTGGAGCAAATCGAGCGCATGTACGCCGATGGCGCGCGCATTTTCATCGAGGTCGGCCCCGGGCGCGTGTTGACGGGATTGGTGGAAGCGATTCTCGTCGGAAAATCTCACCATACCGTCGTGACAGCCCAGAAGGGACGGCCCGGCGTCGCGCAATTTCTCCAAGCGCTCGCACGGCTTGCGGTACTGACGGACGATGTCGACGTGAGCACTCTGTATGCGGGGCGGCAAGTGGCCCTGCTCGACCTTGATCAGCCGTGCAGGCTCGCTCCATCGACATGGCTGATCAACGGCCAGCGTGCGCGGCCGCTGCAAGGAACCCTGCCAAGCCATGCCGGCGAAGCGCTCACGCCGCCGGCGAGACTCTCGGAGGCATCGATAACACCTGCCACGGCGCAGCGTGCAGATGTTCCGCCGGAGCGGGTGGTGCTGGATTTTCTCAGCAACGTGCGCGAGATGGTCAACGCGCAGCGCGACGTCATGCTGGGGTTTCTCGGTCAGGCAACTCCCGCGCGCGCCGTAGCGCCGGCGCCTGCGCGAGTGCTCAGCGAAGCGGCTGCTGCTGTGCCGCCGGCGGAATCGGCAGAGTCCGGACTCGCGCGCACGCCGAACGCCGCGCCGGACCGCGAGTCCGGCGGCCTCCAGGAGACACTGCTGGCGATCGTCAGCGGGCGCACCGGGTATCCGGTCGAAATGCTCGATTTGGATCTCGATCTCGAGGCGGACCTATCGATCGATTCCATCAAGCGCGTGGAAATACTGGGCGAGCTGTCCGAGCGGCTCGGTTTCAAAGACAAACTCGGCGCCTATACCGATGCCCTTCTGGAGCAGCTCGCGGGCCAAAAAACCTTGCGGGCGATTTTGGAGTGGCTCTCGCAACAGCTGCCGGAGGACATGTCGACCACCGGTGTGTGTATGCCGGGCAGCGCTCTCCCATTGAATGGCCCCTTGTCGAGCGCAGCCGAAGCCAATCACGAGGGTGCCGTCATTGCGCCGGCCGAGGCCCCCGATACAAGTGCTGTTCCCGGAAAGATCGTTGTTCCCGGAACCATCACAGTTCCCGGAACGATCGCACGCTTCCGGATGCGCAGCGTTGCCATCGACATGCCCGCGCCGCGCGTGATGGGCGTAGCCGGTAAAAAGTTCCTGATTACTGACGATGGTCGCGGCATCGCTCAGGAACTGGCGGCACGCATCGAGCTGCGGGGTGCGGAAGCGCGTCTGCTGGACTTTGCCGCCGACCTGCCGACGTTCGGTGCTTTGGAGCCGGTCGATGGGCTCATTCACTTGTGGAGCCTGCATGCGGGCCATTGCGACCGCGATGTCGCGCGCTTCTATGAGCTGCTGCGGACAATGTTGGCGCACAAGATGGCATACCTGGTGGCGGCGAGCGGCCTCGGCGGACGCTACGGACATTTTCACGGCGATGCGGCGCCGCTCGATCACCACCGCGGCGCAGGGCTTGCGGGGTTGATCAAATCGGTGGCAAAGGAGCGGCCCGAACTGCATGCGCGCTGTGTCGATCTCGAGCCGAGCGAAACGCCTGTCGCTCTTGCCGAGTATCTGGAACTCGAGCTGCTGGCCGATGACAGGCTGGTCGACGTGGCTTACCGCAAGCAGGGCCGGCGTCTCATGGAGGTGGTGCCGGCGCCGCTGCTGCGAAAAAATGAACGGCGCAATCTGCAACTCGGACAGGACAGCGTCGTTCTGCTCACCGGCGGCGCGCGAGGCATTACCGCGGCCCTCGCGCGGTCGCTCGCGAGTCAATACCGATGCCAGCTCGAACTGGTCGGGCGCACCTGCCTCGAAACGGCCGCGGACAAGCCGGAGTACGCGGCAGCGCGTGATCCGAAGTCGCTGCGTCAGCACGTGCTCCGGGATAATCCGGGTCTGGCGCCGGCGGCCGTGGAGAGGCGCTGCGCGCACATCCTTGCGGCACGCGAAATTCGCCGGACCTTGGATGCGATCGGTGAGGCCGGCGCACGGGCGAATTACACGCAGCTGGACGTGCGCGACATGCACCGTTTCGGTGAATACATCGAAAACACATACCGTCTGTATGGCCGCATCGACGGCGTGGTCCACGGCGCCGGCGTAGTAGAGGACAAGCTCGTACGCGACAAAAATATGGAAAGCTTCACGCGAGTGTTCGAGACCAAAGTGCGAAGTGCGGTGACGCTTTCCAGGCTGTTGCGCGACGACGTCTGTTTCGTGGTGTTCTTTTCCAGTGTGACCAGTGTCTTCGGCAACCGCGGCCAGGCGGATTACGCCGCAGCCAACGACGTGCTGGACAAGCTCGCGCACGCATTGCAAGCGCGCGTGCGGGGACGCGTCTTGTCGGTCAACTGGGGGCCGTGGGCCGGGCAAGGCATGGTGTCGCCGGAATTGGAGCGTGAATACGCGCGCCGCGGCATCGGACTGATCCCCTTGCAAGATGGGGTGGACCTGCTGCTGCACGAGCTGCACGAAGGCGATCGCGAGAACGTGCAGCTCGTCATGATGTGCGGTCATCCGGAGATGTCCACCGTCTCCCGAGCTCGAAGCGAGTTTGCGGGAAATTAGCCGTGGAACCCGTTGCGATCATCGGTATGGATTGCATCTTTCCGGGTGCGCCCGACCTTAAGCGTTATTGGCACAACATTCAGCAGGGTATCGATGCAATTGCCGAGGTGCCTGAGCACCGTTGGTCGAAAGCGTTTTTTGATCCGGGCTCCGACGAAGTCGATCGCTTCTATTGCCGGCGCGGTGGATTCGTCGATGAGTATGCGGAATTCGATCCGATGGAATTCCGCATCATGCCGAAGGCTGTGGCTGCCGCCGAGCCCGACCAGTTATTGAGCTTGCGTGTAGGCGCCGGCGCGCTGCGGGATGCCGGCTACCTCGATCGCGATTTTCCGCGCGATAAGACCGCGGTCATACTAGGGCGCGGCAACTACGCGGGCGCCGGCACGCTGCGCCTTCAGCAGCACGCGCGTATGGTGCAGCAGATATTGCAAACGTTGCAGGATTTGCTGCCTGATATTCGTCCTGCGGAACTGCGGGGCGTGCGCGAGCAACTGAAGGCGGAGCTGGATCACTGCGGTCCAGATGCCGCTGCGGGCGTCATTCCGAACCTTGCCGCCTCGCGTTTGGCGAATCGCCTCGATCTGCGAGGACCCGCCTATACGATCGACGCAGCCTGCGCGAGCGCGCTCATCGCGGTAGAGCAGGCGTGTCAAGCGCTCGCGCGAGGCGATTGCGCGATGGCGCTTACCGGCGGCCTGCACTTCACCCACGACCTGACATTTTGGGCGACTTTCTGCCAGCTCGGCGCGTTATCGCGCTCACAGCAGATCCGGCCGCTGTCGCAGGATGCCGATGGCATTCTCGCCGGGGAAGGCATCGGTTTGCTGGTGTTGAAGCGGCGGCGCGACGCGGAGGCGGATGGCGATCGCATTTATGCAGTATTACAAGGCGTTGCATCCGCGAGCGATGGGCGCAGCAGCGGCCTGCTCGCGCCGTCGGTCGCCGGCCAGTTGTTGGCGTTGCAACGCGCCTGGCAACAGACGCCCTTTCGCCCGCAAGAAATCGGCTTGCTCGAGGCGCACGGCACCGCCACGCCGGCCGGCGATCAAGCGGAATTGGAAACCGTGAGGCAATTCTTCGGCACAGAGACGGGCGCGGCATCACGTGCCGTGATCGGTTCGGTGAAATCGATGATTGGACACACGATGCCCGCGGCGGGCGCCGCCGGCCTCATCAAAGCGGCACTCTCGATCTATCACGGCGTCTTGCCGCCGACTTTGCATTGCGCTCGGCCGCACCCATTGTTGATTGACACCCGATTTCGCGCCATTGCAATCCAAGAGCCGTGGCCTGCGGACGGGGTGCGCGTAGCGGCCGTCAATGCCTTCGGTTTCGGCGGCATCAATGCACACGCCGTGCTGAGTTCCGCCCGCGCCGCCAAGGTTGCGCCATCGCCGCGGCGGCCAACGGTCGTACTGCCGAAGGTCGTGGTGGCCGCGGACGATTCGAAGGAGGCCTTGCTGGAGAAGCTCGCCGAGCGCCGCTGGGATCGCGCGGCGCAACCGGGGCGTTTTCGGCTCGCAATCGTCGAGCCCGACGATGCCCGCCTGGGCGTCGCGCATACGGTGGTCACTGCGGGGGCGGCCTGGCACGGGCACAATCAAATCTACTTCTCGGCGGATCGACTGCTCGCCTGCGGCAAGCTCGCGTTCGTGTTCCCCGGGGTGGACAGCAGCTTCAATCCGCAAGTCGAGGGTGTTGCGGAACATTTTCATCTGCCGCCGGCGCGATATGCGCACAAGCTCGATCCGGCCAAGGATCTACTGCAGGTCGCATTGGGCGTCTATGACGTCAATATGCTGCTGTTCAACGCGCTCGAAGCCCTGGGTATCAAGGCCGACGCGATGGCGGGTCATAGCTTGGGCGAGTGGTGCGCCATGGCGGCGTGCGACATGCTTCCGCTGCAGTTCGCGCAGGCAGCCATTCGGCAAGTCCAGAACGAAGCGATGCCCGACATCGACCTGCTGTTCCTCGCTGCCGCTTGCACCGAAGCGCAAGCACTGAAAGTGCTTGCGGGCTTGGATGCGCCCACGATGTCTCACGACAACTGCCCGCATCAAGTGATCTTCTGCGGACGCAAGGCTCACATTGAGACGGCCCTCGGCCGCTTCCGCGCAGAGCGCATTTTCACGCAAATGCTGCCGTTTGCGTCCGGGTTTCACTCGCCGCTGTTCGCTCCTTACGTGAACCGCTACCGGGAGTTCTTCCGTAGCACTCCGCTGCACGAACCGAGCGTGCCCTTATGGTCGACCACCACCGGCCGCGAATTTCCGCCGACCATCGCCGAAAAGCAGCAACTGGCCGTGGAGCATCTGCTGCGCCCCGTACGCTTCCGCGAACTCATTGAGAACCTGTATGCAGAAGGATTCCGCGCCTTCGTGCAAGTGGGCACCGGCAGCCTCGTCGGTTTCGTCGCGGATACGCTCAAGGGCCGGCCGCATCTGACGGTCGGCGCAAACATCGCCAAGCGCACCGGGATGCATCAGCTGACGCACGTGTGTGCGGCCCTGTGGGCTGAGGACGCGCCGGTCGAGTTTTCCGCGCTCGGACTCGAGGAAACTCCGGTGCGCAACTCTCGCAGCAAATCATTACAGCGTCTTTCACTCGGTGTGCCGCTGATCAAATTGAAAACTCCCCTGGCCCGCGGCGTTCCAGCGGCGGTTGACGCGGGGGCAGAGAATGAAACCCCGATCGGCAGCAGCGACGATCCGCTGCAAAACGCCTTTTCCGCCGTGCTGACGGACATCCGGCAAGCAGGACGCGACGTACTGGCCGTGTGGCAGCAGCGCCAGCAAGCGCGCGCGGACGCACAGCCGATTGCTCTGCCTGCGCCTTTCGACGTCCTCATTGCGCGGCATCTGGACGTGCAAACGACAATTCCCCTGGTGCGTGATCATTCATTTCATCGCGAGCGCGAGGGCTGGCCGGTACTCGAGGATTGCCGGCCGGTCGTGCCTTTGACGATGGAGATCGAATTGCTGCGGGAGGCTCTGGAGGAGTCCGTGCCCGGTTACGTCGTGATCGCGTTTGAACAGATCCTGGCAACCCGCTGGTTGCTGGTGGCCGAGCCGGTCGACATCAATATTCATTTGTCGATGCAGGAGTATCCGCTGGTCGATGTCGCGGTCGAGGGATATATCCGCGGCCGTGCCGTCCTCGCCCGCAATTACCCGGCGCCGCCTGCGCAGCGCACGGCGCCTTTGCATAATGCGCGCGCCTGCTCGATTACGGCCCATGAGCTGTACTCGCAGAATTGGATGTTTCATCGCGAGGCCTATCGCGGCGTCACTCGGCTGGGGCCGGTTGGCGACAACGGCATCGCGGGATCGATCAAAGTGCCTCCGGGACCCGGCGCGCTGCTCGATAACATGGGACAACTCGCCGGCTACTGGGTAATGGAAACGCAAGCGCACGGCCCGCTAGCCATGCCGATCGGTGTGCAGAGGGTGTGCTTCTATCGTCCGCCGCCTGCGGTGGGTGAAGCATTCGAGTGTCAAATCCGCATCGACAAGCTCGATGAACAGAACTGCTGGAGCGATCAGCAGCTGCTCGACCCTACCGGCTGCGTGGTCGTCGAGTTGCTGGGGTGGCATACCCGGCGCTACCAGATGACGCGCGAGTTTTATCGCCGCACGCGCGAGGTCGAAATAAATTTGCTCTGCGAGGACAGCGGTCATCCGTTCGTGGTGTTCGAGGACCGCTACGATACCGCCAACATGCGCGAGTACATTGCGCTGCGAATGCTCAATCAGCCGTCGCTGCGTGAATACGAAGCGTTGCCGCCACGGCGCAAGCGCCACTGGCTCAACGGCCGCATTGCCGCCAAGGATGCGGTTCGGCATTACTTGTGGCGCAAGCACGGGCACCGGGCATTGTTTCCGAAGGAGTTGGCGATCAGCAACGCGCCGAGCGGGCAGCCGCAGGTACGTCCCCATATCACTGCGCCCTACGCGCAGCCGCTGCATATTTCGATCAGTCATAAGGGCACCTTGGCGGCTGCGATCGCCGCCAGCCGTCCGGTCGGTATCGACGTCGAAACGATCGAAGCACGCTCGGACAGTTTCCTGGCGCTTGCCTTTTCTCCCGAAGAACTCGCGCTGCTGCCCGGCCACGACCGTGAGGAGTGGATTGCGCGGGCGTGGGCCGCAAAGGAAGTCGTCGGCAAGGTCGCCGGGACGGGTTTGAAGGGGAATCCACGTTCGTTCCGTCTCGAGGCGATTCTACAGCAACGAATCCGCGTGAACGGCATGTGGGTCGACACACTCAAGCGCGAGAACGACGTCATTGCATGGAGAGGAGAGGAGGAAGTATGAATGTCACCATCGATCCGGCAATCATTCGGGATATTACCGCCGTTATTCGCGAAGCCGTGGCAGAGGACTGGATTCAGGAGTTCGAGATCGGGGCGAACACCAGCTTCAACGACGATCTGGACCTCGAGAGCGTCGAATTCGTGACCATTGCGGCGGGTTTACAGCAGCACTTCGGCGGGCAAATCGATCTCATCGGCTGGCTCTCGACGAAGTCATTCGATGACTTGATTGCTCTGCGCGTCGGCAACATCGCCGAGTTCGTCTCGGATAGTCTCGTAGCCGGCGGCGGGCAGGACTAGTGGCGAAGATGCTGATCGCCGTGCCGCCTCTCACGGGCCATATCAATCCCGCCTTGTCGTTGGCCGCAGAACTGCTGCTTCGCGGGCATGAGGTGGCCTGGGCGGTGCATCGAGACCTGATCCCCGATCTGTTGCCTGCCGATGCTGAGGTTTACGCGCTGCCGGTCGAATCGAATCTGGAGCTCGGTAAACGCTCGTCCGGAGTGAGAGGTCTGGAGAGCGTCAAGTTCTTCTACGAGCAGTTCTGCCTGCCCCTGGCCCGGGCATCGCTGCGGCCCCTGCAGGACATCGTGCAGGCGGTAACGCCCGATCTCATGATTTGCGATCACCAGATGCTTGCCGGCGCGCTCGTGGCCAGAGCACGAAAGATTCCCTGGTTCACGCTCGCTTCGACCAACGTCTCCATTCTGAAGATGTCCCCGGTAATCGACGCGTGGATCGAGGACCAATTCGCCGGCCTGCAGCGCGACTTTGGCGTTCAGGTCGAAGCTCGTCCGGATTTCTCGCCCCATGGCGTCATCGTATTTTCGTCCGAGGCCTTGCTCGGTGGCAAGTACGCTTACTACGAGGCGCCCTATCACTTCGTCGGCCCGGCACTCACGCATCGCCCGCTGACGGCCGAGTTCCCGTGGCAGGAACTGCAGTCCGGTGCCTCGAGAATGCTCATATCCCTCGGTACCGTCAGCCGCGACAGGGGAGTGCGTTTCTATGAGGTGATGATGGAAGCACTCGATAACCTGGTTCTCGACGACTCGCCGTACGGCCGATCCTTGCAAATAGTGATGGTCGCGCCGGAAGAACTGCGCGGCCGGGCGCCCGCCAACTTCATCGTACGGCCGAGGGTGCCGCAGGTCGCGTTGCTCGCGCATATGGACGCCGTGCTGTGTCATGCCGGACACAACACGGTGTGCGAGGCTTTGTCATTCGGCTTGCCGCTCATTGTCGCTCCGATCCGCGATGATCAGCCGATCGTGGCGCGACAGGTGATCGACGCAGGCGCAGGTCTGTTCATGCGCTACGGCAAGGTCACCGCTGCCACGGCGCGCGCAGCGGTGCAGGAATTGCTGCGCGCGCCCGGCTACCGCGCCGCCGCGCTGCGCATCAAGGAGTCGCTCGGGCGGCTTGGCGGTGCGAGGCAGGCGGCAAGCATTCTCGAGCAATTTCTTCACCGGGAGGATTCGCGGCCGGGAGGAGATCCACGCACGGTACGGCCGAGACCAAGTCATGCCATGGGTTGAATCGGAAGGCGTCAGGCTGAACACGCTGTGTCTCGGCAGCGGGCCGCTGCTGGTGATGTGCCACGGATTGGTGACGGCCAGCCTCGCCACCTGGTATTTCACCGCCGCTCCTGCCTTGGCACGCCATTATCGAGTCGTTCTCTATGACGTGCGCGGACACGGCAAAAGCGACTTGACGGCAGCCGGCTATGATTTGGATACGCTGGCGCGGGATTTGACGCAGGTCATCCGAGCCTACCGGCCGAATCAGACGGCGGGTAATGCGGCAAAGGTCGCGCTCATCGGCCACAGTTATGGCGCCCTGACCGCCCTCAACTATGCGCTGCGGCATCCACACGATGTCGCACGGCTGGCGCTGATCGATGCACCGTTACCCGCACAGCGCTACGTGCATCCGTCATTGGCCGATCTGGACTCGCCGGAGGCCTTGGAGCAACGGTTCTCCGCCCACCTCGATGGACAACAGGTCGCGCGGGGTCCGCGTCAGCGGCGGCGAGCGCGCGAACGACTGGAGTTTCTACTTCTGGCCAGTTCGTTGCGGGAGGATCTACGCACCGCTGCGGATGTGCCCGATGCGCGTCTAAAGGCGCTGAACGTTCCCACGCTCTGCCTGTACGGCAGCCATTCCAACTGCGCCCCGGCCGGGCGGCGCCTGATAAGCCTGCTGCCGCGCGGCTCGCTGCGCTGGCTGGACTGCGGTCATTACATTCCCACGCAAGCTCCCACCGCCATGACAGAGGAACTGTTAGTTCACTTTGCGCCGGGCATCAACGAGGTACAGGACAATGCCATCCACCATGTCTCTGGGTAAGGACAATATCCCGCCGTCTGCCCTTTACACGGCGGCGACTTGGCGCTGGGGCAAGCTTCCTGGCGCCGACCTCGTCACACCACCCAATGCCCGCCCGGTGTTTCGGGCCATGAATGCCTATTTGACCTTGTACGGTCTGGTCAATCCAGGTTGGCATTCGCTGAAGCACACTCTCCTCCATCGACATGCCGGAATCGAGCATCTACTGCGCGAATCCAACTGCTCACAGGTGATCGAGATCGCTGCCGGATTCTCGCCGCGCGGCAGCGCAATCAGCGCCGATCCTTCGATACGATACTTTGAAGTTGATTTGCCGCCGGTGATCGCCGCCAAACGCGCGTTGCTTCGGGCCACGCCGGCGGGGCAGATGGTATTGCGCCGCGCAAATCTCGCGCTGCTCGAGGGCGATGCGACTGCCATGGACTGGAACAGATTTGCGGCATGTCCCAGCTTCATCATCACCGAAGGCCTGATGATGTATTTCGCCCGCGCCGCCCAGATGCTGATCTGGCGGGCTATCGCCGAGTTCTTGCGCATCAATCGCGGCGAGTACGTCTTCGACTATCTGCCTGTTCCAGACGAGCCGAGGCGCAGCTTCGCCGGCCGGCTGCTCTCGAGGATGCGCGGGCCGCAGCGGCGTGCATTCGCCTGCGATGGGCGCAATCGTCACGAGATCGCCGATGATCTGCGTGCCGCCGGTTTCACGAAGATCGCGGTTCACCCCAGCGCCGATTTCGCAAGCGCATGGAATCTGCCGCATGCAAAGGCGCATACCCGTGTGATTCTCTATCGCTGCCGCTGTTAAGGAGTGGATACATGGCGATTTGGCATAGACGATATAGCCGCAAGGTCTCGCCGATCGAGCGGGCCTCGCTCGTCCTGAACGAGTTCTGCAACTATAACTGCGACATCATCGTCGAGGGGCACGGTGCGCTGTCCATCGATACGCTGCGCAGTGCCGTTGAAAAAGCGGCGCAGGCAAATCCTGGAAGCCGCGTGCGGCTGCGCGGCGTTCTCGGATTCTCGCGCTGGGTCGATAGCGGCATCGCACCGGAGGTGCAGGAAGTCCGGGCGTCGGCGTGGGATGGTCGCAGCGAGCGCGGTGCCGCGTTCCTGGAGGAGCGTTTTGATGCGCTCGCAGGCGGTCCCATTTGCAGATTGGTCTATGTGCTCGGCAGTCCTGCACGCATCGTGTTTCGCGCATTGCATGCCGCAGTCGATGGACGCTCTCTATTGCACTGGATAGCCGAAGTGTTTCGCGCACTGCGCGGCGAGCCGTTGCTGGGTTCGCCGTGCACGTATGTCGAGTGGGACATCATGCGCAAGTTTCAGGGCAAGGTGAATCGAGGGGCGTTGGATGCCCCATCGACGGAGCCGAGCCTCCCGGTGATTCCCTGCGGTTCCGCGCGTTCAACGCGGCTGCGCTACACGTGGCGCACCGTGGTGATTCCCGGGAACATCCCCAATGTGTTGTCGAAGTTCGCGATATTCCTAGCCCAGTACGCGCGACGGCGCGCGCAAGGCAGGGTTTGCTTTACCGTCCCGGTCGATCTGCGCACACTGCGCGAAGAGGTATTGTCGCTCGGCAATTTGACGGGTTATCTCAGCATCCCGATCGAACCGGGGGATGGCACCAGGGACTTCAGCCGGCAGCTCAGTCTGCGAGTTCGCAACTACATCGATTGTTATCGCCCGGACATTCTGAAGAAACTGCCCTGGGTGCCGCTGCGCACCATTCATCGCGAAATCGGCCGTAGCCTGGAGCGCTCGCTTTATGAGCCGGTTCCCGATGCGATGAGCGGCGGTGTCGTGTCGATGGGCAATTTTCCGTTGCAGTATCTGTCGGCGCCGGATTTTACGCCTCACGATGTCATACCGATTCCGGGTTTTGCGGGCAAGCTGAACGTCGTGACCATTTTCACCCAACGACATACGGTCACCACCTTCGCGGCGCCGGAAAGCTACAACCTCGATGGCCAGCTCGACGCACTGCTCGATGCCGTCCAAGGTGAATTCGGCGAGCAGTGCGCACCCAGTGCCGTCGTCGCGGTATGAACGCGTTTTGGTCGCGGGAGAAGCAGAGACTGGCGCTAGCGCCGAGACCCCACATCGCGCGCCCCTTGAGCTTTTTCGAGTACGGTCACGCGGCCGCCGGAGCGAGCGGGAAGACGCTGGAACCGCCGCGCATCATCACCATGGTGTTGGAAGGCGAAAGCACCCTGGCGCCTAGGCAGTGGGAGGAGGCGTTACGACGCGTGGTGGATGCAAACCATGGCATACCCCTGCGCATCCAGGGATCTAGACAGCGTGCGCGCTGGACCCGCGAAGGAGCGCTGCCCCCGCAATTTCGGGTTATCGATAACTGCCGATGGGACGGGCGTTCACATCATGGCATGGAGGCTATCGAGCGGACGCCGCTGCCGTTGGAAACCGGCCCGGCCACTGAATTTATCGTTGCCTCCGGCAAGGTCACCCGGCTGATTCTGCGTACCCGCCACGCGCTGATGGACGGCATGGGGGTACTGCACTTTTTTCAGGAACTGTTTCGCGCGCTGCGCGGTGAACCGCTGATGGGCAGCAACGCGGCGTTCAGCGATGTCGATCTCATGCGAGCGGTCTCGAGCCCCGGTTGGAAAGGTGGGGGCGAAAGTCCGATTCCGCTGACCGGCGGCGCGCAAGGAGTAAGCTACGGCGATGTTTGGCAGCGTCTCACCTTGCCGGCGAGGCCTCAGAAAAATCTCATGGGCCGCGTTGCGGAGGTCGCTGCGCGCTATGCGTGGAGCTTTGGGCCGGGGCCAGTACGTATCGCCGTCGCAGTCAATTTGCGGCGACACCTGCCGAGCCTCAAGTCGACGATGAACTTCAGCGGCGTGCTGCATGTGGGAATGCTTCCCGGGGAATCGGCAGATGATTTCCGGCACAAACTGCGCGAGGCTCTGGAGCAGAACCGCGACGTTTCGTATCCCGCGGTGGTGGAGTGTATCCGTTACTTGTCATTTCCATTCATCGATCGAGTGACGGGGCGCACGCCGGAGAGCTATTTGCGGCGTAAAGTGTTGGAAACCGTGCTCGTCACGAACCTCGGCGTGGTCGATATGGCGCCGCTCAGCTGTGCGCAGTTCGCAGCGGATAACTATTACAGTTTGCCGGTGATGGGCAACTCCTTCATATCGCTCAGTGCAAATGGCAGACACCTCAACATCGTCGTCGGCATGCCCGCTGTCTATGCATCAGAAGGCCGGCTCGAGCGCTTTATGGATCTGCTGCGCGAGGCGTTCTGACATTTATCGGCGGCGTGTCAGCCGCCAGCGTGCCTTCAAACACGACGTTGCGTTGCGTTCGAACGCGGCATGGACGCGAAAGCGGTCAGGCCGCGACAGGCTTTCGTAAATGGCGCGCAGGCGGCCGCGACTGTCACTCATCACAGACCGGATCCGCAGCAACGGGGTGCCAATCGACACCCCGAGCGACCGCGCGGCGACGGTGTCCGCGGCGATTGCGCTTATCCTATGGTCCGTCGTCTCCGTGCGCGGGCCGATCTGGTCCAGGATCGTCAGTAGAGACGCGTGTCCCAGCAGGCCCTTGCGCGCTATCAGACGGCCGATGGATTCCGGAACGTATGCGGTGGTGAGCTGGTATGGCGCGCCGCGGTAGCGATGCACGCGCTGGATGACGAGCGCGCGGGCGCCGATCTGCGGCTCAAGCTTCTCTATGGCCGCGGGCACCGCATCGGTTTCGAAACGCAGGATCGATGCGGATATCTGCGAGTTCAACGCCGGCATGTCCCTATGGAAGGCATGCAGATTCAGAGACTGCCTCGAGGGCGCGGGAATTCGAAGCGCGAACGTGCCGCTGCCGCGTCGCCGGTCGATACGTCCCTCTTTCTCCAGCCGCGCAAGGGCTCGCCGCACGGTATCGCGCGAAAGCCCATGCCGAAGTACCAGTTCAGGTTCACTGGGCAGGGCGTTGCCGGGTGATATGGTGCCATCGTTCAATGCACAGGAAAGAAGTTCATAGAGATGGTAGTAACGAGCGACGCCGCGGTCGAGTAGTTTGCCGCCCCGAGCGCCGCCGGACTTGGATCTACCGGCCGCCTTGCGGTGTGCGACAAGTTGCGGCATGTGCGAGCCGCTACGAGCGGCGTTTCTTGCGGCCCAAGGCGAGGGTCGTCCGCTCGATTACCGTCTGCAGTTCGTGGCGGTCCGGCCGGTACACAAAGTTGGTCCACTCGATAATCCGGCTTTTCGAATCGCGCATGAGCCGTTTCACGTTGAGCAGCACCGCCCCGACATCCAAGTTCAGATACCGCGCGGTGAGCGGGTCGGCGGCGATGGCGTTCGCTTCCTGTTCGCCGGTCACGGCGTGAAACCCCAGCTTGTCGAGGGCCGCGAGCACGGTGTCGCGGCCGAGGCGTCGCTGTGTCAGGCGGCGAGCGATGGGCTCCGGGACGTAGGTTGTGGACAGGACAGCCGGGTCATCTTTGAGGTAGCGGAGGCTGCGAATCAGCAGAGTGGTCTCGCCGAAATCCCCCCACTCCTGCCGTAGGAATTCGGGTGTGGCAACGCGGTCGAACGCGAGCAGCCGCGCATGGGTGTCGGAGGCGCGCGCGCCCACGACGCGGCGCAAGTCATCGGGTATCGGCACGAGATGCCGCGCCGACTCGAGCCGTTCGCTCTTGCCCAGTGCGAAGCTGCCGCTGCCGCGGCGGCTGCTGATTCTTCCCTCGGACGCCAATCGGGCCAGGGCGCGGCGCACCGTGGTTCTTGAAACTCCGTAGCTGCGCGCCAGAGAAGATTCGCTGGGCAGCGCTTCGCCGGCGGCTATGACGGCTTCGGCCAGTGCCTGCGCGAGGACCGTATAGATCTGAAAATAACGCGTGACGCCTCTTCGGGCGTTTGGTGTTGTGATCATGAAGTCGAAGTCCGAGTCCCCCCGCCGCCAATTGTACACCAGTGTTTAGGCGGTCTGCCGGCGGCGAATGGCGGCTTTGACGGGAATCAGCCAGGCTCCCCGATACTCGAAAAGCGGACTTCGTGGACCCAGTCGACTGACCGATGAGTTCCTCCGAGGCGTGCGGAATGGCGGTCGCCGATGTTTGGGTCCCCCAGCGGCCCTGGTTCAATGCCGTTAGATTGCGATAGGACCATAAAAAGACTATATTAAGTCTTGCCATCATTTGGAGCTGCCATGCGTTATTCGACCCAAATAAGGCCTATTAGCTACTTGAAAGCGAATGCCGCCGAGGTCCTTCAGGTGCTGGAGGAGCAGCGTAAGCCCATGATCATCACGCAAAATGGCGAAGCCAAGGCCGTAATTCAGGACGTTGCCTCTTACGAGGAAACGCAAGAGACGCTGGCGCTATTAAAGATGCTTGCGCTCGGCAGCCAACAGGTTGAACGCGGGGAGATCACGCCGATCGGGGCGGTGGCGAGTCGCCTGCGCTCCAAGGCTACCATCCCCTGATGCCGCACGAGGTCTCGCTGACGAAGGACGCAGAACGTGACCTGGAAGAGATCTATTTTTACATCGCTGAGCACGATTCCCGAGCTAGCGCTGATCTCGTCCTCGAGCGGCTCGTCCGGGCGACTGATGCGCTCAGAACGTCTCCTGACCGCGGTACCTACGTAACCGAGTTGCGCTCTCTTGGTATCTCGGAATATCGGCAAATCTTCTTTAAACCATACCGGCTGATCTACAGGGTGCATGCGAAACAAGTCATCGTCTACGTTGTTGCCGACGGTCGCAGAGATATGGGGTCGTTGCTGGCACGCAGGCTATTGGGCGCTTAAATGCCCCGAAGCAGCACCTGTATATTGTTCAGCCGGTGCACATATGTGTTTCGCAGGGATCGAATATGGCAGCGCCGAGTATCTGGGTTGACGCGGATGCCTGTCCGAACGTCATCAAGGAAATCTTGTTCCGAGCGGCCGAGCGCACCGGGGTGTGCGTGACGCTGGTGGCTAACCAGCCGCTGCAGATTCCCCGCATCCCGAGTTTGCGCGCCGTCCATGTATCCTCCGGTTTCGATGTGGCGGATGGAGAGATCGTCAAACGCGTGGCACCGGGGGACCTCGTCGTCACCGCCGATATTCCACTCGCCGCTGAGGTGATCGCCAAGGGTGGCGAGGCGCTCAATCCGCGCGGGGAGCTATATTCGCCGGACACCATACGAGGAGTTCTCGCCATGCGAGATTTCATGGACACGATGCGTTCCAGCGGCAACGTCGGCGGCGGACCGCCCCCGCTGACGCAGGCGAATCGAAACGCATTCGCGGGGCATCTCGATACCTGGCTCGCACGCCGGACGAGCGGGTAAATGGAGGGCGAGGTTCCAGAACCGGTGGTGGTTCCATATACCGAGCTGGCGGCGGATTTGCTGCACGCCGTCGTCGAGTCGTACGTCCTGCGGGAGGGTACGGACTACGGGGAAAAGGAATTTTCGCTGGAGGCTAAAGTGGCTCACGTCATCGGTCAGCTCAAACGCGGCGAGGCTCGAATCGTATTCGATCCTGAGACCGAAACCGTGAGCATTACCAGGACCTAGGCGCCGTCATGATGGTCATAAACCGACTCGAAGGGTTCAGCGGCCGCGTTGTTGTTCGCGGGCTCGTAAGGATAGCCCGTATCAAATCTCGAGGTTATCGATGAGCCGAGTGCCGCCAAGCCTGGCGGCGGCCAGCGCGACCAAGGGCTCGGCCGCCGACGGTTCGCGCAAATCGCTCTGCCGCCGAATCGCCACATAGTCCGGCTGCCAGCCTCTTGCGGCGAGAAATTCCTGCGCCTCGCGCTCGAGGCGCTGCCAGTCGGTGCGGCCGGACTTGACCCCGGCCAGCAGCGAGCGCAATGCCGCGTGGAGTTGCGCCGCCTCGGCGCGCTGCGAGTCGTTCAAGTAGCCATTGCGGGATGACAACGCGAGCCCGCTCGGGTCGCGCACGGTTTCCGCGGCGACCAACTCGATCGGCAACGCCAATTGCCGCACCATGTTTCGGATCACCAATAGCTGCTGATAGTCCTTCTTTCCGAATACCGCCGCCGCGGGCTCCACCATGTTGAAGAGCTTCAGCACCACCGTACAGACGCCGGTGAAAAATCCAGGTCGCACTTGTCCCTCGAGAATGTCGCCCAGCCCGTGCGGCGGATGCACCATGTAGCCCTGAGCCTCGGGGTAAACTTCGTGATCGGCCGGTGCGAACACGATGTCGCAGCCGCTGCCGGCGAGCAGCTCGCAATCGCGCTCGAAAGTGCGCGGATACGTGGCGAAATCCTCGTGCGGTGCGAACTGCAGCCGGTTGACGAATATGCTGGTGACCACGATGCCGCCGCGCTCGCGCGCGATGCGTACCAGCGACAAGTGACCGGCGTGCAAGTTGCCCATGGTCGGAACCAGCACCGGCCGGCGCTCGGCTCCGACAGCCGCGCGCAATTCAGCAAGGGTACGGATGATTTGCATGGCAGTTCCGATCAGAAGCCGTGAAGCGCATCGTCCGGAAATCGCCCGTCCTTCACGTCGGTGACATACTGGCGCACGGCGAGTTCGATGCTGGCGCTGCCATCCATGAAATTGCGCACGAACCGCAGCGGCTCTCCTCCCGTCACTCCCAGCATATCGTGCAGCACCAGAACCTGGCCGCTGCAGCCGACGCCGGCGCCGATGCCGATGACCGGAATCGGGAGCGCTTTCGTCAGATCGCGCGCGAGCGCGGCCGGCACCATTTCCAACACCAAGAGCTCCGCCCCCGCCGCGGCGAGTTCCTCGGCGTGGCAGTGCAAGGTCCGGGCCGCCGCCTCGTCGCGTCCCTGCACCCGATAACCGCCGAGTGCGTGCACCGACTGGGGAGTGAAACCCAAGTGCGCGCAGACGGGGATGCCGCGATCCACCAGGAAGCGCACGACCGGCGCGGTCCAGCCGCCGCCTTCGATTTTTACCATCTGCGCACCCTGCTGCATCAACAGGGCGGCGTGGCGCATCGCGACTTCGGCAGACTCCTGGTAGCTGCCAAATGGCATGTCGGCGATGACCCAGGCAGCGCGATTGCCCCGCACCACGCATCCCGTGTGATAGACCATTTCGTCGATGGACACGGCGAGAGTGCTCGCGCGACCCTGCAGCACCATGCCGAGCGAGTCTCCGACGAGGAGGGAGTCCACCCCGGCCTCATCCAAAATGCGTGCAAATGCGGCGTCGTAGCACGTCAGCATCGCGATCTTTTCGCCGGCAGCGTGCATTTCGCGCAGGCGGCGCAGGGTGACGGGCTTGCGGTTGTTCATGCGCTATTGTGATGCACCTTGCGCAACTCGGCTAGGTCAGTTGGCCGCGGTGGATTTGGCCCCGAGTTTCTGCCCCTGGATCCAGCTGTTGGTGGGGGAATCCAGGAGATCGAGCGGCAGCACGCCGCCGTTCAGCATCTCGTCGTGGAAGCTGCGGATGTCGAATTTTGCGCCCAGCTCTCGCCGTGCGCGGTCGCGAAGCTCGCGAAACTTGAGTTGGCCCAGCTTGTACGAGAGTGCCTGCGCCGGCCACGAGATGTAACGATCCGTTTCAGCCTGTATGCTGGGTTCGTCGATGGCTCCGGTGTGGCGGAAGAACGCCACCACTTGGTCGCGGGTCCACCCTTGCGAGTGGAGTCCGGTGTCGACCACGAGCCGCACGGCGCGAAACAACTCGCTGGAGAGGCGGCCGTAATCGCTGATGGGGTCCTGATAAAACCCGACCTCCTTGCCGAGCTGTTCGGCATAGAGCGCCCAGCCCTCGATGTATCCCGAGTTCTGGCTATGCTGGCGGAACTTGGGCAGGCCGTCGAGTTGCTGCGCCACCGAGAGCTGCATGTGGTGCCCGGGGATACCCTCGTGATAGGCGATGGCTTCGTCATTGACGAGCGAGCGTTGCGCGAACTTGGATACGGCCACGACGATTCGGCCGGGGCGCTTGCCGTCGGGCGTGCCGGTTTGGTAGTGCGTGGCATTGGCGGCCTGGAAATCCGGCATGGCTTCGACGGTGACCGGCGAACCGGGGATGAACGTGAACAGATCGGGCAGCTTGGGCTGCATCTGCGCCACGTACCGGCGGAAGTCATCGACGATTTGCTCGGCCGACGCGGGCTTGTACTTCGGGTTCGCGTCCACTGCTCGGCGGAAGGAGGCCAGGTCCGCGAAGCCTTCCTTGTGCACGATGGTGAGCATGTCGGCCTGAATGCGCTCGATCTCCTTGACGCCGATCTCGTGAATCTCATCGGGCGTGAGAGTGCTCACGGTGGTGCGGCTTCGAATGTCGTTCAAATAGCGCTTTTTGCCGCCGGGAAGCGAGGCAGCACTGAGCGCCGTGCGTCCGTGGGGCGCATAGTCCGCGGCGATGAAATCGGCGAAGGCTTTGTACGCCGGCAGCACCTCGTTGGTCACCGCATCCGTGATTGCCTTCGTCAAGCGCTGCTGCTCTTCGGACGAAATGCCGGATGGAAATTTCTTGGTGGGCAAGAGGAAAGGGTCGGCAGCGATGACTCCCTGGCATTGCCCCGGAACTCTCTCGATGAGAAAGCGCACCGGCATGAGATTGTCTTTCAATCCCGCGCGAAGTACTTCCTCGGTCTGGGTGAAGACACGCGGGATCTGATGCAGGCGGGCGATGTAATCCTCGTACTGCCTGACCGAATCGAAGGGGACGGCGAGCGGCAGATCCGCGAGGTGCAGGTGCGGACCGTCCATCTGGTTCACCGGCATCTCGTATTCCTTGAAGCCATAATTGTCGATGCGCTGCCGCAGAGTACTGCGCAGAACCTCCTGGGATAGCGTGTCCTGCTCGGAAAAGCCCTTGGTCGGGATCGCTTCCAAGCGCGCGAGGAAATTGAGATCGCTGGCATGCTGGTCGTTGAGTGCCGTGAGGGAGTACTCGTCCAGCCGGTCGTTATAGCGATAGTCCCCGTAGGCCGTCGCCCGTTCGGGGTGAGCCTTGAGTTCGGACTGGTAGTATTCCTCGAAGAGCGAGTTCTGAGTTGCGACGCGCGCCTCGACGGAGACGGCAGCGCCGTTGAGGGATGCTCCGTCAGCCGAAGAGAAACAACAGACGGCAAGGAGAAAGACAAGTATTTTGTTGCGCATACTTTAGACGCTAGCACAAACCGATTGCACGATTGCATTGGCGAAAACCGGGGGACGTACTACGTGCACCCCGCGCCATTCCGCCGGTCATCGAGCATCGGCACTAGTGGGCCGGTGCTGGTAAGCTGGCGGCTTAATATTTAGTAGGTAAACATGACGTTCAAATCCTGGCTGCTGTTCCTGGTGATGGAAACGGCACTGTCGCTTTCGCCCGGCCCGGCAGTGTTTTATGTCGTGTCGCAGGGCGTGCGCGGCGCCCTGCGGCGCTCGATGCCGGCGGCCGCCGGCATCATCAGCGCGAACGCGATTTATTTCACGCTCTCGGCCACCAGTCTCGGCGCAATCATTGCCGCCAGCGCGCGCTTCTTTACGATTGCCAAATGGGCGGGTGCGGCGTACCTGATCTATCTCGGCGTCAAGGCGCTGCTTTCGGCTGGCTCGAGTCACGCTGTGGTGTTGGGGGAAACCCCGCCAAAGGAGCAGGGTGATCGACGACGTGTCTACTTGGGTGCGCTCACTCTGCAACTCGCGAATCCCAAGGCGCTGTTATTCTTTTTGGCGCTTTTACCCCAGTTCATCGATCCGATCCGGCCGGTGGTGCCGCAGATGTTGATTTTGGCCGCAACATCGATGTTGCCGGAATTTTGCATTCTGCTGGGTTACGGTTGGCTCGCTCACCGCGCGCTGCACGCGTCGGCCAAGTTCGGGGTGTCGAGCGGCCTGAACCGCTGGCTTGCTTGGATCGAAGGGGTGGGTTTGCTCGGGTGCGCGACCCTGGTATTGAAATTCAATCGAGCCACCTGAGGTCGAGAACCACAACTTGGTTGATGGGATGAACAAACTGAAGGAGCAATGTTCATGAGCGCACGGAGAATTGCGATTGGAGTCCTATTGACCGTTGGAATCGTCGCGACCGCGACCGCGCCTGCGACCGCGACCGCGACCGCGCCCGCGACCGCGACCGAAGCGCCCGAACTCGCACCGGCGCAGCTGGTCCATCGATTCCTGCAGATCGCGATCTCCCCCGACGCCGCGCTCGTGGCGTCCGTGGAAGGCGATTCGCCTCCCAGTGGATTTTATCCGCCGATTCGCGATCTCGTGATCCGGCGCGTCCGAGACGGTGCCGTGACCCGAATCGTTCTGCCCTGCGGACGAGTTCCGCAATGTTGGCCGGGCGCTCCGGCCTGGACTCCCGACGGTAAGCACCTGAGTTTCGCGCTGCGTAGTCCGGGCACTCACGCGCGCTCCGTGTACACGGTCGCGGCTGACGGCAGCGGGTTGACCAAGCTGCTCGATTTCAGCGGCACCATTGACGATCTCAAGTACGGGCCGGATGGACGGTTGGCGATGTTGGCTACCGAAAACGCCAACAAGGAAGTGGGCGCAACGGAAGCAGGGGCGCCCATCTCGGGCGATCTGGATGAAGCGACTCCGGAGCAACGAATAGCGGTTCTCGACAAGGACACTCTGCGCTGGGCGTCTCCGCCCGACTTGTTCGTCTATGAATACGATTGGCGGCCGGGCTCAAGGGGGTTTGTGGGCACGGCCGCGCCGGGCAATGGTGACGACAACTGGTGGAGCGCCAAGCTGTACGCTTTCTCCCCGGCGGATGGCGTTGCAAAAGTGCTCTATGGTCCGACGGACATTCGACAGCAAATAGCGGCGCCGACGGTTTCGCGCGATGGCGCGACCGTCGCCTTCATTGCCGGGATCATGAGCGACTTCGGTTCCACGGGCGGCGATGTGTACACGGTGCGGCTCGACGGCGGTTCGGCCACCAATGTCACACCGGCGATACGCGCATCGGCAACAGCGCTTGCCTGGGGTTGCGACGGCCGGTTGCAGGCGCAATTGCTCACCGGCGACAAAGTGCAGCTGGTGGATCTCGGGGCAGGGCGCCGGCCCGCCGCGTCGCGCGTGTTGTGGAGCGGCGCGGAATCCTTGAGCAACTACGGCGGGTACGCCTCGATGGCTTGCCCTTCGGGAGTCATTGCCGCCGAGCGCCAGTCATTCACGGAAGCACCTGAAATCGCGCTCGGCACCCCGGGTCACTGGCGGAATTTGACTGCGGTCAACACGGAAGTGCACGCATCGGCACGCGTGCAAAGCATCTGGTGGAAAAGCGACGGATTTGATGTCCAGGGTTGGTTATGGCTGCCCGAGCGATCCAATGGCAAGGCGCCCATGATAACCATGGTTCACGGCGGTCCGGCGGCGGCCGTGGTGCCGTTCTTCATGGGTCCGGGGCTGACGAACACGCTGCTCGAACGGGGCTACGCGGTGTTTCGCCCGAACCCTCGCGGCAGCTACGGTCAGGGTGAACGCTTCACCCTGGCGAATGTCCGAGATTTCGGCCACGGCGACCTGCGCGATATTCTGGCCGGGATCGACGCCGCGGCGAAAGTCGCGCCCATCGATACGGCACGGCTTGGTATCACCGGCGGCAGTTACGGCGGCTTCATGACCATGTGGGCGGTGACTCAAACCGATCGCTTCAAGGCGGCCGTCGCGGCTGCGGGGATCAGCAACTGGCTGTCCTACTATGGCGAGAACGGCATCGATGCGTGGATGCTGCCGTACTTCGGTGCATCGGTGTATCAAGACCCGGCGGCGTATGCGCAATCATCGGCCATCAATTTCATCCGCAACGTCAAGACGCCCACATTCGAGTATGTGGGAGAGCTCGATATCGAATGCCCGGCGCCCCAAACCCAGGAGTTTTGGCACGCGCTGAAGGCCTTGAACGTACCCACGTCCATCATGATCTATCCGGGTGAAGGTCACGGTCTGCGCGATCCGGCTCACAGCGCCGACGCGATGCAACGGACGGTGGCTTGGTTCGATAAGTATTTGAAGTGATGCTTGTTTGACGAGGAATTGAGATCGGCAAGCGGTCCGCCGAGCGGGTCCGGCGACAGCCGGGATGGCGTACGAGCCGATTGGCACGTGGCTTGCTATTCCCAGTGATATGAACGCAACACCCCCGGTATCGCAAATCCCCATCGCGTCCGACCCGGCGCAGCAAAGTCCCGCGTCACCGGCCAATTCCGTGAAGTCCGGCCCCAATGGCCAGGATTTTGCGGCGGCCCTCGGCAACGCGGGCACGAAATCGATCCGCAAGGCGGCCGGACATAAGCCGGCCGATGCTGGCTCGGTCGGCGGCCCCTTGCCGGCGCCTGGCAATCTTTCGCCGCCCCCGACCCCGCCGATAGGGAGTGCGGCGGCCTTGGCAGCGGCGACCCTTGCCGACGCCCTCGGCGTCGCGGCGACGCCCGCCGCAGCGGGTAGCACCGCCGCAACTGGTGGCACCGCCGCTGGCGTGGCCGCCGGCATTCCGGCTGGAAGCGCCGTTGCCACCGCCGCCGGCACGCCTGCCGGTAACGCCATTATCACTGCTGCCAGCTCCGCCGCCGTGGGCACGGCCTCGATATCAGGTGCGAAGCCGAACATTGCCGATCAGGGGTCGGGCACCGCGAGCGGCGCGCCGATGGTCGCGCCCGGCGCGGAGGGCGCCTTGCCTTCCGGAACGTCAGCCACGCCGATTGGCGCTGGTGCGGCTATCAACGGCGCTCCGACGGGAATTGCTGCAACGGCAAGCGGCGCGGCAGCAACTGCCGCTGCCGGCTCAACGCCACAAACTGGCGCTGCGGCGGCCACGGCAGCAAGCACCGGGTCGGGAGCAGCCACCGGGTCGGGAACCGCGGCAAGCGCAGCGATGACGAGGGGGGCGGCTGGGACAGCGGTCGCCGCAGCCTCGATACCCCGCCCCGATGCCGCAGCGCGCAGGGAGGCAGGCGCCTCGCCAAGTCGCGGGGGCAAACCGCTCACGGGTGCGGCAGCCACGGCGGCGGTCAACGCGGCAACCTCGGGACGCACCGGCGCCACTGACAGCAGCGCGGCTCCATCGACGAATACCGGCGCGTGGACGAGCACCGACCCGACGGCACAAGCGGTAACCGCGGCCGCGATGTCGGCTGCCGCGACCGGCGCTGTTGCCGCCGACGCTGGCTTTGCGGGTGCCGCAGATTCGCCGTCGACGCCGGCCGTTGATTCGGCCACACCGGCCAAGAGCGCCGCGGGTCCGAATGGGTCAGCGGTGCCTGCGCCCGCGATTTCCGTTGCCCGCGCTGCTGCCGCGGCATCGGCAAAAGCCGCCGCGGCCGCCCCTGGGGCTACGACGCTCGCCGATGCAGGCGCAACGGACAAGCGCGCGCCCGGCGGGAGCGGCGATGCGCTGCTGTCGGGTATGCCGGGTGACGGCGTGGCAGGCGCCGCTCAACTGAGCGCCGCCACTAACGGCGTCACCGATGCAACCCCGACGCCGACGCTGAAAGTCTCCGCGGGGGTGGATACGCCGGAGTTCGGGCAGGGTCTTGCCGACCGCGTGTCCTGGATGGTGGACAACAATCTGAACGGCGCCAAATTGCAGGTGAATCCGCCGCAGCTCGGGCCCATCGAGGTGCGAATCGCGGTGCAGGGCAATCATGCGCAAGTCTGGCTCACCAGTCACAGCGCCGTGACGCGCGATGCGTTGGAGTCGAGCTCGCCGAAACTGCGCGAAATGCTGGGGGCGCAAGGCTTTGGTCAAGTCAGCGTCGATATTTCGCAGCGCTCCTATCAGGAGCGCTCTGCGTTTTCGCAGCCCTATCAGGGGACGCCCTTCGCGAGTCCCAGTTCGTCCGCCGCCGCGGTGCAATCAACCGCGAGTTCGCTGCCACGGCTCTCGAGCGGTGCCGTCGACGCCTATGCCTGAAGGCGCGAGACCTGCGCGAGACAGGCAGCAGAGCAGTGCGGGCGGCAGCTGGTTATTCAACCCATCCCGCCATTGATGGAAATGACTTGGCCGGTGATGTACGCGGCTTCCTCGGAGGCGAGAAAACCCACCAAGCTCGCCACCTCGTCCGCCGTTCCGGCGCGCTTCATGGGCACGATGTCGGCGATGGCGGCGGCGTCGAAGGCGGCCTCGCCCATGCGGGTGGAAATGATGCCCGGAGCCACCGCGTTGACGGTAATACCGCGGCTCGCCACTTCCAGACTCAACGCCTTGGTGGCGGCATTCAGCGCGCCCTTGGCCGCCGCATAGTTCACCTGGCCGCGGTTGCCGGCCAGCCCCGTGACCGACGAGATGCTGATCACCCGGCCCCAGCGCGTACGGATCATGGGCAGCATCAAGGGTTGGGTCACGTTATAAAATCCATGCACGGACAAGTCGATGACGCGGTGCCACTGCGCCGGACTCATTCCCGGGAATACGGCATCGTCATGGATGCCGGCATTGTTCACCAGAACCTGCACCGCTCCATCCTCCAGCATTTTCTCCACCGCCGCGCGCGTCGCGTCCGCATCGGTGAGGTCAAAATGAACCGCGGCCGCCTGACCGCCGGCGCTCACGATCTCGCCGACGATCGCGTCCGCGGCCGCGGTGCTGCGGTGCGCGTGTACATACACGAAGTGACCGGCAACGCTGAGGCGCCGGCAGATGGCCGCTCCGATGCCGCCGCTGCCGCCTGTTACCAAGGCCCGAGTCGTTTCATTCATATTTGAGGAATTCGCTGGTTTTTAACCGTTCATTGGCGTCGAAGACCACCGTCGCGCGGCCGCTCAAGAGCCGCAGTGCCTCGGACCGTAACGCAAATTCGTACAGCGCGGTGCCGTGATCGCCGGCGACGAGTCGGGCGTCGCAGATCAGATCGGCTTGCACATCGTCGAGCCGCAGAACGTGGAGTCGGACATCGCGCAGTCCGGCGAGAAACCCGACCTCGGATCGCCCCTTGCCCGCCCCCTTGATGCTCGAGCCGGCGAGGCCGCCGACCGCACTGTCCGCCGACGCGCCTCGGCCCTGTCCGGCCATCTCGGCAAGGGCGCCGTGCGCGGCCATGGCCTGCGCCGCGTATTCGATTCCGCAGGCTACGCCTAAGCGGCCCTGCGAGTGCAGCGGATGGTCCGGCAGGCGGTGAGTGCCGCTGCGGCAGCGGATATGCTGCGCGTCCCATTCCATGACCTCATCGAGCAGGCACATGCGGCCCTGGTGGGGAATATTCCGTTCGATCCAGTTGCGGTCTAAGCGCATGTTTCGATTTGCACTTGCAGGCGCGACACGTCGAGATACTCGAGAATCGTCGTGCCGTTGTTTCGCGCCGCCAGCAGGCGAAGCAGGGGCAGCGAGCGCCCCGCGGGAAACGCGCAGCGCAGCGCCTCCAGATCCGGGTCCTCGATTTGATCGCAGGCTACGTCGCTGAGCGCGGCGTCCATTCTCGCCAATGACGAGGCGCGTCTCTGCGGTGTCAGCACCAGCGCGACGCCGAAGGCGTCGGGAATCGGCCGCTTGGCGTGCAGCGGCTGCGGGTATTCGCTGTCATACGAGACCAGCAGCACGGGCACCTGATCGACCGCGACCTGGGTCAATGCTTCCAGCAGACCCGCGGTAAAGCTTGCGTCGAATGCGCACAGCACAGTCGATTCCGCCATGGCGCGTGTGCCGATGCTCCAATAGCCCGCGGCCGCGTTGTGCACCGAGTTGGCAAAGCGCGTCGGCGAAATCTCGCGGCCGGCGAGCGACAGGGCTTGGCAGAGTTCATGGCAGTTGTGTCCGTCGCCGCCGGAAGAAGTGAACACGCTGACGAGCTCCGCGGGATTCTCATCCGCCTGCGACGTGGCCTCGAGGGCAATGGCCAATGCCAGTTTGACGACACGGCCCACGCGCCGCCGCTCGGCAGCCGGCAACATCGTCGGCATCGGCAGCACGGCGGCCGCGGGGCGGTATGCCTGTTGACCCGACAGCACGGCCGCCGCCTCGGGCCAATTAGCCAGGCCCGGCCCCAGAACTCCGAGGCCGCTGACGTAGGCCGAGAGACTCATACGGCACGGCCCAGGATCAGACTGCAGTTCGTGCCGCCGAAACCAAAGGAATTGGAGAGCACCCGCGTGATCGGGCCGCGGCGATTCTCCTTGAGATAGTGTGCCGTGAGAGTCGGATCGACTTTGTGCGTGTGTACGCCGCCGGGCATCAATCCATTCTTGACGGCAAGGGCGCTGATGACCGCCTCCAGCGCGCCGGCCGCACCCAGGGTATGACCGGTGGCGCCCTTGGTGGAACTGCACGGGGTGGTCGGGCCGAATACGCTGGTGACCGCCTGGCTCTCGGATCGATCGTTGCTGGGTGTTCCGGTCCCGTGCAAATTGATGTAGTCGATGTCGCCGGGCTCGAGCCCCGCGGCCGCAAGCGCGGCCTGCATGGCACGGCGTGCACCGAGACCCTCGGGGTGCGGCGCCGACATATGATAGGCATCGCTCGATTCGCCGATGCCGAGCAGCAGCACGGAGCCGCCGTCCAAATCTTCCGGTACGCGCTCGAGAAGCACGAATGCCGCCGCCTCGCCGATGGAGATCCCATCGCGCGCGACATCGAAGGGCCGGCACGGCGCCGTCGAGGAGAGCTGCAACGAGTGAAAACCATACAGGGTAGTGAGGCACAGCGAATCCGCTCCGCCCACCAGCGCCGCATCGATGAGACCCGCCTCGATCATGCGCCGCGCCGAGCCGAATACCTTGGCGCTGGATGCGCATGCGCAGGAAATCGCGACGGCGGGTCCTTCCAATCGGCATCGTTGACGAACGTAATCGGCCACGGAAAACGAGTTGTGAGTAGAACCATACTCGAAGCTCGGCGGCAATGCGCCGGTGAGGGGGTCGCGTTGGCGATAGGCGAGCTCGGTCTGCAGAATGCCCGCCGTGCTGGTTCCCAGGAACACGCCCACACGCCGCCGGCCCCACCGCTCGGCTGCCTGCTGCACGGCATCGAAGAAGCCGTCCTGTTGCAGGGCAAGCTCGGCCAGACGGTTGTTTCGGCACTCGAACTTGCACAAATTCTCCGGCAACCGCACATCGTCCACGCCCGGCACTTCGCCGATGTAGGTCTCGATGTCCACGGTCTCGAATTCGCAGTCCTTGAGGCCGCTGCGTTGCTCGCGCAGGCTCGCCAAGGTCGCCGCCACGCCTTTGCCGATGCAACTAGTCGCCGTAAAATTCTCGAGATGCAGCGCTTTCATCGGCACTAGCTTACAACGCGGAGCGCAGGGTGACGGGCCGCAGCTCGAGCGACGCCAAGGCGTCGAGCAGCCGCGGGAGAACCTCCAGAATCACCGGCTTGCCGCCGCGGCTGCGCGCCGCGTTGCCATCGTGCAGCAGCAAGATGTCGCCGTCCCGCAGCGGAGCGGCCAACCGCCGGTAAACGGCGTCCGGGTTCGCATTGACGGTATCGAAGCCTCGGCGCGTCCAGCTGGCGAGATGCAACTGCAGGCGGGCCAATACCGGGTCGAGAAACGGATTGCGCAGCCCGGCGGGCGCGCGAAAGAACCGTGGGCTCGAGCCGGTCACTCGCAAAATGCTGTCCTGCGCGCGCGAAATCTCCGCGCTCATGCTTTTTGGGCCCAGCAGGGAGAAGTTGTGCCGATGCCGTTGGCTATGATTCTCGATGGCGTGACCGCGGTTCACGATTTCCCGCGCCAGATCCGCATGACGCTCGACGCGGGCACCCACGCAAAAGAAGGTTGCGTGCGCCCGGTGCGCCGCGAGTTGCGATAGAACCCGCGGCGTGACGTCGGGGTCCGGGCCGTCGTCGATGGTGATGGCAACCCGCGCTGCTGCCCCGATTTGCGCGGGCAGGCGGGTCCAGTTGGGTCCGAGCAACTGGCTGCGCGGCCAGAGGCCGGCCGCGGCCAGGGCGACATGATTCGCGGCCAGCGCACCCAGGGCCCAGGGCCACGCTCGCGGACGCGCCAGCACCGCTGCCGCCGCACCCAGATGCACGGCGGCGCTCGCATACAGCAGCGGGGACGGCGACCAATGCCGCGGTACGCCGTCCCGCGGGGGTGCGTCTTGCCGATTCATGTAAAACGCGAGTCCAAGAAATTCTCCCAAAGCCTGAACCAGGTCGGCCACTCATGGCCGCCGGCAATCACATCGACGGAGTCGGCCGGCAATGCCGCCGCCAGCAGCGCATGCGCCGCCGCAAAGCGATCTGCCTGCCCGAAACCGAGGTACAGCGGCCGCGAATGCGAGCGGCGGCTCTTGATGTAGCGCCATATTCGACGTTCTTCGTCGGTTTCCGCAAGTTCACCCGGCTGCCATGCGGCCAGCCCTCCCGCATCAGCGATTTCGGCGGTCAGAATCCGATTGCCGAGATAGGGCGCGAGCAGACACAGCCCATCGAGCTCATCGGGATATGAGGCCGCGTAGTTGAGCGCCAACAGTCCGCCCAACGAGATTCCGCCCATCCAAATCGATACGCCCGCTGCGCGCGCCGGCAGCACGACGTCGGATCGCAGGCGTTGCAGCACGCTGCGATCGCCTACGTGCGCCAATTCCAGATCGACGAAGCTGAGATCGAGTCCGATCCGCCGGGTGCGCACCGCCTCAGGGAAGCCGGCGGCCAAGAAATCCTGCGCGCCATGATAGGCCCCGGGCAACCACACCATGCGCGTGGGCGCCTCGGCTGTCGAGAGGGCGGGCACGCAGATACTACGCACGCAAAGCATCGCGATGTGCTGAGTTCGGCTGCGATGGGTCGGGCGGCGCCAGCACCGCCGCGAAGAGCAGCGCCAGGAAGGCGCCCGGCGCCACCGTCGTGCCCAGCGCCACCAGCACCGGCACTTGTGAGAAGGACAGAAGACCAAAACCGATGACCGTGCTGGCATTGGCAATGACCAGCGATGCCAGGGTCAGCGGTTCGCCGCCGGCCTGGTGCACGCTCGCCTGCCGGTCGAAGAACAAAGCGTAGTTGGAGCCGACGGCAACGATGAGCAGCATGCCCACCAGGTGCAGAATGGTGAGCTGCACCCCGCTCAATGAAAGACCGGCGGCTACCACGAGCACCGCCAGCACCAGCGGGGCCAATACGCGCGCGACCCGCAGCGGCGAGCGCAGCGAAATCAGCAGCAATACCAAAATCGCCAGCACGCCCGCCAGCGACAAATGAATCGCCTCGGACAAATAACTGGCATACAGGGAGTCGGATTCTTGTTTGAGGTCGAGCATCTGAGCCCCCGCGAGATCGGCCCGCTCGAGCGCCGCCCTCACTCGAGCGGTGTCGATCGACTGCCCCGCATCGGCAGCGTGCAGCGGCAGCAACGCATTCCAGCGATCCCTTTGATGCAGGATGAGCGCGTCAAAGCCGCCCCGCAGAGACGTCCCTTGCAGATCTTGCACCGTGATCGGCGGTGCGTGCCGCGCCGCTTCGACATCGCGTAAAAACGGTTGCAGACGCTCGCTGTTCAATCCCAAACCGGCTGTGGCCCGCCGTAAGTTGTCCTGCAGTTCCGGCGGGCTGGGGAGGCTCGCGCGGCGCGCCGCCTGAGTGGCGGTGCTCGGCAGATAATTCGCCGGACTGTCGAATCCGCCGATCACCTTGGCGTTCACCAAGGGCCCGAGTGCCTGGGCCGCGCGTTCCGCACCGGCGAGCGCGGCGTCGAGCGTCGGTGCGGAGACGATCACGAGGTCGCGGACGTCGGCGGCGCCCAAGTCGCCGCGCAGCTTGGCGTCCGCGCGTTGATCCGCCGCGGAGACCGGGCTCAACGCCGCGAGCTCGCGATTCCACAAGGTATCTTGATGCCGGTGCAATACGGTCAGCGCCAATGCCGCAAGCGCCACGCTCGCGGCCGCGCGAGTCAGGCCGCGCAGTTGCCGCGGCCGCCGCAGCAGTCGGGCGACCCGGATCCCTACGGGAGTGACGTCGTGAATGGCGAATCCGCTCGGCAGCAGCGCCGGCAACACGTAGCGCGTCACCAGCGCGGCCGCGACCAACCCGCTGATCGAGTAAAGCCCGAGCTGTGCGAGCCCAGGAAAGCCGGAGGGCAAAAGCGAAGCAAAGCCGCACACCGAGGTCAGCATGCCTAAGCGGATGGTGGGCCACCAGGCCCGTTGCCAGCTCGAGGCGCCGGCATCGTTCTGCCGCGAACGGCGCGACTGCACGAAAAAATAAATTGAATAATCCACCGATTCGCCGATCAAGGTGATACCGAAGCCCAAGGTAATTCCATGGACGGCGCCAAAACCCAGTGCGACGGCGGC
>DASYFQ010000070.1:0-2861 GCA_036498345.1 Steroidobacteraceae bacterium
CGATCTTCAGTAGGATTTTCGCCACTTACTTTCTCAGGACTTTGCCGACGCCGCCCGATATGAGGGCGGTGACGTCGAGCAGCGCGCCGGCCATCCCCAAGCCGTGCGGCGCCGCGAGATATCGAGGACGCCACACCGGCAAGAATTTTTCCTTGTATTTTCTCAAGCCCTCGAAGGGATAGAACGTCTCGCCGTAGCGTTGCACCATCCGGCCGATCTTGTGCCAAGCCGGTGCGAGGGCGTGTTCTTCCAGCCCCGACAGCGGCGCCATCCCCAGATTGAACCAGTGATAGCCGTGGCCTTTGCCCCACAGCATGCACTCGATCAGCAGAAAATCGATGACGCCTTTCGGCGCGCCGCCGCCGTAACGCATCAGATCCACCGATAATTCATTCGGACCCCCGCGCCATATGTTGGCGAAGGCGACGATGGCGCCGCCGCAGCGAACCACCCCGCAATCGAAGTGGCGCAGGTAGCGGTCATCGAAGTACCCCAGGGAGAAACGCTTCTCGGCCGTGTTCTTCTCCGCGAGCCATGCGTCGGACACGCTACGCAGCTGCGGCAAAATCGCGCCGACATCCGCTCGCGGCACGACCTCGAACTCCGCGCCGTCGCGGCTCGCGCGGCGGTGGGCTTGGCGCAGATCGGCGCGCGCGGAGCCCTCCAGGGAAAACGAGTCGAGCGGCACGCGCGCCTCCTCGCCGAGCTTGCTCAAGTTCAACCCCAGATCGATATACAAGGGCAGATTTTGCGGCTTGACCTGGTAGAACACCGGCGAGACCGCCATGACATCGCAACTCTCCAGGAACTGCCACGCCAAGGATTCGCAGACGTCGGGTTTGCCGACGGGGTCGCCCATCGCCACCCAGCTGTTGCCGGACACCTGGTACATGATGAAGCCTGTGCGCTCGGCGTTGAACAACAGATTCTTGTCGCCGAGCAACGCAAGATTGGCGATGGTGTCGTCGACGTCGGCAATCAATGCCTCGACGCGTTCCAGATCCGCCTCGCTCGACGCCGACATCGGCGGCTTCGCTGGCCGCAACAGGCGCCACAGTCCATAGGCTGCGGCAATCACCGCGGCGAGCAACGACGCGCGAAGGCTGCGCGGCGCCGAAGCGTGGAAGGCGAATTCCCACCACAATTGGTTGTCGTAGGGCACATGCCGATAGGCGAATATCACCAGCCAAGCGACGGTGATGAGCACCAAGAAAAGAGCGATGATCCACGGGCCGGAGTAATGCTGTTCGATCAAGGACGCGCGCCGCAGAAAGCGGCCGCGGGCCACCACCATGACAGTGGCGACGACGCCCAAGATCGTGGCCTCCTCATAGTCGAATCCCTTGAGCAGGGACAAGAGTATTCCGGCGAAGAGCAGCCAAATGGTCAGCCACCACGCCGCGTCGAGCCGCCGATACAGCCCGTGGGAAATCACCAGGAGGCCCACCCCCACGGCGCTGCCGAGCAGATGCGACAACTCGAGGATGGGCAGCGGCACGAAATTCCGCAGCAGATCCAGGCGATTTCCGAGTCCGGGCGTGGCGCCCGAGAACAACAGCACGGTGCCCGCCACGAACACTGCAATCGCAATGGCCTGAGGCGTGACGGCGATCAGAAAGGTTCGCCCGAGCCGCGCCAATCGTACCGCAGGCCCGCGATGCGCCCAGAGCTCGTGCGCGCCCAGCAGTGCGAGGGCCACGGTGAAGGGCGCGAAATAATAAATGGCGCGATAGGCCACCAAGGCACCCAGCAGGCTGCCCTTGGGCACGGACTGTAGAAGCAGCAGCAAGACGGCTTCGAACACGCCGATACCGCCGGGAACATTGCTGATCACGCCGGCGGCAATCGCGATCAGGTAGATGCCGGCAAACGCCCCGAAGCCCACCGCGGCCTGCTGCGGCAGCAGCACGTAGAGCACGCTCGCCGCGCACAACAAATCTGCGCATGCCACGGCGACTTGCGCGAACGCAATCCAAGGCTTGGGCACCGGAATCACGATGCGCCGGTAGCGCAGCGGCTCATGCCGCGTGCACACCAACCAAAGATAGGCACCGACCGCCGCCAGCAGCAGCCCCCCGGCCAGCATGGCGAGCCAGGCATGCACATGCAGAACCGATCCCGACATGCCCGCTTGCGTCAGCAGCGAAAGTCCGAGCAGCAGTCCGGCCCCCAATAAAAATGTGACGGTGCCGAATGCGATGATGGTGGCGATCTGCTTCGGGCCGAGGCCGAGAGCCGAATAGGCTCGATAGCGAACCGCGCCGCCGCTCAGCGTGTTGAGGCCCACGTTATGGCCTATGGCGTAGCCCATGAACGAGATCAAGGCGATGCGCGGGTACGGCACGTGCGCGCCGGCAAAGCGCACGGCCAACGCGTCGTACAAGGTCAAGCAGCCGTAGCCGGCGAGCGTAAACAGCGCCGCCCGCCACAAATGCGCCGAGGAGATGGCGTGGACGTGGCTGAGGATATCCCGCCAGCGATATTGGCCCAGCAAGTGATGCAGCCAAAACAGGGCCAGCCCGAACAGGGCAATGCCTAGGAAGGTGGTCCACGCGGGGACCTTGTGGGCTGTGACCGGGTGTGTCAAGCGAGGTATCGTAGCAGGCCTCCCAGGCAACGCCGCAAACTGCTAGGGTTACGCTTTGCTTATCCGAAACGACCACAAGGGGCCCACGAATGAGTTCCACCAGCGATGGCCGCCAGGCAACCATGGACTCGACACAGATTTATCGCGAAGATACCTTTACCGATCGCAAGGTCGGCACGATCCGGCGCTTGACGCCGGTAGCCGCTGATGGCATGGAGGATTCCGCGCGGCCGGTCATATACGTCGGGCAGGCGCAGGTCATGACGCCCATGGG
>DASYFQ010000071.1:0-11865 GCA_036498345.1 Steroidobacteraceae bacterium
GCTGATGTCGGTCGCGGGATCCATCAGCGCCTGCCACTCGGCGCGCAGGGCATAGACGCCGAGCAAGGGTGCGCGCACCTCGGTCGCGGCGAACAGCCAGCTCCAGTAGCGCGCCGTACCCGGCGGCACGGCGCGCGTTCGATAGGTCGCATCAAGTGGTTTCAGGGACCGGCCTCGTGAGGTTCGTCCCCCTCGGGTGATGAGTCCGCCTCGACCGAGGAGTCCGCCGCGGCGCCCGCGTTGCGCGGAATGCGCGTGAGCGTCGTCAAGGGCTCGAGCGGCTCTATGTCGCGATTGGCGCGAAGCCCGAGTCCCTCAAAGCGGCGCGCCGCGGGCAATACCTGCTGCTCGAGCGATCCCACTGCCTTGTTGAAGGAATCGACGCTGTTGCCGAGGGACTTCCCCAGCTTGCCGAGGTGCTCGCCGAATACCGCCAGTCTTTTGTACAGCTCCTCGCCGAGGCCGCGAATTTCCGCGGCGTTCTCGGCCAGAAGCGTTTGCTTCCAGCCGTGGGAGACGACTTTCAGCAGGGCAATCAGACTGGTGGGGGTGGCGAGCATGACGTTTTGCCGCATCGAATCGTCGACCAATCCCGGATTTTCTTGCAGCGCCGCCCACAGAAACTGATCGCCGGGCAGGAACAGAACCACGAAATCCGGGCTGCGCTCGAATTGCGACCAATACTGCTTCGAAGAAAGCTCACGAACCCTCGCACCCACGATTTGCGCGTGGCGGCGCAGCTGCGTGCCGCGCTCCTCGTCATCTTGAGCTTCGATCGCCGCGAGGTAGGCATCGAGCGGCGTTTTCACGTCCACGACGATGTCGCGCTGCTCGGGCATGTGCACCACCATGTCGGGCCGAACGGCGCCGGAATCGGTGCTGAGATGCAGCTGCTCGGTAAAGTCGACGTGCGCGGTCATGCCGGACAGCTCGACCAGCCGGCGCAGAGTGATCTCGCCCCATTGTCCGCGCACATTCGGCCGGCGCAGCGCGGTAACGAGGTTGCGCGTTTCGCGCGACAAGGAGGTTTGCCCCAAGGCGAGCGCTTCCATCTGCGTCTTCAAGGTCGCGAATGAATCGATGCGATCACGCTCGATCGCTTGGATTTGCGCTTCAGTCTTGGCCAGCGCCTGGCGAATGGGTTGCACCAGTGACTCGATCGCCGTTTCACGCTCCTTGAGCGCCTGCGAGGCGTCCGATTGCTGGCGGGCGAGCCGCTCACGCGCCAACTGCAAAAATATTTCGCTGTTGCTTTGCAGGCTATCGCGCGCGAGTTCGCCGAACACCCCCTGCAATTGTTCGCGCGCCCGCGACAAGGCCTGCTCGCGTTCGGCACTCAATGCTTCCTCGGATTTGAGCCGCGCCCGCAACAGCTCCGTTTCGATGCTCATGCGTTGTTCGCGCCGCGCGCGCCACACCAGCGCGCCGAGCGCGCCGAGCGCGATCCCCGCCGCCAACGCCCACCAGACCGCGCCGTCGCTCATGTGCGGCCGCCGGTGTCGAGCAAGGCACCGACCCAATCGAATAGACGCGCTCGCAAGGACGGCGTCATCGGATCGCAGGCCGCGAGAAATGCGCCAGGTAGTTGACGTCCGTGTTCGGCGAGAGCCGGAACGAGCGCGTGAACGGATTGTAGGTGATGCCCGTCAAATCACGCAGCTCCAATTGCGCCGCGCGCCCCCACCGCGCCAGTTCCGACGGTCGAATGAATTTCAGGTATTCGTGCGTGCCCCGCGGCAAGGCGCGTGCGATGTACTCCGCCCCGACGATGGCCACCGCGAATGCCAGCGGATTGCGATTGATCGTAGACACGATGACATCGCCGCCGGGCCTCACCAATGTCGCCAACGCCTTGACGCTCGCGGCCGGATCGGGCACGTGCTCGAGCATTTCCATGCAGGTCACCAAATCAAAAGTTGCGGGCCGCTCCTGCGCGAGGTCCTCCGCTGCGATGGCGCGATATTCCACCGCGACCTTTGCCTCGAGCGCGTGTAATTCAGCCACGTCGAGCACGGCCTGCGACAAATCGATGCCGAGCACCCGCGCACCGGCGCGCGCCATCGATTCGGACAGAATGCCCCCGCCGCAGCCGACGTCGAGCACCGCTTTATCGGGCAGCGCCACCGTGCGTTCGACGTACTGCAAACGCAGGGGATTGAGGTCGTGCAGGGGCTTGGACGGGCCCTTCGGGTCCCACCAGCTCTGTGCGAGGGCGGTGAATTTCGCGAGCTCCGCGGGGTCAACGTTTCGAGTCGATTCGCGCATGGGTCACCCTCCGGATTTCAATCGCATGGCCCAGGCATTGGCTCGCGCGGCAACGCCGGGCCAGTCCAGGCGGGTCAGCTCGCCGTCCGACAGCAGCTGTCGGCCCGCCACCCAAACATCCCTGACGAGGTCGCGGCCGCCGCAGAATACCAGCTGCGTCACCGGATCGATCAAGGGCTGAGTGGCCGGGCCGCCGAGATCGACGCAGCAGAGGTCAGCCCACTTCCCGGGCTCGAGCGTGCCTACGTCGCCGTCCAGCCCCAGCACGGCGGCACCCCCGCGAGTGGCCATGGCAAGCGCATCCCAGGCGCTCTTGCCGGACCCGCCGGAGGGTTGCGGATGCGAGGTCATCAGCGCGAGCAGCTGCATCTCGCCCCACACGTCTTGGCGGCCGCCGCCGCCGGTGCCCAACCCCAAGCGAATTCCCGACGCGATGAATGCGCCGACCGGCGGCAATTGCCGCTCGCGCTCCAGACTCGACGATGAGCCCAGGCTGATCGCGATGCCGGTGCGCTGGGCAAGCTCGATATCCTCCGCCGTGGCATGCGTCATTTGAACTGCGTTCAGGGCGGGTGTGAGCAGGCCGATGCGCCGCAGCCGCTCGATCGGCCGCACGCCGTGCGCTGCGACCGACCGGTCGATCTCATCCGCCGATGCGTGCAGATCGATCACGATTCCGGCGTCGAGTTCATCGGCGAGCGTGGCGACCCGCGCAAAGGTGGCATCGCTTACCCGGTCCGGGGCGTGCGGCGCGAACACGATGGAAATCAACGGATGGCCCGCATGGTCGTCCCGGACACGCAATCCTTCGGTCAGATAGTCGGGGGAGGATTTCGCCCAGGGACTGATCGCGTCGGCCACCGGCAAGCCGATGACCGCGCGCACTCCCTGTTCGCCGGCCGCCCGGGCACATTGATCCGGATAATAGTAGCGATCCCCAAAGCAGGTGACGCCGGACGACAGCATCTCGGCGATCGCGCCGAGGACGCCGTCGCGCACGAATTCGGGGCCGACGAAACGCTGTTCGAGAGCCGCAAGCGGGGACTCGATTCCGCGAAACAGCGACATCGCGGCATGCGTGTGGGTGTTGATCATCCCGGGCATCAAGAGATGCGAGGGCCGCTCGACGGCCACCGTCGCGGCATAGCGCTCGGCCGCGTCCGCGCTCGGCAGAAGGTCGAGAATTCGACCGTCGCGCACCACCAAAGTATGGTTTTCGAGCACCCGGCCGCGCGTCGTCATCGGTACGATCCAGCGGGCCTCGATGCTTAAATCGGCAAGAACGGGAGGCATTCGCCCAGTATATCGGCTAATACGCGCGGCGGGCTGAAGACCGACGCGGATATGTGCTAGAATTCGTCCATGTTGAGACCATGTCTCGCCTCCTTTAAACCCGCTTAATAAAGCCGCCTAGGCTTCACCGGACTCTCGCAAATGGCCGAGATCGCTCGCGAAATATTGCCCGTAAATCTCGAGGACGAGATGCGCAAATCCTACTTGGATTATGCGATGAGCGTCATCGTCGGCCGTGCCTTGCCCGACGTGCGCGACGGCTTGAAACCCGTGCACCGGCGCGTGCTCTACGCGATGCGCGAATTGAGCAACGATTGGAATAAAGCGTACAAGAAATCCGCGCGCGTCGTAGGCGACGTCATCGGCAAATATCATCCGCACGGCGATGCATCGGTGTACGACGCCATCGTGCGCATGGCGCAAGAATTCTCGATGCGCTATCTGCTGGTCGACGGGCAGGGAAACTTCGGCTCCGTGGATGGCGATCCGCCGGCCGCGATGCGATACACCGAAGTGCGCATGTCCAGACTGGCCGGCGAACTGCTCGCCGACATCGACAAGGAAACGGTCGATTTCAACCCGAATTACGACGAGTCCGAGAGCGAACCCGCCGTACTGCCCGCGCGCATTCCGAACCTGCTGATCAACGGATCCTCGGGGATTGCCGTGGGCATGGCGACCAATATCCCGCCCCACAACCTCACCGAAATCATCACGGCGTGCATCGCGCTGATCGAGAACCCCGAGATCACTCTCGGCCAGTTGATGCAGATCGTTCCCGGTCCTGACTTCCCGACGGCAGGATTCATCAATGGCGCCCAGGAGATCGTGGCGGCCTACAAGACGGGACGCGGCCGCCTGCACTTGCGCGCGCGCACTCACTTCGAGGACGTCGGCAAGGGCGACCGTCAAGCAATCATCATCACCGAGCTGCCGTACCAGGTGAACAAAGCGCGGCTGATCGAGCGCATTGCCGACCTGGTCCGCGACAAACTCATCGAAGGCATCGCCTCGGACGGCCTGCGCGACGAGTCCGACAAGGACGGCATGCGCGTGGTGATCGAGCTGAAGCGCGGCGAAGTGCCGGAGATCCTGCTCAACAATCTGTATGCCCAGACCCCCATGGAGCAGGTGTTCGGCATCAATATGGTCGCGTTGGTCGACGGCCAACCGCGGCTGCTCAGCCTGAAGGAAATGCTCGATGCGTTTCTGCGGCATCGGCGCGAAGTCGTCACCCGCCGCACGGTGTATGAGCTGCGCAAGGCGCGCGAGCGCGGCCACATTCTGGAAGGTCTGGCGATCGCGCTCGCGAACATCGACGAGATCATCGCTGCGATCAAGGCATCGCCTTCTCCCGCCGAGGCGAAGATCGCGTTGATGTCGCGGCCTTGGAATTCGGGCGCCGTGCCGGAGATGCTGGTGCGCGCCGGAGCCATCAGCACGCGGCCGGACGGTGAAATCGCGCCTCTCGGCATCGTCGAGGGAGGCTATCGCCTCACGGAAACGCAGGCACAGGCGATTCTGGAGATGCGCCTCCACCGGCTCACCGGGCTCGAGCAGGATAAGATCATCGCCGAGTTCCAAGAGCTGTTGGAGCAGATTCGGGACCTGTCGGATATCTTGGCCCGGCCGGAGCGCCTGCTCGAAGTGATCCGCAACGAGCTCGAATATATCCGCGACACCTTCGGCGACAAGCGGCGCACCGAAATCCTCGTCAATCACGAAGACCTGACGACGGAGGATTTGATTTCCCCGGAGGACGTGGTGGTGACCCTGTCCCACGGCGGTTACGCCAAGGCCCAGCCGGTTTCAGACTACCAGGCGCAACGCCGCGGCGGACGCGGCAAAGCGGCCACCAGCGTCAAGGACGAGGACTTCGTCGATAAATTGTTCGTCGCGAACACCCATGACACGCTGCTGTGCTTTTCGGATCGCGGCAAACTGTACTGGCTGAAGGTATATCAGCTGCCGCAGGCGAGCCGCGGCTCGCGCGGCAAGCCCATCGTGAATCTCCTGCCTCTGCAAGAGGGCGAGCGCATCAGCGCGATGCTGTCGATCAAGGAATTCGAAGAGGGTAAGTTCGTGTTCATGGCGACCAGCCTCGGCACGGTCAAGAAGACTTCGCTGGCGCTGTTCTCGAGGCCGAGGGCGAGCGGCATCATCGCCGTCGCGCTCGAACCGGGCGACAAGCTGGTCGGCGTCGCGATCACCGACGGCACCAAGGAAATATTGCTGTTCACGACCGGCGGCAAAGCGATTCGTTTCGTCGAGGAAGAAGTCCGTGCGATGGGCCGCGAGGCGGCGGGCGTGCGCGGCGTCCGGTTGAGCGATGATCAGCGCGTCAACGCGTTGATCGTGGCGGAGCAGGGATTCATTCTCACCGCATCGCAAAACGGGTTCGGCAAGCTGACGCCGCTCGATGATTTCCCGAAGCACGGCCGCGGCGGCCAAGGCGTGATCGCATTGCAGATCACCGACCGCAACGGACGGATGGTGGGGGCTCTGCAGGTGAGCCTCGACGATGAGATCATGCTCATGAGTCAGAACGGCGTTCTGGTGCGTACGCCGGTGAAGGATATTTCCGTCGTCGGGCGCAATACTCAGGGGGTGCGCTTGATCCGGCTCGAAGAGGGCGATCAACTCTCCGGGCTCGAGCGCATCGACGGATTGGCCGGAGACGCGGACGTGGTCGATGAGGGCACCAACGGTCAAGACGGCGAGGCCGGACTGCCGGCGGACGACGCACCCTCCGCCGACACCTAAGAAATCTCCGGGATGCGCGTTTTCAATTTCTCCCCGGGACCTGCCATGCTGCCGCGGGAGGTATTGGCGCAAGCGCAGGATGAGTTGCTCGATTGGCATCAGAGCGGCATGTCGGTGATGGAGATCAGTCACCGGAGCGCTGCCTTCGAACAAGTGGCGGCCGAGGCCGAAGCGGATTTGCGCGAGCTTCTGTCGATACCGCGCCATTACAAGGTGCTGTTCCTGCAAGGCGGGGCATCGGCGCAGTTTTCATTGGTTCCCTTGAACCTCGCGTCGTCAAAGTCCACGGTTGACTACGTCAACACCGGCCATTGGTCCCGCAAGGCGATTGCCGAGGCGGGGCGTTATTGCAAGGTGCACGTCGCCGGCGATGCCGGCGGCGACTACACCCGGGTTCCGCCGCAAGGCGAGCTGCGCTTCAGCGCGGACGCCGCCTACGTGCATTACACGCCCAATGAGACCATCAGCGGGGTCGAGTTCGGATATGTTCCCGACACGCGCGGCGTACCCCTGGTCGCGGACATGTCGTCCAGTATCTTGTCGCAGCCCATCGATGTGTCCAAGTTCGGGCTGATCTATGCGGGCGCGCAGAAGAACATCGGACCCTCCGGCTTGGCGGTGGTGATCGTGCGCGATGACCTCATCGGCCATGCGCGGACCGAAACGCCGCTGGTGTTCGATTACAAAGCGGCCGCCGATAATCAGTCCATGCTGAATACGCCGCCCACATTCGCCTGGTACATGGCGGGGCTGGTATTCAAGTGGCTGAAGACGGCCGGGGGATTGCCGGCGGTGGGCGAATGCAATCGCATCAAGGCACGGAGCCTGTACGCCGCCATCGATGCGTCGCCGTTCTATCGGAATCCGATCGCGAAGGATGCCCGGTCCCGGATGAACGTGACCTTCACTTTGAACAAGCCGGAATTGGACGCCGCATTCCTTGCCCAGGCGGCCGAGGCCGGTTTGCACGGCCTCAAGGGACACCGGGTGTTGGGCGGCATGCGCGCGAGCATCTACAATGCCATGCCGCTCGCCGGCGTCGAGGCACTGATCGCCTTCATGCGTGAATTCGAGCGTCAACACGCATGAGGTATGAGCATGGCAAGCCGTAGGAAACCACCCAGCAAGAGTCGGCCCGGCGCGGTACCCCGCAGAACCGGGCCCGGCAGAGGCGTTCTCAGCAAAGATCGGCCGAACGGAGATCGTCCGGGCGTAGCGCCCGCCGCCGGCGGACTGGGGAATATCCGCAACAGCATCGACGCCATCGATGCACGCATTCATGCGCTGCTCAACGAACGCGCGCGCTTCGCCCAGCTGGTCGGCATCTCCAAATCGTCATCCGGCAAGGCGGTGGATTTCTATCGCCCCGAACGCGAGGCGGATGTTTTGCGCATGGCGCTCAAGCGCAACCAGGGTCCGCTGCGCGACGAAGAAATCGTGCGCCTGTTTCGCGAAATCATGTCGGCCTGCCTGGCACAGCAGGAGCCTCTCAAGGTGGCATTCCTCGGGCCGGAAGGCACTTTCACTCAGGCCGCGGTGCTCAAGCATTTCGGTTCCTCGGTGCGGGCGCTGCCGCTGCCGGCGATCGATGAGGTATTCCACGAAGTCGAAGGCGGTATCGCGGACTTCGGCGTGATACCGATCGAAAATTCGAGCGAGGGCACGGTCAATCACACGCTGGACATGTTTCTGTCGTCCGGGCTCAAGATTTGCGGCGAGGTGGAGCTGCGCATCAATCATCATTTGATGGGAAAAATGAGCGGCACCGAGGCCGTCAAGCGCGTGTGCGCCCATCCGCAGGCGCTCGCCCAATGCCGCGGTTGGCTGGACGAGCATCTCCCCGACGCGGAGCGGGTCGCCGTGTCCAGCAACGCCGAGGGCGCGAGGCGCGCGCGCGATGAGCGCGGCACCGCGTCCATCGCCAGCCGCGCAGCCGCCGAGATTTACGGACTCACGCTGCTCGCGAGCGAAATCGAGGACCGGCAGGACAACACCACCCGGTTCCTGGTCGTGGGCAGAAAGCTGTTCAGCGCCAGCGGCGTCGATCGCACCACCCTGCTGGTGTCGGCTTCGGACACCGATGATTCGGGCGCGCTGTTCCGGTTGCTCGAGCCCCTGGCCGAACATCGAGTCAACATGACGCGCATCGAATCGCGCCCTTCGCGCAAGCGCAAATGGGACTATGTGTTTTTCATCGATATCGAAGGCCATGTCAGCGATCCGCCGGTAGCCAAGGCGCTCGCTGCGCTCGAGGAGCGCGCCTCCTTGTTCAAGGTGCTGGGCTCGTATCCGCGGGCCGTGCTTTGACTACGTCGTCCTTCAGCGCATTCGAGGCGCGCCCGGTGCGCAGCGTGTCGGGCGCGATTGCGGTTCCGGGCGATAAATCCATTTCGCATCGCGCGCTGATGCTCTCCGGCATTGCGGAGGGCGTGAGCGAAGTCACCGGTTTTCTGGCCAGCGAGGATTGCTTGGCGAGCTTGGCCGCGATGCGCGCCTTGGGCGTGCATATCGAGCAGCCGAGCCCTACGCACGTGGTCGTTCACGGAGTGGGCTTGCGCGGCTTGCAGGATGCCAAACGCACTCTCGACATGGGAAATGCCGGGACGGCCATGCGCTTGTTCACCGGGCTATTGGCGGGGCAGGCTTTCAGTTCCCGATTGATCGGCGACGCATCGCTCATGAAGCGCCCGATGGAGCGGGTCGCGAAGCCTTTGCGCGAGATGGGGGCCGATGTGCGCACCCGCGCCGGCACTCCGCCGGTGGATATCGGCGGCGGACGCAACCTGCACGGCATCGAATACCGCATGCCGGTGGCGAGCGCGCAAGTGAAGTCGGCGGTGCTGCTGGCCGCGCTCTATGCCGACACCGCCACCACGGTCATCCAGCCCGCCATCAGCCGCGACCACAGCGAGCGCATGCTCGCGAATTGCGGCGTACATCTCGACATCGACGGCCTGCGCACGACGCTGCACCCGCCGCGGGCGTTGGCGCATCAGCGCCTCAACGTGCCCGGCGATTTCTCGTCGGCCGCCTTTTTCATCGTCGCGGGCCTGTTGGGGTCCGGGGACGAGGGCTTGCTGATCCGGAACGTGGGGATGAATCCGACGCGCACCGGATTGCTGGAAATTTTGCGCAGCATGGGCGGGAATATCGAGGTACGAGACCGGCGCCAGAGCGGCACTGAGCCCGTGGCGGACCTCCTGGTGCGCACTTCCGCCTTGCGGGGTATCCAGGTTCCCGTGGAACTCGTGCCGCTCGCCATCGACGAGCTCCCGGTGTTATTCATCGCGGCCGCTTGCGCAACCGGCGAGACCCTGGTGACGGGCGCCGAAGAACTCCGAGTAAAAGAGAGCGACCGAATTGCGGCGATGAGCGCGGGCCTCGGGGCCCTGGGGGTGGCGCACGGCGTATTGCCCGACGGCATGCGAATCGAGGGCCGCGGCGCAGGCCCGGCATTCAGCGGCGGTGAAATCGACAGCTTCGGCGACCACCGGATCGCCATGTCCTTCGCCATCGCGAGTCTGCGGGCCGCCGAATCCATTTCGATTCGCGATGTGGCGAATGTGGCGACGTCGTTTCCGGGATTCGTCGCGCTGGCGTGTGCCGCGGGCCTCGACGTGTCCGAATTACGGGCTTAAGGTCGCCCGATGAGCAATGTCCCGGTCATGACCATCGACGGTCCTTCGGGGTCGGGCAAGGGTACCGTCAGCCGCGCTGCCGCACGAGCGCTGGGCTGGGGATTGCTCGATAGTGGTGCACTGTACCGTCTGGTCGCCCTGGCGGGCCGGCAGGCGGGGGTCAATCTTGACGATGAGACGGAATTGGCCCGGCTGGCGGAAACGGCTGACATCGCCTTCGGGTCCACCGGTTCCGGCGGGGAAGTCGTCCGGCTCGACGGAAAGGACGTCACGAGCGCCATTCGGACCGAGGAAGCGGGAAATGACGCCTCCAAGGTTGCCGCTTTACCGGGGGTTCGCGCGGCGCTCCTGGAGCGCCAGCGGCGCTTTGCCGTAGCCCCAGGGTTAGTGGCGGATGGCCGGGATATGGGCACCGTGGTATTCCCGCGGGCCGAGGTTAAGATTTTTCTCACCGCCAGTGCGGCGGAGCGGGCCTCGAGGCGCTATAAGCAGTTGAAAGAAAAGGGGGTTGCTGCTAACCTTGCCGCCCTTTCGTTGGAGATAGCGGAGCGTGACCTGCGCGATTCCACTCGCGCCGCTTCGCCTCTTATCGCAAGCGCCGACGCGGTTCTGCTGGATACAACGGGGTTGTCCGTCGATACGGTGGTCGAGCGCGTCTTGGAAGTGGCCCGCGGGCGTCTGTCGCGCGGAGTATTGAAGAAGTAGGTGCGGCTTTCACGGATGATCGTCGTTTTTTATTGGTAACCCCTCAAGCACAAGGGTAGTGCTAGGGTAAAGTTTATAGAGAACACATGACAGAAAGTTTTGCGGAACTGTTCGAACAGAGCATCGCGAGCCAGCGTATACGACCTGGCACCATCCTCAATGGATTGATCGTCGAAGTAGGCCAGGACTACGTCATCGTCAATGTCGGATTGAAATCCGAGGCGGTAATTCCCTCCGACCAATTCAAGAATGAAAAAGGTGAAATCGAGGTCGTCGTGGGCGAGACCGTCGAAGTCGCCTTGGACAGCGTCGAAGACGGCTCGGGCGAAACCCGCCTCTCGCGCGAGAAGGCGAAGCGTGCCAGAACCTGGACGCGGCTGGAAACGGCCTTCGAAAAACAAGAGGTGGTCATCGGCATCATCACGGGTCGGGTCAAGGGCGGGTTTACCGTCGAGATCGACAATGTGCGCGCCTTCTTGCCGGGTTCCTTGGTCGACGTGCGTCCGGTACGCGATCCATCGTACCTGGAGAACAAGCCGCTCGAATTCAAAGTGATCAAGCTCGACCAGAAGCGCAACAACGTGGTCGTGTCGCGCCGCGCAGTCGTGGAGCAGGAATACAGCGCCGAGCGTTCCGCGCTGCTGGACAATTTGCAGGAGGGTGCGGCGGTCAAGGGGGTGGTCAAGAACCTCACCGACTACGGCGCCTTCGTGGACTTGGGCGGCATCGATGGATTGCTGCACATCACCGACATGGCTTGGAAGCGCGTCAAGCATCCGTCCGAAGTCGTGAAAGTCGGCGAAGAGATCGATGTGCGGATTTTGAAATTCGATCGCGAACGCCAGCGTGTGTCGTTGGGACTGAAGCAGCTGGGCGCCGATCCCTGGCAGAACATCGCGCGGCGCTACCCGGCGAACACTCGCCTCTTCGGCAAGGTCACGAACATCGCCGACTACGGCTGCTTCGTCGAAATCGAAGAGGGCGTCGAAGGCCTGGTACACGTCTCGGAAATGGACTGGACCAACAAGAACGTGAATCCCGCCAAGGTGGTGCACGTCGGCCAGGAAGTCGAGGTCATGGTGCTCGACATCGACGAGGAGCGTCGCCGCATCAGTTTGGGCGTGAAGCAGTGCAAGACCAATCCGTGGAAGGAGTTCGCCGAGAACTACAACCGCGGCGACAAGGTCAGCGGCCAGATCAA
>DASYFQ010000072.1:0-45490 GCA_036498345.1 Steroidobacteraceae bacterium
AGATTGATCCACACGTCTTCTTTTCGCACTCCACCCTTCGCATGGATTTCGTCAGCGATCTGATGGAAGAATTTCTTCTTCACCTCGGTCGATCTTCCGCCGAGCCAGGTGACCTGGATGATGATGAGATCGCGGGTGTATTTAAGGCCGAGATATCCCTCTTCCGGGTAAATGATCTCGTCCGCCGCGTGCCGGTTGATGACCTGGAATTTGTCGTGCACCGGGACGTTGGCGACATCCACCATGGCCTTGTAAACCGCATCGCTGACGACGCGGACTAATTCGACCGATGCCTCCTTGCGGATGTCTATTCTGGCTAACGGCATGTTCGATCCTCGCCGAGCCTCACACCGAGCGCGGTCAAGTCGCTCATGGCCTTTTGCAAGGTGGCCCAACGGTCGATACCGAACTCTCCTATCACCCGGCTCTGCGCCCTTTCCCAATATTCGGCGGCACCGGCAGTGATCCGGGTCCCCGCTTTGGAAAGCTGAACTACCTTTGCGTGACCCTTCGGGGCATCTTTGATCAGGAGCCATCCGGATCGCGCCATCGGGCCGAGCGCACGGTACAGAGACGTTCGATCCATGACGAGCGTTTCTGCGAGACGGCTCAAGGGCTCCCCGTCTTTGGCCCCGCGGTCAATCGCGCGCAAGACGCCCAGTTGCGCCACCGTCAATCCTGCCGGCGCCAAGGCCTCGTCGTAAATGCGGCTGAGAGCGCGCGAGGCTTTCCGAATGGTCGTGCATGCGCACGGCAACGAATTACCGGCATGATGCATACGCATAGTGTATTCACATCATTAAGAATTTCAAGTAATGAAATACGTTGCAGTGCACAGAGGCGCCGCGCTACTCGACTACAACCATCACGATCATTCGCGGATGAATGGAGCACGTGCAGTAATAGGTGCCGGGTTTGTCGAATGCGAACGTGATGGTCTCGTCCGTGTCCACGATTGATCGAGCCGGCCCGCAGTCGCTGCGCACGGTGCGCGGCTCATCGTCGGTGTTCGTCCAGGTCACGACGGCGCCCGCCTTGATCGTCAAGAACATGGCCATAAAGGAGCTCCTTGATCACATTGTCCGAAACCTGATCGAAAGCCGAGGACCCGGCATTTGCGGCAGCGCCGCGGCGGCGAACCCGCTCAAGAACAGACTCCGAGACGGATCGGTTTATTCCGTGATGGCGCTCGACCGGCTCGACCCTCCCTCGCGTCAGCTCACGTCCGAGCAGCGGTTGGCGAGCGATATTCGCGTTGACGCATCATGGCATTGAGCGTAAGACCCCAATTCCACTGTTATTGTCTCCCAATCCAACTAAAGAAAAGAGGTGACTTAAACAAACGACGCATGCCCTTTGCTCCGCGGTTCAGCTGGATTCGACTACGAAGATAATTCCGCTAATCCGTTCTGAAACAGGAGGGAATCATGTTAAGAGCATTACGAATTCTTGCGCCGTGCGCGCTCGCCGCACTGGGCTACGCGAACGTGAGTGTCGCCGCTGGCATCAATCCGCACGACTGCGACGACGGAGGCGCCTTGTGTACCGAGACTGCCGATCCTATCGGCTACCACGGCGCGTATACCGGGCACGACGAGCCCTCCCTTCTCTTCTATTCGAATACGAAGGGATCGGGCAATCACATGACCTACAAGCTACGGCTGCCCGAGGATCCCCCGACATTTCCCAACCAGCTGGGCACCGGCGGCACCTTTAACTTCCAACTCCATCCGGCATTCTGGGTAGGGATGGTCGTGTGTGATGATCAGTCAGCGCCCAACCCGGGCGGCTCCACGGTCGGCGGTGTGTCGCTCCCGAACGTTCTATGCAAAGCCAATACCGATGCAAACATTTTCTTCAGCAGCACCGTAACGGATCCCGATTACATCGGCAGGCATCCGGGCACAGGCTTCATGGAGATGCAGTTCTACCCTCCAAGTTCTCCGGCCGGCTGCGGCAACCCCCATCATCCACACCAGTGGTGCGCGGCGCTAAACATCGATAGCGCTTCCGAGAATCAGAACGCTGGAACGCTCAACAATGCCGACTGTCAGGCGCACTACGGCACCGAATACGTGAACTTTGCCTTTATTACGATGAGCGGCAAACCCGAGGGCTCCAGTGCGCTCGTCGGAAGTGGCGGTTTCGCCGGCTTCACTCCAACCGACAACGATTCGCTCTTTTTCAATTCGGGTGACTTGCTGCGCATCGAACTCGAGGACACTGCACATGGATTGAAAATAACGATCCACGACCTTACGACCGGCGAACAGGGCTCGATGGTTGCCAGCGCCGCGAACGGCTTCAGGCAGTTGCTCTTTCAGCCGAATGCGACCGTCTGTACGACCAAGACAGTTGATTTTCATCCCACCTATGCCACATCCAGTGAAAAAACGGGAAACACGTGGACGGCTCACAGCTACAACATTGCGTTTTCCGATGAGATCGGGCACTACGAGTACTGCAATCAGACCGACGGCACCGGGGGCGCCGACTCCGTCGGCGATGTGTTCGGCAACTGCATCAAAGACGGTGTGCACGATCTGAACACGAATAATAATCTGATTGGGGATGACGACTTGAACTGTATCGATACCACCGACAACACGGCGGGGTTCGTTCCCAATATTGGTTGTTTCTTTCAGGATACCGATTTTTCCGGTGTTCCGTATCAGTTGGACTGGCCCGGTACCAACCGTCACTCGCACATTGATCAAGCTTTGCACCCGACGCCGATTTCGTTCAAGAGTCCTCTCTTTACTACGGCGGGCGGCGAACAGAGAAACTACGCGAGGGTCGCGTTCGAAGCCGATATGCCGAGGATCGAGGCCGCCGACTTCGGCGGCAACTGCAACCGGACGACCGGCGCGGGATGCACGAATCCCCCGCCAAACGCGAACTTCTACCCGATCTATTCCATCCAGGCAGAGGAAGAAAACTGTCGATGGAGCCTCGGAGGACCGTTCATCCGAGGGACTACCAATTCGTTCGGCGGCAACTCCGTGACGGAATACGGGCCGCACTTTGCAAGCCTTTTTCCCGGAACGGCCGGCCCCCGGTACATCATAGAAAATTATCGCAGGATATTGCCCAACCCCTGCCCAAACCGGCGAGACGAATAGGCCGACGGTTGCGTCTTTGCGCAGACCTCGTTCGAGCGTGCCTTCCCGGCCGCTCGAACGGGGCCGCGATCTGCGAGACCGTCAAGTTCATGTGCTCGGCGAATTCAGACGGGTAAACGTGACGCCGTGATGGCGCGTTGCCCGCAAAAGCGACGTCTGTGATACTGCGCGTGGCAACATATACATCATTGCTATGTACGAGGGACTGTAATGGCAGACGATCCGATTGAGCACGTAGTCGTCCTGATGCTCGAAAATCGCTCCTTCGACCACATTCTCGGCGGCACCAAGAAAATGCGCGCCCGCTATGATTTGAGCGGGACTAACAAATACGGCCGTAAGACCTATAACCAACTACCTGGAGCGGCAAGACAAGTACCCAACGATCCGGTGCACGAAACCAACGACGTCCTGATACAACTCGGCGGGAGCGTTGGCGTTCCTCAAAACGGAGGTTTTGTACTGAATTACGCGCAAGCCTATCCGCAGGTCACGGATCCCTCCGAGGTGATGCGCTTTCACGATGACGGTACCCTGCCTGCCATCCACGCGCTGGCCGATGCGTTTACCATTTGCGATTGCTGGCATTCTTCGGTACCCGGGCCAACCTGGGTCAACCGGCTATTTGCGCTCAGCGGCACGAGCTTAGGCCGAGTCAAGATGCCCAATGGCATCATGAATCTAAACCTGCATTGGTACGACCAGCCAACCGTCTTTGATCGACTGAATGAAAGGAGCATCGACTGGAAGGTTTATTTCGGCGATACACCGCTGTCCTTCCTGTTCGTGCACCAATGGTCGCCGGAGAACGCGGCCCGCCACCACCATATGATGGCCTTCTACCAAGACGCCGCCGGCGATGCCGATAAGTTTCCGCCGTTCGCCTTCATCGAGCCTTCCTACTTGCAGCCGGGCGCGAATGACGCACATCCTCCGCACGACATCATTGGCGCTGATGGTCTCGTCGCCAGCGTCTACAATGCCATACGCAAAAACGACAAGCTGTGGAACTCGACGCTTTTGGTCTTGCTATGCGACGAACACGGCGGATTCTACGACCACGTCGTACCACCTGCGGCGATTCCGCCGGATCACCACAGCGAAGAATACGATTTCACGCGCTACGGAGTCCGCGTCCCCGCATTGCTCATCTCTCCGTATGTGAGCAATGCCGTTTTCTCAGACTTGCTCGATCACACCAGCCTCTTGAAATACCTCCAGGACAAGTGGGGATTGAACGATCTCGGCGACCGCACGGCGAAGGCCAATACGTTCAAGGGTGCCATCAACTTCGGTGCCGCGGCGCGCACCGACACACCGCTCCGAATCGATTCTTCAACCCAGAACGTCACGACCGCGCCTGCTGGACTGGACGCCCTCAACGAACATCAAAGCGCGCTCGTAGCCATGTCCCACAACTTGGAATCCATCACCGACGTCGATCCTAACCTCGTTGCCGCCCGCAGTCGCCATGTGCTCACCGGCCCACAAAGCCAAATCGACACCGCCGTCGATCGAGTCGATAACTTCATCAGCCAGCAGAAAGCCACCGTCGACAGTTGGCTCAAGTAAACAGCGTCCGCTCCATGCGAGAGCCGGCGTATGCCCCGATCCCGGGCCTCGCTTGCTGCAAAGTCGATGAGCCGCGTCAACCAGCCTCGGCCCGCGAATTCGCGCCGAACGGCGATCTTGTGCAGATAGAGCCCCGTGTTCGGGGCCGCCTCCGGCCAATAGAGGGGATCCGACGACAGAAGCACCATTGTCGCGGCCGGGCAATCGCCCGAAAAGCCCATCACAAGCTGACCCAGAGCTCCGACCGACCGAAAGTCCCCCTCGCGCAGCGCCGCGTCGGTCCACACGGGAGCCTGATCGTTCCTGTCGATCGCCATTTCTCCTGGGAACCACCTTGAATAGTTTACGCGCACCCCGCGGGGACCTGGCGCGCTGCGGCCTGGTTAGTGAGTTAATCGTATGCCTGCCTTTACCCCGTCGCGGCACAGTATCGAAAGCGCGTAAATTGGCGCTGAGTGCCCATTAGATCTTCACCACCAAGACCTCAGGGAGTCCGGCGGGAACCGCTCGATTCATTCGAGCCACGCGACCGGCAGCGTTGCCACGCAGCTCTCCTCAAGAAGGGGATTTACCTGTGCAGCCACCGCGCGTAGTCTTCCGCCCACATGGAGATGCTTGCTATGGCGCTCATCCTGACATCGCCCGCGTTTGCGGACAATGGCGTAATCCCCAAGCAATATAGCTGCGAGGGCACCGACATCTCGCCGCCGCTGCAGTGGTCGGGAGCTCCGCAAAGCACGAAGAGCTTCGCGCTGATCATCGACGACCCGGACGCGCCCGATCCACGCGCGCCCAAGATGACGTGGGTGCATTGGGTCGTGTACAACATTCCCGCCGATGCGCATGGCCTTCCGGAGGGCGCGGCAAAAAGCGGCCTTCCACCGGGAGCGAAGCAGGGCCTCAACGATTGGAAACGGGCCAGTTATGGCGGCCCCTGCCCACCGATCGGGAGGCATCGATACTTTCAGAAGCTGTCCGCGCTCGACGCGGTGCTGCCGGATCTCGGGCACGCAACGAAAGCTCAGCTTCTGGATGCGATGAAGGGTCACGTGATTGCGGAGACACAGCTCGTCGGCACCTACGAGAAAGGACACTGATTCAGGGAACGCCTTGCTCCGCCGCACACGCGATGCCGCGCTGACTCACTTCGCGGCGCGAATAGTAACGAGGTCGCTATTCCACGCTGTAGTCGCGGGCTTCTAAGCAAGCCGCGTCGGCGCGAAGGTAGTTTGCACGCTTCGCTGCCCAGGGATCCGAGGCTTTGGTACGCGGCGGCGCCGCTTGGGGGTCGGAGCCGGCTTGCTCGACGGCCCAGCCGTGACACGCCTCGCGATCACGCTCCAATTGCTCGTTAGTCTGATCCCCATTGGGGAACACGAATAACTCTGTCACGACGGGTGTTTGAGCACCGATCTGCTCAGCGAGCCCGGCGGGTGGTTGCACCTCCTGGTAAGCTCCGGCGGTGCCGCTCCATTCATAGTAGACATCGTCAGCATAGTAATAGGGCACGCCTTCCCAGTAGACGAGTCTGCAGTACGATGGGATGGATGCGAAGTAAAACCCATGACCTGGGATGCTCCAGCCCTTATGGTCGCCGCCACGATATCCGCCACCACTAGAGCCACGCTCCCCCTGCCAACCACCTCTGTGATGAGCGTGTCCGTGACCGCTGCCGCTGCTATGAAAACCCGCGCCATGACCGGCGTTGCCATGGCCGCCATTCGCTCCATGAGCGACGGCGAATCCTGCACTGCCGAGTCCAATTGAAATCAGACCCGCGAGAGTAGCTAAGCGTGATCGTTGCCGGTGCATGACGAGAGATCGAATGGATGGTGCTTGATTTGGCACCTCGTCACTATGGGAAGTTCCACAAAACGCGTCACGGCGCGCGAGCCGTCACAGACTACTTCACTGCACACCTCCAACCTGTGGTTGCACTCACTGACCCTTGTCCTCGACGACGCTGTTGCCGCCATCGACGACGATCAGCTGGCCCGTCAGGTATGCTGCGCCGGGCGAACACAGGTAGGCCACGCAGCTCGCGACCTCCTCCGGTGTGCCGGAGCGGCCGATCGGCGTTGCGAGTCCGGCACGTGCATCGGCCTCGGGCTGGGACCCGGTTGCGATCCACCCTGGCCCGACCGCGTTCACGGTAATTCCGTGGCGAGCCACCTCCAGGCACAGCGCCCGCGTCAAGCCCAGCATCCCCGCCTTCGCCGCAGCGTAGGCGGCATCGAATGCAATGCCGGTCACCGGTCCGGTCGTCGACGACACGTTGACGATGCGGCCCGATTTGCGCGCTTTCATCCCGCGTAAGCAGGCCCGCGTGACATAAAAGGCCGTCGTCAGGTTGCGGTCCAGGCTGCCGGCCCACGTGGTCGTTGCCATGTCTTCGAGCGGGCCGGTCGGGTCAAGGACACCGAGCGATGCCATGCCGGCGTTGTTGACCAGCACCTCCACATCGCCAACTTCGGCGATCAGTTCAGACACGCGCTGCGGATCGGTAAGATCCGCCGCGAATCCGACCGCATCGAAGCCCTCTGCCCGGAGTTCACGGGCGCGATCCTCGATCCGCGCCGTCATCGACGTGACCGCGATGCGGTGGCCTGCGTGGCCCAGTGCCCGAGCGACGGCAAAGCCGATGCCTGTTGGGCTGCCAGCTCCCGTTACCAGCGCGATAGTCCGTTGTTCCGATCCCACCATCGTTCTCTCCCGCCCCAGTGGGCAATAGACCCACAATAAGCCATCGTGAATTAGCCGCCGCCGTTCGGGCTCACCGTCAGGGGATGTCCACAATCACGTTTCCCATGACTTCTCCGCGCTCGACGATCTCGTGCGCCTCGGCGATGGCCTCGAGCGGCAGTCTGCGGGTGACGGTGTGAATGAGCCGCCCGAGTTCAAGCAGCTCCGTCAGTTCGTTAATGCCCGCCGCTCGGTCCGCGGCCGAGAGCTCATAGACCAGAAAGAATCGCAGAGTAATGCTGTTGATCAACAGCCAGTGGCTCGGCAGAGCGGTCTCGCTCGGCGACGTACCGTACACGACGACCGTGGAGTGAGGCCGTAGGACCGCCGGATAGAGTTTGGCATTGGCACTGAGATCCATCTCGATCAGCGCATCGACCCCTCGTCCGTCGGTCAGCGCCTTCACGCGCTCGCCGACGTCGTCCGTGCGATAGTTGATGGTCTCGTCCGCCCCTGCCGCACGTGCATGCGCCGCTTTATCCTCGTTGCTGATGGTAGTGATCACCCGCGCTCCGCGAAGTTTCGCCAGCTGTATGGCGTAGTGGGCCACGGAGCCGGCGCCGCCGGCGATCAGCACGGTCGCATCCGATCCAATCTGCGCCAGACGGATCGCCTGAATGGCGGTCAATGCAGGGATACCGAGGCAGGCCCCTACCTCATAACCGACGCTTTCGGGCAGCCGAACCGCCTGAGCACCAGGAACGACGATGTACTGCGCAGCGGTGCCGTACGCGCGCTTCCATTGTCCATTCCAAATCCAGACGCGCTCACCCATGCGGCCGGAGACGCCTGCTCCCACGGCATCAATTTCACCTGCTCCATCACTGTGGGGGATGATCAGCGGCGCGCTCAAGCGGCGCCCGGCGCCGCCGCGGCGCGACTTCCAATCCGAGGGATTGACACCCGAGGTCCGCATCCGGACGCGCACTTCGCCTGGACCGGGTTCCGGCGTCGGCAACTCCCCGGTCTGCAATACCTCGCGGGCGCCACCTTGCTGTGTATAGAACGCTGCACGCATAACATTCTCCTCGAGTTCGCGCTCCAACTCATGCGTGAGCCCATACGTACGCCCAGTTCCGACAAGCGCTGAGTGCTCTACCGCCGCATCAGCCACGCGATGATCGAAAGAACCACACTCACGATCAGCATCGTCGTGATAGGAAAAAAGAACTTGAACCCCGGCCGATCAATGACGATGTCGCCTGGAAGATGGAATAGATGCATTCGCTTGAGCCACGGCCAGAGGAGCCCCGCAACGACCAGTACGGTCCCGAATGCCACAAGGATGCGGTTCACTTATGCGTCCGTTCGCGGCACGAACACACTGCATCCCCGCAGCTTCCGCTGCCCGTACCCCGGCGGACTATACCGCGGCGTCCTCCTCGGAGATGCAATGTTGCACATTTTCATCAGTCTCTTTGGACCAGGCCGATGTCCTTATGTTCATGGGCAGTCCGGCAAAAATCCAGCGTCCGCCGTCAATCAACTTTAGCTCGAAAGACCGGGCACCACGAGTTTGTTTGAATTTTGCTGTTCCGCGCTAGTCTCGAGCGCGAGCCGCAGGATCGTAACCAGGCTCCAACTGGCCCCGCCTGCGCAGCTCGGCCAGAATGGCATCGCGCCGGGTCTTGGCGTCGCTCGCCTTGTCGGATCTGTAGCGGGTGACTTCCTCGGCGGTATAGGGCGTGAAATCCGCAGGCAAGCGATTGGCCGAGAATTTACGCAAGATCCAGTTGAGCAGGCGCGCTGCGGTCGCGTCATCGAGCCGGGATTGCGACAGGCCGGGCACCTGAACCAGGTATTCGCGCCCGAGTTTCGTCCCGACAAAGCGCCCGGCGTCGTTCAGATTAGGGATGCCGACCTCCGGGACGCCCAGGCCGCCGGCACCGTGACAGCCCGAGCAGTTCAGCGTGAAGATTGTCTGCAACGGAGTCTCTGCGCGGGCGCCTGAGACCAAGGCAACCAACGCAGCCACCGAGAGCAGACGGCGGATGAAAGGGCCGGTCAAGGCGGTACGCCAAGCGACTGGCGCAATGCTCGTGTCGCGGTGGCGATGGGGTTGGCAGCACTGGCGGCGGTCACCGCTTCCGGAGCAATGGGCTTCGTAGCATCGGCATCCCTCACGCCGTTATAAGTCCCCAGCACATAATTGACGGTCGCTGCGATTTCAGCGTCACTGAGATCGGCGCGGAAGCTCGGCATCAATCCGCTGAACTTGCGCCCTTCGGTATCGATCGGGCCGATCATGCCGGAGACCAGAATCTGGGCCAAGTAGCGCTTCCCCTCGGCACTCACGAGATAGGGCACCAGCGTCCCGACCAGGGATGGCGCTACCCCGGCCGCCCCATGCGCGTCCTCCTGATGGCACAAAACGCAGCGCTCCTTGAAGATCTTCTGTCCCAATTCGTCGGCGCCGAAGGCGGGGCCGATGACTGCGCCAAGCGCCAACAGAAATGAACACGCGCCGGCGCGCACTCTCAGCTCGCCGTGCCGACGAGGATGGACAGGGTGCAGTGATAGGAGGTTTCGCTGTTGGCCATGCACCAGTTGATGTCATTGTGAACTCCCATTTCGTAGCCTGGGCGTTCATGCTGATTGGCGCTGCAATAGCACTGACCGCAGGACGACCGGCCACAGCAATCCATGTAGCTGATCAAATAATCCTTACCGTCTTTGCCGTTGTGACAGGTGCCTACCCAGCTGACTTTCGAGACCTGCGTGCCCGGAGGACATTGCGATCCTGTCCCGCCGCAGCACGAGCAGAGCTGGCCGTCCATGGCACAATACTTCCAGTAGTCGCACTTGCTGGCATCCATTTGATGCGGATCCGTGCTTGCACGACCGAAGGTGCGGTCGATGGGGAGCAGAGGCGCGAGCGCGGCGCCGACGGCGAGCTTACCCAACAGAGAGAGCACTCCCCGGCGTGACGAGAGCATCGCCAATTTCCGAGTTGCCGTTTCGATCGTTTGATCAATCAAGGACATCGGTGCCTCCCCTAATCGATAGCCGCTTCGGCGTGGCTCTGCATTTTGGCGCGGTAATCCTGCAGCGACGCGACACCCATTTCCTGCGCGATCAACAGGCTTTCGATCTGCTCGCGATTGTTGACCAGGCCCTTGGCGCTGATCAGCCCGCCCGGGCCGATGACCACGGCATAGGGCAGCTTGCTGATCCGAAACGTCATGCCGAGTTCGGTTGAAAGCACATACGGGAAGGGAGCGAGCTTTTCGCGCTGGTAAAAACGGCCGTGTTCGCCGGCCTGGCCATCGCTCGCGAGCACGACATCCAGCGTCGCCCGCTCATGCTGGCTGAGAGAACGCAGGATGGGCAGCAACTTCTTGCAGACCGGACAGGTCGGCGACAGGAAAAACAAAAGCTGGCTCCGCCCAGTCGCGCTGCCGATGGCGATCTCGCCGCCGCCGAGCGTTGGCAGCGTGAACACGGGTGCCGCCTCACCCACCTTGGGGCCGTGGTCCATGGTGAGAGCGCCGACCGGGCTGACCCGTTCGTTGAGCACGCCGATCTGGCGCGCGAGGGCCAGCACGGTCAGCACCAGTGCGATATTGGTGACCCAGAGTATGGCGTTCGAAATGATCAACGCGGTCATGAGGAGCTCCTCGAATTCAGCGCGCCCAGCGCCTGGAAATTCGTCATCAATTGATTGGCCGCGAAGTAGAGCGCGATCAGTGCCAGGGATGCGCCGATCACGGCGATCGTCGTCACGCCATCGACCACCCCGTTGGGCGGGGTCAGCCAGGCAACGACAAGCCCGAAGATGACCACGAGATTACGCAGGACCAGCCCGGGTGACAGCTGCTGCCCGCTGGCGCCGCCGCAACCACAGTCGATCGATACGCGTCCGCGTGCCAGATTGATCATGATGGCGATCGTAAACAGCGCCATCAGGCACAAACCGAACGCAGCACCGGCGCTGCTCGATCTCGGCAACACGAGAGCCGCCGCTGCCGCCAACTCGAGCGGCGGCAGAATCCGCGCCGCGACCCGCGCGAGCCAGCGCGGCGCAATACGGTATTGCTCGACGATGCCGCCAAACACTGCCCATCCGCGCATGGCGTGAAATGCAGCGAGTGCAAAGATGACGGCGATCGTCAGACGCGCCACCTCACCCAGCATGAACAACGAGACTGCGTGATCCACAGCGCTACTCCACCCAGATCGGACCGCCGCCTTCCAAGAGGTCCGACTTGCTGGTGCCGAGTACCTTCAGGGTTTCGCCATCATACCTCGTGATCGACCCCTGAATGTCCGGCGTGACATTGACGGTGAACAGCAATGGATGAGCTTCTTTGCTGAGCTGCATGTAGTTCGCCCCGCTCGACTTCGCCCGCGCGGCCACCGCGCGCTTGGCTACGTCCACTCTCCAAATTTCGGCGGCGGGAGTTTTGTGGCTGCCTTCTTCGCCATTCGGATGCATGCCGAGATAGAGCTGACCGTTGGACGGGCTATACGCGATATTGGCATAGCCGCCGGGGCGCCAATGGGCCGCCTTCTCCTTGGCGCCGATGAAGGTCCACGGCGTCTCCTGCGCGGCAACGTCGCCCGAAAAGTCGATGATGTGCACGTTGCCGAGGAAGGAGATGAAAATCGTCTTGTCGCCCATTTTCACGCCGGAAATGAACAGGGCGTCCTGGTCCGGATCGAACAGCGTGGCGCTGCGCTTACGCCCGGTTTCCTTGCCCGTTGCGTCGACGTCCACCGTCACCGCCGCGCCGTCGCCACACAGCGTGGAGAACCGACCCGGTACCTTCGGCGAAGCAAAGATGCCAAAGCAGCCGGCCGTCGGAATCTCCGACAAGACGGCCTTCGTGACCAGATCGATGATCGCGACGGACGATGCCGGCGTGGCATTCTGTACAAACAGGAATTTCGATTCAGCGGATTCCACCAGGAACACCGGATACTGGTTCGACATCGCGCGCTTGCTCGACAGGATGGTCTCGGTGCGCGGGTTCAGCGTCGCGGTATCGTAGTATTCGAGAACGTCGGTGCGCGTGCCATGATCACCGCGCGAGAAGAAGGATGTGGCATCGAAGACGGTCTTGCGGTCGGCCGAGATCGCGAAACTGCCGAATGATCCGTTCGTCAACTGGCCGAGAATGGAGAAGTCATCGCCGTCGATGATGCGAATCTTGCTGTCGACCGCGTGCGCGGGCGGCGTCTTGTCGGCGATGTACAGGCGATGGCCATTGTCGGGTTTGAGCTCGGCGACGGTCGCGTGTTCAACCGGCAAATCGGCCAAGGCCGCGGCGCTCGAAAAAAGCAGCACTGTCGCCGCGAATGCCGCATGCCCGGACCCGATGTTCATCTAAACAGCTCCTCGTCGGTAGAGTGACATACGATCAATATCACCGGCAAGAGACGGAGCCGAAAGCGTAACGGGTCGGGCATGCTGAGCCTCAGAACGTATAAGTCAGATCGACGCCAATCGTGAGCGGCTGGTTGGTGATCACCCGATTGAACGAGGCGTTCGTCAGCGTCAGCTGCGTCATGTTTTCGAGATAAGCCTGCTTGTTGAACAAGTTGTTCGCGAACAGGGCTGCTCCCCAGCCAGAATCAGAGTGGATGCCGGCACGGATATTCGTCAGGTCATAGGACGGAAGCGACGTCAGCTCGCCGGTGCCAAAACCCGGCGGGAAGGTAAGGTCGAGACGCGAGGCGACATAGGTGTTTTCCACGCGCGCCGTGAACTGATACTTATCGGTGAGCGCGTGCGAATACGTCAGATTGATGTCGGCCGTGTGCGTCGGCACGTCCGGCAGCTTGTCGTAGGGCTGGATCGTATAGTGTATGCCCGCCTTCAGCGACGCATGGGTGTAGCCGCCCGAGACGCCCAGTTGGAACCCGCCACCCAGAGCGGCGCGGATCTCGATTTCACCGCCGTAGATCTTGGCGGTGCCGCCGTTGTCCGTCAGCAGATAATCGTTGGGCAGTTCCAGGAGCTGGACATTGTTCCATTTCTCGTAGTACACGCTCGCATTGGCGGTCAGCCGGCGATCGAAGAAGCGCGCCTTTTCGCCAAGCTCGTAGCTCCACAACGTGTCGGGGTTGTAGCTCTTCGGCCATATGCCGCCGCTGTATTTAAAGGGACTCACGGAAAGGGGCACGCCGCCGGGCGCCCACAAGGGACCGCCGGTCGGCAGGGGCTGATTGCCGCCGCCGGGACGGAAGCCCTTCGCCGCCGTGGCATAGACCATCAAATCCTTGTTGAACTCATACGAGAGACTGAATTTCGGATTGACGCCGTTCTGGGATTGCGTGATGGAGTCCTGCGAGGGCGTGGCCCCGCCCTGCGGCGACCCCCAACCTGTAAAATAATCGTAGAAGGCATAGTCGTAGGAATACCAGCGCAGGCCAACGGTGGCCTTGAGCCCCTCGGTAATCGCATACGTGCTCTCACCGAAAACGGCATATTGCGAGAGCGTCGTCGGGTTGGTGAGGTTCCAGATCGCGTGGGTCGTGGCCGGTCCAAAGGTGCCGAGGTCGACGTAGACCGATGGATCTTGAACGGCCGTATACAGATTGAATGTCGATTTGAAATGGCTGTAGAAGACGCCGCCCACCCAGGTCAGCCGGCCATCGCCCGTCGAAGCGGCCCTGATCTCCTGACTGAATTGTTTGGAGGGGTCGGTTTCCGTGCCCTGCACCGGACCGGTTCCGCCAGGAAGATAAAAGCCGATGGTGCCCGGTGCGTTGATCTCCACGCCCGAAATCGGGTTGTTGAAATTCTCGCTTCCATCCTGGGACTGGATGGAAGTCCGATTCCACTGCGCGGTGATGGAGGTAATATCGAAGGAATCGAATTTGTAGTTCGCGGTCAGGCTATACACCGTGATTTTATCCGAGTAGGGCTCGGCGACATTGAACGGCTGATAATGCGCTTCCGTGCCGGGATTGCTGTCGAAGGCGCTCGGCCCTTCCTGCGTGACCCGCTGATAGAAGATCGATGGCGTGATCGTGAGCTCATCGGTGGGCTTCCATAGTACGGTCGCGCGCACACCGTAGAGATGCTCCGCGTTCGAGCCCGTACGTCGAGATTCGATCGGCGCGGCCTGAACGTCGCCTCGGGTCGCACCTCCATTGGTCGGGAGCGGGAAGGGATTGGCGACGATCCGGTCGATCCAGCCGCTGGTGTAAGCCTCCGAACCCACGATGCGCAGCGCCAAATGGTCGTTCACGATCGGGATGTTGACCATGAAATTGGTGTTGTGATTGAAGCCGCCGCCGTCGGTGCCGGACAGAATGCTCTCCACGCTGCCCTGAGATTCGGTCAGATTCGGCTGGTTGGTGATTAGTTTCACCGTGCCGCCCATGGAGCCCGAGCCATAAAGCGTACCCTGCGGGCCACGCAGCACTTCGATGCGGTTGAGGTCATAGAGCGTGGGATCGATCACGACCTTGCCGTTCTGGGCGCCTGCCGGCGCGGTCATCGGGATGTCGTCGAGATAGAAGCCGACCGTCGCCGAGTTGCCGCCGCTCGACGTCATGCCGCGCATTTCAATTTCCGTCTGGCCCGGGCCGTTGCTCTTCAGCGAGACGCCTGGGGTTGCCGCCGCGAGCGTCGACACATCGGTAATACCGCGATCCTGGATATCCGCCCCGCTGACGGCGGTGATGCTGATCGGTGTGTCCTGCACCGTCGAGACGCGCTTCTGCGCGGTGACGACGATTTCGCCGAGCGTGGCCGAACTGTCCGCAGTTGAAGCGCTTTGGGCGCTCGCTGATGTTGCAAACGCGACCGCTGAGCTCGCGAGCAGGAGCGCGCCGATATATTCCCTAGGGACGACCGTTCTTGCGGTCACGCCGCGCATCGCGCTGCCGAGTCGCTGGACAATCATTGTTGCTCCCATTATTTTGTAACTTGTTAGTTACTTATAATCAAAAGCAAGTGGCACTGTCAACTCCGCCCGCAAGATCACGGTTGGCTCGCGAATTGGCCGGTTTTACGCCGTCCCGGGTTCGGCATATCCGGGGGCTGCGCCCGGATCAATGCAAGCAACGCACTGGCAGCGTAGTAAGATATATCGAGCGTGGTTCGTCGGGCAGCGTGAGGCGGCTCCGTTCGGGGAGCGGAACCGATCAGTCGCCGGGCGAAACCGCGCAAGGATAGCCGTCGTGAATGTTTCTCGAAGTCCAAGGCCGAAGATAATGCCCAACCCCAAGTCCCCGGAGAGCGGACCGAAGATCCGCCGCACCGGCACGACCAAGGCGCTCTTGAGTTCGGACGGCGTCCGGGCACACCCGCGCGAAAAACCGATACGCACGGGAAATACGCGTGATCCGGAATCCACCAGCGCCGCAATCCTGGCCGCCGCGGTGAAGGAGTTCACCGAGCGAGGGTACGAGGGAGCCCGGGTCGACAACATAGCCGACCGCGCCAGCATCAACAAGCGCATGCTCTACCACTATTTCGGCAACAAGCAGGCTCTCTATGTCGCCGTGCTCGAAAGCAGTTACACCGCCATCCGCACGGCCGAACACGGCTTGCATCTGTCCGACCGAGACCCGATAGAGGGCATGACCGACCTCGTGCTTTTCACCTGGCGCTACTATCTCGCGCACCCGGAATTCTTGAGCCTCCTGAACACCGAGAACCTTCATCGAGCGAAATTCTTGAGGCGCTCGGCACGGATCTTCGAGCTCAACTCACCGTTGATCGAGCGAATCTCCGTGCTGCTCAAGCGAGGAGTCGAACAAGGCGTATTCCGCAGTGACCTCGATCCGCTGAAGGTGTACGTGTCCATCGCGGCTCTCGGATTCTTCTACTTGTCGAATCGCTGGACGCTATCTACGGTCTTTGGCCGTGACCTGCTCGCCAAGGAGGCGGTCGAGAACTGGGGCCGGCACATGGTTGACGTCACACTTTCGTATCTGCGCCGCGTCTGATCTTCGGGGGCGCGGGTTGACAGCGCCGCGCGGCCGCGATTATAAGTAACCAGTAAGTTACAAACGGGGAGAAACAATGGCGGTCCAGCGGCTTGGCATCATCATGCACGGCGTGACCGGTCGGATGGGTTACAACCAGCATCTCGTGCGCTCGATCGCGGCCATCAGGGCCGCAGGCGGTGTCATCCTGGCGAACGGCGACCGTGTCGTACCCGACCCCATTCTGGTCGGCCGCAATGCCGACAAGCTCGCAGAAATCGCCAGGCTCCACGATATCGCGCGGCACACGACGGATCTGGACGCCGCGCTCGCCAATCCGAACGACACGATCTTTTTCGACTCCGGATCGACGCAGATGCGCGTCGATCTGCTCACGCGCGCGATCGCGGCGGACAAGCACATCTATTGCGAGAAACCCATTTCGGAGACGCTCGATGAAGCCTTAGGCGTAGCTCGCCTCGCCAAGGCGCGGGGGATCAAGCACGGTGTGGTGCAGGACAAGCTGTTCCTTCCCGGACTACGCAAGCTGCGCATGCTGCGCGAGGCGGGTTTCTTCGGCCGTATCCTGTCGGTCCGAGGTGAGTTCGGTTACTGGGTGTTCGAAGGCGACCTGCAGCCCGCGCAACGTCCGTCCTGGAACTACCGGAAGGCCGACGGCGGCGGCGTCATTCTGGATATGCTGCCGCACTGGCGCTACGTGCTCGACAATCTGTTCGGCAAAGTGATGGCGGTCAGCTGCCGCGGCGCGACCCACATCCCCGAACGCATCGACGAACGGGGACGGCGCTACAAGTCCGATGCCGACGACGCCGCCTATGCGACATTCGAGCTCGAAGGCGGCATCATCGCTCACATCAACTCGTCCTGGACCACGCGGGTCAACCGGGATGACCTCGTGACCTTCCATGTCGACGGCACGCACGGCTCGGCGGTTGCGGGTCTGACCCGCTGCGTGACGCAACACCGCGTCAACACGCCGCGCCCGGTGTGGAATCCGGACGAGCCGCAGACCATGAAGTTCATCGAGCAATGGGACGCGGTACCGGACACCGAAGTATTCGGCAACGGCTTCCGTCTGCAATGGGAGGACTTCATTCGCCACGTGATGGCGGACACGCCCTGGCACCATGACCTGTTGGAGGGAGCGAAGGGCGTGCAGCTCGCGGAGCTGGCGATGCAAAGCTGGGCCGAGCGCCGCTGGGTCGATGTTCCCGCGTTGAGCCTGTCAGGCGCCTGACTGCCGATGGCCATGACCAGCCTGCTTCTCCCCGTTTCCGGCGGCCGTGTCGAGCGCTACGCACTCGAGAATGCGGCTTTGCCGGCGGCCGGCGGCGGCACGCCCGCCCCCGCCTTCAACCGGGTTGCCTATGCGGCCGCCCACGTCGTCGTCGATCCGCTGGCCGACAGCGATCCGCATCTCGCCGCCGTGATCGACTGGGACGCGACCCTCAAGTTTCGCCACTATCTATGGGATCTCGGCCTCGGCGTCGCCGAGGCAATGGACACGGCCCAGCGCGGCATGGGCCTCGACTGGCCTGGCGCGCTCGAGTTGATCCGGCGCAGCCTCGCCGAAGCGAACAGCCGCCCAGGTGCCCTGATCGGCTGCGGCGCCGGGACGGATCACCTGGAACCAGCCTCCGCGCGCACGCTCGGCGATGTGATCGCCGCTTACGAGACCCAGATCGAAGCCATCGAGGCGCTCGATGGCCGCATCATCCTGATGGCGAGCCGCGCCCTGGCCGAGATTGCCAAAGGACCGGACGATTACCGGCGCGTCTACGAGCGCATACTCCGCCAGGTCCGGCATCCCGTGGTGATCCATTGGCTGGGCGACATGTTCGATCCCGCGCTAGCCGGTTACTGGGGCGCCGCCGATCACATGGAGGCGATGGAAACAGCGCTATCGGTCATCGCCGACAACACCGCCAAAGTCGATGGTGTGAAGATCTCGCTCCTGTCCAAGGAGAAGGAGATCATCATGCGTCGCCGCCTGGCGTCCGGCGTGCGCATGTATACGGGTGACGATTTCAATTATGCGGAACTGATCGCCGGTGACGAGCGCGGCTACTCCGACGCGCTGCTCGGCATTTTCGACGCCATCGCACCGGTGGCATCGGCGGCGCTCGGCCGACTTACGGCCGGCGACAAAGCCGGCTTCCTCGCCCTGCTCGCCCCGACCGTGCCGCTGTCCCGACATATCTTCAAGGCGCCGACCCACTTGTACAAGACGGGCATCGTGTTCCTCGCCTACCTCAACGGACTGCAGAATCACTTCCACATGATTGGCGGCCAGCAGAGCGCGCGCTCGCTGCAGCATCTCGCGCAGCTGTTTCGGCTCGCCGATACGGCGCGCGTGTTACGGAATCCAGAGCTCGCAGCCGAGCGCATGCGCACCGTGATGGCGCTGGGCGGCATCTCTTGAGCGTGCAGGGACTGTCCCTCAATCTCGCGACGGTGCGCCCGCAGTTTGGCTTTGCCGCCGCGGTCGACGCTTGCCTGGCGCAGGGCATCACGGCCATAGCGCCCTGGCGCGATCAGGTCGAGGCGATCGGGCTCGATGAGGCGGCCCGGATCGTCAAGGTGAACGGCATTCAGGTTACGGGTTATTGCCGGGGCGGCATGTTTCCGGCCACCGACTCGATCGGATTGGCTGCCGCGATCGACGATAACAAACGCGCCATCGACGAGGCCGCCGCGCTCGGTGCCGATTGTCTGGTGATGGTAGTAGGCGGTCTTCCGGGCACGTCCAAGGACATCGAGGCAGCTCGCGCCATGGTCGCCGATGGGCTTGCCGCCATCCTGCCCTATGCCAGAGCCTGCAAGGTGCCGCTGGCCATCGAGCCGCTGCATCCCATGTACGCCGGCGATCGCGCCTGCGTGAACACGCTGGAGCAGGCGCTCGATCTGTGCGATGCACTCGGTGCCGGCATTGGCGTCGCCATCGACGTCTATCACACGTGGTGGGATCCCAAGCTACGCAGCCAGACCGCGCGCGCCGGGCGCAACGGCCAAATTCTCGCGCACCATATCTGCGACTGGCTGATCCCGACCCGCGACATGCTGCTCGACAGAGGCATGATGGGAGACGGCGTCATCGGTCTCAAGCAGATCCGCGCGGACATCGAGCAGGCCGGTTTTCACGGCGCGCAGGAGGTCGAAATCTTCTCGTCGGAGAATTGGTGGAAACGGCCCGGCGAGGAAGTCATCGCCACCTGTATAGAACGCTACCGCACCGTTTGCTGAGAACCGATTGAGGGAGACGACCGCATGAGCTTCGAGTCACGTAATCCGGCGACAGGCGAAGTCGTCGCCCGATATCCGGAACATACACCCGCCGAAGTCGAGACCTGCCTCGCGCGCGCGTGGTCCGGCTGGAAAAACTGGTCGGCCACGCCGCTCGCCGCGCGGGCCGCGTTCTTGAACCGGCTCGCCGCTGCGCTCGAGGGGCAGGTTGACGGGTTTGCTCGCCTGATCACGCTGGAGATGGGCAAACCTTTCGCAGAAGCCCAGGCCGAGGTGAAGAAAGCTGCATTCGGAGCGCGGCATTTCGCGCAAACCGGCCCGGACTACATCGCACCGCAGGCCATTTCCGGCACGCAAAGCCAGATCATCTATCAGCCGCTCGGCCCCGTGCTCGGCATCATGCCCTGGAATCTGCCATTTTGGCAGGTTCTGCGCTTCTTCATTCCCGCTGCACTGGTCGGCAACACCGTGGTGATCAAGCATGCCGAGAACGTCAAGGGCTGCGCGATCGCGCTCGAACAGCTGGTGAGAGACGCCGGTGGTCCGGAGGGTCTCTACGTCAACCTCATGGTCGATCGAAAAACCGTGCCGAGCATCGTCGCGGACGATCGCATTCGCGCCGTCACCGTGACGGCGAGCGTCGCGGCTGGCCGGGCGATGGCTGCCCTCGCCGGCCAATGCGGCAAGAAGGTCGTTCTAGAACTCGGCGGCTCCGATCCTTTCATCGTGCTCGACGATGCGGACCTTGCCAAGGCGGTTCGGCTGGGCGTGACGTCGCGTTTCTCCAACAATGCACAGAGTTGCATCGCAGCGAAGCGCTTCCTGATCGCGGAATCGCTGTTCGAGACTTTTTCGTCCCGCTTCGTCGAAGCCGTGAAGGAGATCGTCGTCGGCGACCCGATGCAGACGTCGACCCAGCTCGGTCCTCTGGCGCGAAGCGACCTCCGCGACACCGTCCATCGGCAGGTCGAGGACGCGGTCAAGCAAGGCGCCCGCATACTCACCGGTGGCAAGGTCGTGCCGGGTCCGGGCTATTTCCATGAACCCACGGTTCTCACCGGGCTTCGTCACGACGCGCCCATCGTTGCCGAGGAGTGCTTCGGTCCTGTCGCGATGCTGTTTCCGTTTCGGGATGACGCGGAGGCGGTGCTTCTCGCCAACGCGACCGAGTACGGATTGGGTGCGGCGGTATGGAGCAGCGACCTCGACCGGGCGCACCACGTCGCGGGACAAATTGAAGCGGGCGCGGTGTTCATCAACGACTTCGTGCGCTCCGACCCTCGCGCCCCCTTCGGCGGGGTGAAGCATTCGGGTTTTGGCCGCGAATTGGGTGCGCTGGGGGCGCGAGAACTCGCCAACGCCAAATTGATTTGGCAAGGGTCCTGAACAGGATGCTGGCCAAGCAGCGGCAGCAGTACAACGTCGTCATCGCCAGCTTTCTGGGCTGGACCATGGACGCCTTCGACTTTTTTCTGCTGATCTTCGTGATGGGGGACATCGCGAAGGAGTTCGGCTCAACCGTCAAGGTCGTCAGCTGGGCCATCACGCTGACCTTGGGCTTGCGCGTCGTCGGCGCACTTCTGTTCGGGCGATTGGCGGACCGCTACGGACGCAAGCCGGTGCTGATTCTCAACGTGCTGACGTTCTCGGTGCTCGAGTGCGCCTCCGGGTTCGCGCCGACTCTGACCGCCTTCCTCGTGCTGCGTGCGCTGTTCGGCATCGCGATGGGGGGCGAATGGGGCATTGGCGCGAGCCTGACCATGGAATCCATTCCGGCTCATTGGCGCGGCTTCGTGTCAGGGCTGCTGCAGTCGGGCTATTCCTTCGGCTATCTGCTGGCCGCCCTGCTTTTCGGTGTAGGCTTCAATACGTTGGGTTGGCGCGGCCTGTTCATCGTCGCCATCTTGCCCGCCTTCTTGGTGCTGTACATACGCAGCAAGGTGTCGGAGAGCCCCGATTGGGAAGCTTCGCGTCTCCGTTCGGCAGGTCGCGAGCCGCGCCCCCCGAAGGGTGGCGCACATGTCGGCCGATACCTTTATGCGATCGCCTTGATGGCGGCAGCCGCCACCTTCAGCCATGGGACCCAGGATCTCTACCCGACCTTCCTGCGCATTCAGCACGGTCTTTCGGTACACGAGGTGTCCGTCATCGCGATCGTCTACAACATCGGTGCGATCCTTGGCTGCCTCAGCGGCGGCGCGTTGTCGCAATGGCTCGGGCGGCGGCGCGAGATCGTGCTGGCCGCCATCTTGGCCGTCGCACTGATGCCATTCTGGGCGATCTCGTCGGGTCCGATCGCCCTGGCAGGGACGGCATTCTGCATGCAGTTCCTGGTCCAGTGTACCTTTGGCACGATGCCGGCTCATCTCAACGAGATTTCGCCGCGCGAGTCGAGGGCAACATTTCCTGGCTTCACCTATCAGTTCGGCAACTTCCTCGCCGCCGGCAATGCGACCATTCAAGTCATGCTTGCAGGGAAGTTGCAGGGCGACTATGGGATTGCCATGGCCTCAGTGGCCGGGGCCGGTGCCGTGGCCTTCGCCCTGCTCGCGGCATTCGGGCCCGAAGCCAAGGAGGTTCGAATGATGACGGACTACCCCGCAGATGCGCGCCGCGGGCCCGAGCCCATTCCTTAGGTGCCCGCCGTACGTCGTCAGAGGCGAGTCGATTCGATCACGGCGGCAACCACCCCTTCGGCGCTTGCCGATCCTCGCACTGCCGTTCGGCGCCCCATTTGCAGCAAGATCGCATAAAAGACGGCGCCCAACAGGACACTGACCAGTCCCATCATGAGGTTGCTATCGAAACCATAGGCTTCATAAAGCCGTCCGGCGATGGGAGGACCTATCAATGGTGCGCCCAACATACTCGCGGTCGATACACCGATGAGGCGCCCGCCGGTATCGACCTCCGCGGTCAGGCCCAGTGAGTAAGCGAGAAGAAAGTTCGACGGCAGATAGAACAAGAAAGCACCGAGTGCAAAAATTCCACGCGAATGAAATACATGCAGCAGTAATATTCCAACCACGTACACGACGGCACCGATACAGACGGGTCGAAGTTTGCCAAAGCGGTCGCCGATGATGGCCGCGGCGACGCTTCCGATGACGGCGGCGAACATTGAACCCGCGAGTGCAAGGCCGACGAAAACTCCGTCAATGCCCCTTTCACCGGCCGCCTCTTCGATAAAAGTCCACGGAGCAGTGCAGGACATCATGAAGAGGAAGGTAATGAATATTCCGAGCAGCGGAAGCCCCAACGCAGTGCGTTCCGCCGGCTGATGGGCGGCATTCGGCTTTACCGTTCCTTTCCGGCCTGACCGCGGCAGCCACCACACGCCGGCGCTGAGCACCAGCATCGTCGTCCCCATGACGAAGGAGAGGCGCCTCATGTCTGTCGCGTCGTTCACAAAGATCAACGGCAGCAGCAGCAGCATCAGAACCGCAGGTACCGCCTGGAAAATCAGGTTGATCGCGAATGCGCGATCTGCGTCGTCGCTATCACCCAACAGCGTGAGCATCAACGCGTAGGTCATACCCGAGCCGACTCCCGAGATTCCCATCAAAATCGACAGTTGGAGGAAATTATCGGCCGCCATGGTGGCAAATAACGTCACTACGGCGATGGCCTGACCGACTGCCGCGATGGTGCGCCAATTGATTCGGCGTATCCACGCGAATGTCGTCAGGGATACCGCCGTGACGCCCCCGAAGTAGTATCCCAGGATGTCGCCGGATTGCGCCTCCCTGAACCCATACCGTAGGTGAAGGGCGTGTACGACGAGGGGCATGATCGAATAGATCAACATTCCGCAGAATGCAAGAAACCCTGCAGCGGTGTAGACGGACCATCGATCGATTGGATTGCTCGCTGAAGTCATCAGAGCTCCTGATCTATTTACGTTTTCACGATACAACCGCTCAAATCTCGAGTGCGTCGATTATCGGCGCTTTCGACATGACATCAGCCCCCTTGCGGGTAATTCGGACCTGCTGTTCGAGCTTGACGCCTTGGGGTCCGCCCTCGGCGCCGATGTAGCTTTCCACACAGACGACCATGTTTTCCTCGAATTGCCCGTCATAGCCCCAGTCGGCGCTGTCTGCCAGATAAGAAATCGTAGGATACTCATCTACCAGCCCGGCGCCGTGAACCATCATCATGTAGCGATTCTTCTCGAATTGCGCCGGAACAGTCCAGCACTTTTCAGAAAACTCGCGGAATGTGACGCCGGGTCGAATGAGGCTGATGTTATGGCTGAGCTGTTCCAGCGCGAGGCTGTACAGCGTTCGCTGCTCCGGGGTCGCACGGCGTCCCGGGCAAACATACGCTCGCGAAATATCGGCAAGATAGCCGAGAGGTCCGACCATGTCCGTGTCGAACACCACGAGTTCGCCGGACTGTATCTGCCGATTGCTGCTTTCTTGAAACCATGGATTGGTGCGCGGGCCCGACGCGAGCAGCCGGCACTCGATCCACTCCCCATCGTGAACGATGTTGGTGTCATGCAACACGCTCCACGCCTGATTTTCGGTGATTCCAGGACGCAGGCTATGCCGCAGCCGTTCGACCGCTATGTCGCAGACGTCCATCGATAGCTCCATGGCGGCCATCTCCTCAGGAGTCTTTATGAGGCGTGCGAATTCGATCGGCTCTTGCGCGTCAAAAAGGTCAATGCCGTTGTCAGTCAGTATTTTCGCACCCCACGGCTCACAGCGGTCCATGGCGAGGCGCTGATTGGTACGTCCGTACTGGCGCATCAGCGCGATGATTTCTTGCGCCCACAGCGAGGTTTTCTCCGCAGTTCGCGGGCCCGACAGAAAATGAAACCAAGGAGTGCTGGTACGAAGCTCGTCGATCGTGTCGAGCTTCTCGGCCAGGTGTCTGGACGCTTGAAACTCGAACATGACCACCGGACCGTCGACCGGTACGAAGAGGTAGCGGCCGGGCGCGTGCATGGTCCAGACGGCCATATTCCGGGACCCCGTGGCATACCGGATATTGATCGGATCCGACAAGAGCGCCGCTGCGTAGTCGCGCCTCGCTAATTCCGCCCGCAGTTTCGCGAGACGGTCCCGCCGCATCTTGGGCTGGTTTATGCCGCTCAAGCGCGACTCGATATCGAGGCCCAGCGGCGCAACTTGATACGCATTTGCAGACATGAATTCCCCCCGAGAAAATAAAACAACACGACGCGTGTGACCACGTTCTGTACACTGCTGCGGATATACTAGACTATGCCGTACATGTCTTATAGTATTCTTCAGAAGCAAAAAAGGGGGTGCCTATGGGTAACATGCCGAACTTTCCGCCGGGCTCGGGCACTTGCATGCTGCGGGCATCGATCGACGCGATTCTGCGGCATCGGCGCAGCGTCCAGATACTCGGCTCAGCCGGCGGATTGCTGTTAGGGGCCCTCGGCGTACATGCGCAAACCGCCCCTTCGAGCGCGGCCCCCGCCGAGGACACGGCAGTTCAAGGCATCGAAGAGATTGTGGTTACCGCCCAACGGCGCGCCCAATCGATTCAAGACATCCCGTACAACATTTCCGCAGTGGACGCCGCCTCCCTGAAACAGGTGGGTGCCACCACCTTGAACGATCTCACGCGTGTGGTCTCAGGTCTCGTGACGGTCGATGAGGGACCGAGCGCACGCGGACTGACCAACAACCTGACTCTTCGCGGCCTGCGTACTGACAGTCCCGGCGGCGGGCAACTGGCTGCGGAGCAGCCGGGCCAGACCGTCAACTCCGTGTCGACGTACTTCGGCGAGACACCGGTTTTCTTTCCCATTCCCTTATACGACGTCAGCCGCGTCGAGGTGCTCCGCGGTCCGCAGGGTACCCTCTATGGGTCCGGTGCCCAGGCGGGCACCATACGCTTCATCCCGAACCGGCCTGAATTCGACAAGTTTTCCGGCGAAGTGGAGGTTACCGGCAGCGGAATTGAAAATGCCCTGAGCTTCAGCAACTTGAACAGGGACCTCAAAGGTATCGTCAATCTTCCCATCGCCGACCACCTTGCACTGCGTGTCGTTGCCGGACGGGAGCATGACGGGGGATTCATCAACAACGATGATCTCATCGTCCGGCAAGGATCGGGATTGGGCGCCGTGCCGGTACCGAGTATTCCCGGAGACCTGACGAGCGGCCCGGTGATCGGGCCTGAACAAAGGAATACGAATACGACTGATCAATGGTTTGCCCGCACCGCGCTGCGCTGGCAGCCGACCCAAGCGATTGATCTGCAAGTGGATTACTTGCACCAGCACATCGACTCCGCCAACGCCCAATTGTCGAATCCCGGTTACCCCGGTGGGCCCTTGGACCTGACGACGCCGGTGGCTCTCGCTCCGAGCGCCTCCAATCCGCCGCATTGGCCGAATTCGACCTTCAATATGAATCCGGGCGGAACCTACACGTCGACTCAATTCCTTCTGACGCCGGAACAGAGCACGACCAACCTCGTGAGTGCCGTCGCATCGATCGACTTGGGCCTCGCGACGTTCACCTCGGCAACCTCGTACTTTCAGATCAACAGCGCCGGAATCACGGATTGGACTCCGCAAATCGACAATCCCGCCGTGGTCAATTACAACTTGTATCCGCCGTATAACTTCTATCCACGCATCATCACCGTCGCGTACGTTCCGGCCAAAGATCATTCCTTCATTCAAGAGTTACGCCTTGCCTCGGCAGGAACCAATCGTTTGGACTACGTCGTGGGTGCGTACTATCAGCGGGAAGCAGCCGACAACGGCTGGAATCAGCTGATGCCCGGCATCGCTGCGTACAACACATCGATCGGACAGACCAATCCCTCGGCTTTCGGCGACCAGGTCTGGAACTACGAGCGTTCGAGCTTGTTTCAGGATCGTGCGATCTTCGGCGAACTCACCGCCCATATCACTCCCGCTTGGCAGATTACCGGCGGCGTTCGCTTCTTCGACCAAACCTTTTCCGTGAACTCCACGTCGCAATTCTTCATTTGCGGTGCCACGTGCGCGGGCGATGGCGTCAGCCCGGTCGGCGAGAATCTCATCGCCAATTCGACATCGTTCTCTCGTCACGTGTGGAAATGGAACACCTCGTACGACTTCAATTCGCATTTGAAGGTTTATGCGACTTATTCGGAGGGCTTCCGGCGCGGCGGCGCCAACGCATTGCCCGAAAAAGGCGCATTCGCATCGCTCCCCACGTACGCGTCGTACTCTCCCGATCTCGCGAAGAACTATGAAGTCGGCGTCAAGGGCTCGCTGTTCGATCGCAAGGTCGTCTACAGCGCCGATATCTATCGAATCAACCTGAGCCAATTCCAGTTCAACGCCGTCGATCTCAGCGGGTTGTCCGCGACTTACAACGGCAGTTCCGCCCGCTCGCAAGGCGCCGAGTTTGATGTTCAACTCTTGTTCACGCGTAATACGTCGGCGACCATCGGTTATGCCTACACGGACGCGAAAGTGACGAAGACCGTCTCCTTGTATGACTATCCGTCTTATTCGCTGGTACCGGCTTTAGGGGGTACAGGCGCGACCGTTCCGCTGTTTGGCGGACCCATTTTGGCGGGATCGAAGCTGCCCGGCGTGCCGCAAAGCACGTTCACGTTCGGAGTCGAACATACGCTGCCGCTCCCGATGATCGCTTCCGGCCAGGATGAATTGACCTTGCACCTGGACGGTGCCTACCGTAGCCCGGAAACGGGGGATATTCAGTCCACCAGTCCGTACAATTGGCACATTCCCTGGAGCTTCGTGGGCAACGCGCGTGCGACCGTCGACACCGGCGGGCATTTTAGCTACAACGTATTCGTAGAGAATTTTACGAATGATCCGGGCTACTCCGGTGGCAACAATGACCAAGTCGTCCCCAATTACTCACGGGCCCGCATCGTCATCAGACCGCGTACCTACGGAGTCGGAATTCGGTACAAGTTTTAAGGCCGCGGCAACATGGAAGTCACTGTTGACGCCATGCATCCCGCGGCGAGGCGCGGGAATTCTCCGGTGACCGCTCCCGCAGGCACTGATCCCAGCGCTTTGCGACAGCTGTGCAGCACGCATGCGCGCGCCGGGCGCTGGCAGGAGGCGCTCGACAGCATCCGGCGCGCCTTGTCCGCGGCGCCGGATGATGCCGATTCCCTGCTGTTATATGGGCAATGTCTCGTGGCGCACGGCCGACGTGGCGATGCCCGCGAGGTAGCGCGGCGCCTCGCCTCTGCGCCATTGGGCCGCGCCGACCGGTATGACGCGCTGGGTACGCTGCTCACCTACTGTGAAGATCCCACGCGAGCTCTGCCGCATTACGAGCGTGCCGTCGAGCTTGCTCCCGAGAATGGCGGCTATCGGTACAACCTCGCGACCGTGCAACGCATGCTGGGGGATCTGCCGGGGGCCGAAGCGAATTTGGATCGAGTCATTGCGGCGGCCCCGGGCGATGTGCAAGCTCATTACACTCGCGCCGATCTGCGCACCCAGACGGCGGACTGCAATCACATCGATGAAATGATCCGGCTGGCGCGTCGCGGATTCCGCCATGCTCGTGAAGAGATCATGCTGTGTTTCGCTCTTGCCAAGGAACTGGAGGACGTCGCCCGGTTCGAGGAATCGTTTTCGTATCTGAAGCGCGGCTGCGATTTGCAGCGACGTTCCATGGTCTATGACGTCAAAGACGACGTGGCGACCATGGACCGGCTCGCGGAGGTGCATGGCCGGGAACCCGTCGATGGCCATGTCGATGCCGAGGCGCAGGACCCGATATTCGTCATCGGCCTGCCTCGCAGCGGCACGACTCTGGTGCAGCAGATCTTGAGAGGCCACAGCCTCGTGCAGGCCGCCGGCGAGTTACAAGCCTTTCCGGCCGCGGCCATGGCGGCCGTCCACCGCCAAGCGGGTCGGACGGTCTCGAAACTCGAATTCGTGGAGCGTGCCTGGACGCTGGATGGGGCTGCGCTCGGACAAAGCTATTTGCATGCGGTGCGTGAGCATCGTGACGGCAAGCCGCGATTCGTCGACAAGCAGCCGCTGAATTATTTGTACGCCGGGCTCATTGGCCGCGCCCTGCCCTGCGCGCGCGTCATCGCGCTGGCACGCGATCCCATGGACGCCTGCTACGCCATGTACAAGACGTTATTCACCAATGCGTATCCATTTTCTTATGATCTGAATGACCTCGGCCAATACTACGGAGCTTGGCACCGCCTGCTGCGGCATTGGTGCTCGGTGCTCGGACCCAAGCTTCTCATCGTGCAGTACGAAGATCTGGTCAAACACCAAGAGGCGGTGAGCAGACGCATCGTCGCTCATTGTGGATTGCAGTGGGAAGATGCGTGTCTTGCTTTTCAAGAGCGGCGCGGCGCCGTGACGACGGCGAGCGCCGTGCAGGTCCGCCGAGGATTGTATTCCTCCTCCGTCGGCAAGTGGCGGCACTTCGAGCGCCAACTCGACCCGCTCGCGGAGGCGCTGAAGCACGCGGAGCCGGCCAACGGCTGGTCCTTCGGCGGCGAAATCGCGTGAGATTCCCTATCTTCCGGGAGCATTGATCGTGGTACGAATCGTCACCGACTATCCTCACCAGGTTGAGGTCCTCGAGTCTGATCTGTGGATTCCCATGAGCGATGGGCATCGTCTGGCGGCTCGGTTATGGTTGCCAAAGGACGCGCACCAGAGGCCGGTTCCGGCACTGCTCGAATTGCTGCCTTATCGAAAGGGCGATCTCATGCGGGCCTCGGATGAGACCTATCATCCTTACTTTGCCGGACACGGCTACGCCAGCATTCGAGTGGATATACGCGGGTCCGGCGATTCATTCGGCGTGATGCGCGACGAGTACGAGCGGCAGGAACAGAATGACGCCCTCGAAATCATCGCTTGGCTGGCGCAACAAACATGGTGCACCGGGCGCGTCGGGATGCTCGGCATTTCCTGGAGCGGCTTCAATTCGCTGCAGGTCGCGGCGCGCCGTCCGCCGGCGCTGCACGCCATCATCACCGTCTGTTCGACCGACGACCGCTACGCCGACGACATGCACTACATGGGCGGCTGCCTCTTGAACGACAATCTCGACTGGGGCACGACGTTTCTCTCGAGGCTTCCGCTTCCGGGCGACCCCCGAATCATGGGAGAGGCATGGCGGGAGAATTGGCAGGAGCGGCTGGAGGCCATCGAACCCCCCGCGGCTCGATGGATGATGCACCCCACCCGCGACGCTTTTTGGAAACACGGCTCGATCAACGAGGACTACGGCGCGATCCAATGTCCCGTGTTCGCCGTCGGCGGCTGGCTCGATGGCTATTCCAACACCGTCCCTCGCATGCTCGCGAACCTGCGCGTTCCGGCCATCGGCATCATCGGTGCACACGCTCATCAGTTCGGATTTGATGGCCGTGCACCCGGACCGGCCTATGGCTTCCTGCAGGAAGCGCTGAGGTGGTGGGATCACTGGCTGAAGGACTTACCCACGGGAATCATGGACGCGCCCAGGCTGCGCGTGTTCATGGGTGACGATGTTCCGGCTGCACCGTGGTACGAGCAATGCCCCGGCCGCTGGATCGCCGAATCCCAATGGCCGAGCCCTCGAATCCAATCGACGACCCTGTTCCTCAACGCCCACGGCTTGGAGACCGTGAGCCGACCCGACCGGCCGCTCACGCATCTATCGCCGCAGACAGTGGGCACGGCGGCCGGGGAATGGTGTCCCTACGGCACGGGCGGCATCGGTCCGGAATTTCCGGGAGATCAACGCCTCGATGACGCCTGCTCCCTCACCTTCGACTCCCGTCCGCTCAGTGAGCGAGTGGAAATACTGGGCGCTCCGGTGGTCGAGCTCGATTTGTCCGTGGATCGACCCTCGGCCTTTGTGGCCGTGCGGCTCAACGACGTCAAGCCGGACGGGTCGGCCACGCGGGTGAGCTTCGGCATTCTGAATTTGACGCACCGTCACGGCTCCGAACATCCCGAAGCATTGGAGCCGGGAGCGCGGTATTCCGTGCGTATTCAGCTCAACGATGCAGCGTACTCGTTCGCACCCGGGCACCGAATTCGCGTCAGCATGTCGACCAGTTACTGGCCCATGGTATGGCCGTCGCCGGAACCCGTGACGCTGTCGGTCCATCCGGGCAGCAGCGAGTTGCGGTTGCCGATCAGGCCCCCGGACGCCGAGGGGCGCGGTTGCGCGCCTCTCCCGCCCCCCGAATCCGCCGCTGCAATGAATTGCGTGCAGCTGGATCCGCCGCCGTGCATCAATACGATCACGTACGACATCGTGAGCGGACGTACCGAAGTCGCGGCGGAGCGCGGATCAGGGTACTTTCGAATCGAAGACAACGATATCGAGGCGGGACTCAACGTGGTGGAGCGAATGAGCATCACGAGTGCAGATCCGCTTTCCGCCGTGACCGAAGTGACATCGAACTCGCGTACCGGCCGCGCGGGTTCGCTCATCGACGTGAAGGCGCGATCCAGACTCACCGCCGACCGACGAGATTTCCTCCTCGAATCGAGCCTCGAGGTACGCGAGAACGGGCGGATCGTCTTCGATCGCACGTGGAGTCACAGAATACCCCGGGGATTTCAGTAGGAGCATGGCGAACGGAGCCGATACGTTATCCGTAGAACGTCACGGCATCGAATTCGTTCCGATCTCCGAGCGCTACGGAACGCCGCGGCGGCTGTTCACGATTTGGTTCAGCATCAACTTGTCGCTCCTATGCCTGACCACAGGAACGCTGGGCGTCATTTCGGGCTTATCGCTTCCTTGGACATTGGTCGCGCTCGTCCTGGGGAACGCGATCGGTACCGTGTTCATGGCGGCGCACTCCGCCCAGGGTCCTCATTTGGGCATTCCCCAAATGATCCAGAGCCGCGCGCAGTTTGGCGTGCTCGGCGCGGCCTTGCCGTTGTTCGCGGTCGTCGCCGAAGCGACCCTTTACACGGCTGCGAACGGCGTCATCGTTCGCGAAACGCTCAATGCGATACTGCCGCTGGGCGACTATTCCGCTCTCATGGTATTCGGCCTGATTACCCTGCTCATTGCATTCGTAGGATACGAACTGATCCATAAAATGGGGGCGGCGCTGACCGCCATCTCGGGCGCGTTCTTGCTGTCGGTGGCGGCGCTGCTCTTCCTTCGGAGCCACGCACTGCCAAGCACAGCCGCGCCGCTCGGCGGGTTCACGCTGGCGGTGTTCATATCGACCGTGACGCAGGCGACCGCCTGGAACTTGAGCTCAGCCCCCTATGTAGCCGATTACTCGCGTTATCTGCCGGCGACGGTGTCGACCCAGGCAACCTTTTGGTATACCGGGTTGGGTAATTTTCTCAGCGCAACGCTGATCATGGGGCTCGGCGCGTACATGGCCTCGGCGCTTCCTCAGCTTGCGGGAAATCCCGGCCGTGGATTGACCGAGTTATTCGGGAGCGGACGATACGTCGTCGGGCTACTGATCGTCATCGGCCTTCTCGAAGTCAACGTGATGAATTTGTACAGCGCCTACATGTCTACGGTCACCATCTTCACCGGCGTCCGATCGATGCAGCGCGTCAGCATCTCGACGAAATTTCTGCTGATGGCCTCGATCATGACGATGGCAACGGCAATCGCGGCAATCACCAAGGATAATTTCAACGTCTATTTCGCGGATCTTCTCTCAGTTTTGGTATACGTATTGGTTCCTTGGAGCGCAATCAATCTTGCCGATTACTACCTCGTCCGCAAGGGCCGGTACGCCATCGATCAAATGTTCGCGCTCGACGGCATCTACGGACGCTACCAATGGAAGTCCATCGCTGTGTACGTTCTCAGCGTGCTGGTTCAAATACCGTTCGCCAGTCTCTCGTTCTATGTGGGCCCGCTTGCACGGCTCATCGGTGCCGACTTGGCCTGGCTTCCGGGATTGGTGATCCCCGGCATTCTTTACTGTGTCGTTTACACGAGAGAAAGCCGCGATTCAGCGGCCTTACCGCTCGAATAACGCTAGTCGAACACGATTCGCGGCAGATAGCAGGAAACGACCCAGTTGGGTTGATCGACCACCTCGCTGATACGCATGTCCGCGCAGACACTGCACAGCATATAGGCGTTCTCCGCACTCATCGCGTGTTGCTTACCCAGCAAGTCGATCATTCCGCGTACCGCGTTGCGGGTGGCCTCCATCAGATCCGGTCCGATGCCCGTCGTTACTTCATAGCCCTTCGAATCCAGATGACGTGATACCGGCCCGTGGGTGACGAATCGCGGAAAGCGCAGGTTCGCGCCTTTCACCAGGTCGAATTTCGCCGTCACGCTCATCAGGGATTCGATGGCGGTGCCGCAAACTTCACCGTCGCCTTGCGCTGCGTGACAATCGCCGATGGAAAAGAGGGCACCTTTGACTTGTACCGGCAGGTAAAGATCGACACCGAGCGTGAGGTCGCGAATGTCCATATTGCCGCCGGCATTGTGCGGCGGGATGGTGCTGTGAGCGCCGGGTGCCGCCGGTGCCACGCCGATGGTCCCGCAGAACGGTTTGAGCGGCACGCGGGCGCCGGGACCATAGACGGCCGGCGCGGCAAAATTCTTGTCGTAGGACCAGATGTTGAGCGCCGGCTGTTTGAATTCATCCGCGAGCAGCCCAAATCCCGGGACGATGGCGGTCCACGCCCAGCCCGAGGGATCGAACGAGAGCAGCGTTACCTTGAGGGCATCACCGGGAGATGCCCCGTCCACATACACGGGACCGGCGATCGGGTTGATGATGCTGAAATCCAGTGTGCGAATGGCATCCGCAGTCGACGCCGGACTCAGCTGCCCTCCGGCTCCGTCGATGTCTTTGAATTCGACCGTATCGCCGGGCGCGATCGTAATCGCGCTGGGCCGCGAATTATCCCAGCTCAGGTGCTGGTGATTACGGTGAATGGTGTGTTTGTGGCCAAGTGCGTTCGATCGGTCATTCATGGTTATCTCCGGGGCTCAAAGCTGTTTCCAATCGAAAGCGGTCTCGAAGGCGTCGGATACGCGCAAAACGGTCGACTCGGCGAATTTTCGCCCGATGATCATCATCCCGATCGGCAGGCCGTCGATCATACCGCATGGAACGCTCATCGCCGGATGCCCCGAGGCGTCGAAAGGACAGGTGTTGTTGATCATTTCGAGCGCTCGTGCCATGTATTCCTCGCGCGGACAACCGGATTCCGGAATCCGCTGGGCTTTCATCGGCGTCGTCGGCATCAACAGCAAGTCGTAGTTCGCGAGCACCGCATCGTAGGCCGCACGCAACACTCGACGCAGATTCTGCGCCTTGGCGTAATAATGCCCATGATAAAAGCGCTGCATGTACTCGCCGGTAAACAGTACCAGCTTTGCCGTGTCAGGCAAGTCATTCGGACGGGAGCGCCAGCCGCGTGCGTAAGCGTCGATCAGGCTCGTGGGATAAAAACCCTGCCAGTTCGTGCCGCCGCCGTTGCCCTTGATCATGAGATCCGCAGCACCTTCGGCCGCAATCGCCGTCCAGATCGCGACGCCATCCGCATGCATGGGGATCGAAACCTCGTCGACCACCAGGCCCATTTGACGAAGCCGCTTGGCTGCATCCCGAACTTTTGCATCGACCGCCGGCTCGCTCTCCGGGCGGCCGAATCCCTCTTTGACGACGGCGATCTTCAGCCCCTTGGCACCTTGTCCGATGGCCGCCCGGTAGTCGTTGACCTCGCATTCAAACTGCCGCGGATCGAGCGGATCCCGCCCGGCAATCACCGACAGCAGCAGCGCCACATCCGCGGTGGATGCGCAAATCGGCCCGGCGTGGTCCAGGGTTTGCTCGATGGGGAACATGCCGGTGCACGGAACCAGGCCGTAAGTCGGCTTCAATCCGTAGGTGCCGCACCAAGACGAAGGAATTCGGATCGAGCCTCCCTGGTCTCCGCCGAGCGCCAGATCGACCGCGCCGGAAGCAACCAACGCCGCGCTGCCGCTCGATGAACCACCGGAGGAAAATCCGCGCTTGTGCGGATTGTGAACGGGCGCAATGTGATTGGTATGACTGCCGCCGGAGAAGCAAAGATTTTCACATGCCGCCTTGCCCACGATGGTGGCTCCCGCATCGAGGATGCGTTCGGCAACGGTCGCATCGAATTCCGGTACATAGCCTTCGAGCACCGCTGTCCCGTTCATCATCGGGACGCCGGCCAGGCACGTCGTGTCCTTCAGGACGACGGTGCGGCCGGCAAGCGGTCCCTCTTTAGCGCCGGCGACTTGGGCTCGCCAATACCAAGCGTTCAAAGGGTTGTCGTGGGGTTCAGGTCGAGATCCCGAAGTTCTGGGGTATTTGACCAGCGGCTTGGGTTCGGTCAGGCCGTCGAGGCGTTCATAAGAGAGGAGAAGCGATTTGATCAGGGCCGAATAAGAGGCGGTGTCGGCATCGGACAAAGTAATCGAAAAACCTGCCGCAATGTCGCCGATCTCGTCGGGTGATGGAACTCTAACAGCCATGATAATCCTGCTCCCCTGGCGGTATTCGATGGTGGGCTTACTACGTTGCGAAATTTACTGCGATATGTACACGATAGTCTAGTACATCGTCGTAGATGTACATATAGTGCGCACTTCCGTCACTTGCAGCCGCGCCGGCTCGCGGCGAGCGTAGGGACTCACACTCGTAGGGAGCCTCAGGTTTCCTCGAGGGCGAGATCCGCGTTGGTGTACCCGTTTCGCGAGAAGAATCGTTCCAACTCACGGTGTTGCGGCGCCACGCCGGAGAAGACGGCGACGTAATCGCCAATCCGGCTCATTCGGGTGACGACATCTTCCTTGGCTTTCAAGGAGATATAGCCGATCTGGGTGAGGTACAGGGTTCGCGCCCGGACATCTGCGGGAAGGGGCGCAAATCCGAAGCGCGCGAACATGCGTCGCAGAGCCGCAAGCCTGGCTTCGTCCGCCGCGCCTATTTCGCGGGAAACTTTCGTCGATTGTTGTGCCCAGCCGCGTACCGAAAGCTCGAAGCGCGAATCGAATAGATCCGGATTCAGCCAGCAGTCGAACACGTTGAGAATCGCCTCCGAAATGCTCTCCGCATAGCAGTCTGCCTGTTTGATGAGATTGCCCGTGTTCTTCGCTCGCCACAAATCGATCAGAGCGGACAGCAGCGTTTCTCGGTCCTCGAAGAACCAGTAGAAACTGGTTCGAGACAGCTTGAGCTTTTCTGCAAGGGGCGTGATCCGAACCGCGTCAATACCCCCGTGGACCAGACTGTCGTACGCGCCCTTAAGCCATTTATCGGCGGATCCCCGCTCCCGCGTTTTGTTTATCTTTGCTCGCGCCACGCCTTTTTTTCCTTGTATCTATCGCCAATTCCAACGACCAGAGTCCCCCGTAGCCATTTTACACGCCCATAGGCAGCGCCGGGATGCCGGGCCGGTCGACGGCGTTCGGCCGCCGCGGACCCGGTGCGGCGGCGGATCATCCAAGCCGAAGTACACTTACGTCATTAGACTCGACAACAATGTACATTGTTTAGTACCATGGGACAAAGACAAGAAAACCCGGGAGTGTTGACGCGATGGGCAATGACCCGCTACTTCAGCCGTTTCAGCTCAAACATCTGACTCTTCGCAACCGGATCATCACCACCGCGCATGAGCCGGCTTACGCCGAGGACGGTCTACCCAAGGAGCGCTATCGCGCGTATCACCTGGAACGCGCGAAAGGCGGCGTCGCGTTGACCATGACGGCAGGATCGGCGTCGGTTGCGCGCGATAGTCCACCCGTCTTCAACAACCTGCTTCTCTATAAAGACGAAGTGGTTCCTTGGCTGCGGGACCTGGCTGACTCCTGCCACGAACAAGGGGCCGCCGTCATGATTCAGCTCACCCATTTGGGCCGCCGTACGCGATGGGACAAGGGTGACTGGCTGCCCGCGGTTTCTCCCTCGCATAATCGCGAGCCGGCTCATCGTGCATTCCCCAAGAAATTGGAAGAATGGGACATCGAGCGAATAATCGGCGACTATGCAGCTGCCGCCGAACGGGTGCGCGCCGCAAATTTGGATGGCCTCGAACTGGAGGCTTATGGCCATTTGATGGACCAGTTCTGGTCGCCATTGACCAATACACTGCCGGAACCCTACGGCGGCTCGATCGACAATCGATTGCGGTTCACCTTTGATGTCCTCAAGGCAATTCGCCGACGCGTGGGCCCGGATTTCATCGTTGGCATCCGCTACACGGCCGATGAAATGCTCGAGGGGGGCCTGACGAAGGCCGACGGCCTCGACATTTCGCGTCGGCTCAGGGACAGCGGCCTGGTCGACTTCCTCAATGTTGTTCGAGGACACATCGAAACGGACGCCGGCTTGACCGACGTCATCCCCATCCAGGGCATGGCGAATTCCCCGCATCTCGATTTCGCCGGAGAAGTTCGCGGCGCGACGCACTTCCCCACATTCCACGCGGCCAAAATTCCCGATGTCGCGACGGCAAGGCATGCGATCGCCACGGGAAAAGTCGACATGGTCGGCATGACCCGGGCGCATATTACCGATCCCCACATCGTGCGAAAGATCATGAGCGGCCGCGAGCACGACATCCGTCCGTGTGTCGGCGCCAATTACTGCTTGGATCGGATTTACCAAGGCGGCGAGGCGCACTGCATTCACAATGCCGCGAGCGGACGCGAACTTCACATGCCGCACGAGATCCCCGCGGCCGCCGTAAAGCGCAGGTTCGTCATCGTTGGCGCAGGTCCGGCGGGATTGGAAGCAGCGCGCGTCGCTGCCGAGCGCGGTCATGAGGTGACGGTCTTCGAGGCTGCCGGCAAGCCCGGCGGCCAGGTACGCCTTACCGCACAGAGTTCTCGCCGCCGCGAGATGATCAGCATCATCGATTGGCGCATGAACCAATGCGTGTCGTTGGGAGTGAAGTTCAAATTTGATGTTTTCGCCGGGGCCGATGAAGTGGTTGCCGAGGATCCGGATGTCGTCATCGTCGCTACCGGCGGGTGCGCCAAAACCGATCCACTCGAGTCCGGCAACGAGCATGTCGTATCGACCTGGGACATCATATCGGGCCACGTAAAGCCCGCGCCGGCCGTGTTGCTATTTGACGATGCCGGTGATCACGCAGCACTTCAGGCTGCGGAGTTCATCGCAGCTACCGGTTCGCAATTGGAAATCATGACGCCGGACCGGGCTTTCGCTCCGGAAGTCATGGCCATGAATTTGGTGCCTTACATGCGCAGCTTGCAAAGGCCCAACGTCACCTTTACGGTGACCTACCGGCTGGAAACGGTTCGGCGGGAGAACGCTCGACTCTTGGCGGTTATCGGCAGCGACTATTGCGGCACTCGGATGGAACGCGTGGTCGATCAAGTCGTGGTGAACTGCGGCACGGTACCGATGGACGATTTGTACTTCGAACTGCGGCCGCTGTCGGAGAATCTGGGCGCGGTCGACCATCAGCAGCTCATTGCGGGTCGCCCACAGACGGTATGCACGAATCCGAACGGCAGCTTCCGGTTGTACCGAGTGGGCGACGCGGTGTCTGCGCGCAACACGCATGCTGCCATCTATGATTCTTTGAGGCTCGTCAAGGACCTCTGATAGTCCGCCCAGCAATAGTATTGGGAGAATCCCTATGTCATCAGATGAAACGCCGGTTCCTGCTCGCCCGAGGACGCGCCGGGACAGTCGGCATCGGGTTCGCGCGGTTCACCCCGCGGTAGCGCCCTTCATTACACGCGTCTTACCGCCCTATGAAATGCTGCGGGAAGAGCAACTGGTTGCAATCGAGGCTCAAGCGGACCGGATACTGCAGGAAATCGGCATGGAGGTCCGCGGAGATGCCGCCGCCATTCAGCTCTGGAGGGATGCCGGGGCTGAGATCGAAGGTGAACGGATACGCGTGCCCACCGGATTGGCGCGCCAAATCGTCAAGAGTTCGGCGCGAGCTGAATTCATTCAGCATGCGAGAAATCCGGCGCGTTCGATTACGATTGGCGGCCGAGCCACCGTCTTCTCCCCCGCCTATGGCCCCCCGTTTGTGAGTGACGCGGACCGCGGCCGGCGCTACGGCACGCTCGAGGATTTCAAGAATTTCGTCAAGCTGGCATACATGTCCCCCTGGCTGCATCACTCGGGCGGCACCGTGTGCGAACCGACCGATATTCCCGTCAACAAACGCCACTTCGATATGCTGTATGCCCACATGAGCTTATCGGACAAGCCATTCATGGGGTCGGTCACGACTGCGCAGCGGGCCGCGGACTCCATCGACATGTGCCGGATTCTCTTCGGTGCCGAGTTTCTGGATCAGCATTGCGTAATCCTAGGCAACGTCAACGTCAATTCGCCCCTGGTTCTGGATGGTGAAGCAAGCCGCGTGATCCGGACCTATGCCGCGGCCAATCAGGCTCCGGTTTGCGTCCCATTCATCTTGGGGGGTGCAATGGGACCGGTCACCACCGCCGGCGGCCTTGCCCAGTGCTTCGCCGAGGCCGTGTTCTGCGTCGCGCTGGGACAGCTCGAGCGGCCGGGATCTCCCGCGATACTGGGTAATTTCCTCTCCTCCATGTCATTGAAGAGCGGCGCACCGACTTTTGGAACGCCGGAGCCGTCTCTCGCCTACTTTGCGATAGGCCAGCTTGCCCGTCGACTCGGTGTCCCTCTGCGGTGCGGCGGAAATTTATGCGCGTCGAAAGTTCCGGATGCGCAGGCCGCGTACGAGAGCGCGAGTTCGCTATGGCCTGCATTCCTCGCAGGTGGGAACTTCATACTGCATGCCGCGGGATGGCTCGAAGCCGGTCTCGTGATGTCCTACGAGAAATTCGTGATGGACGCGGAACAATGCGGCGCGTTTCATGTGGTCGGGCGCGGGCTGACGCTGGACGAAAATGGCTTCGCGATGGATGCGTTTCAGGAAGTGGGTCCCGGGACTCATTTTCTGGGGTCTGCGCACACCATGCGTAATTATGAAACAGCGTTTTTCGACTTCGAACTATCGGACAACAATTCATTCGAGCAATGGTCCCAGGAAGGGGCTCACGACATCGTCTGGCGCGCGAATCAGAAGTGGAAGGCGATGCTGAAGGCCTATGAGCAGCCAGCTTTAGACCCCGCGGTGGACGAAGCGCTGCTGGCGTTCATCAATCAGCGAAAAGGCGCGATGCCGGACATGAATTACTGATGTGAACGCTGCGCATGTCCATCACCGTTCGCACGACCGTCCGCGGTTTTGTTTATCCAGCCACACGGACAGCGACGCAAAGTAGTCGTTAATGGCGCCCGCGTCGATGTCGTCCTCGCCGCTGAATACCGCCAGGGCCTCCGGCCACGGCTTCGATTGGCCAAGCTTCAGCATCGCTTCTAACTTCGCACCGACGTCTTTGTTTCGATAGACGCTGCAGCGATTGAGCGGTCCCTTCCAGCCGGCGAGCCGGCAAGCCGCCCGATAGAATTGAAACTCATAGATGTCCGCCAAAAAATAGCGTGCGTAAGGCGTGTTGTCGGCAATGTGATATTTCGCGCCCGGATCGAACGCATTATCGGGTCGGGGCCCCGGCGGCATGAGATTTTGATACTTGGCAACCAGATCCCACCACGCGTCATTGTAGTGTTCGGGAGCGATCTGCCCGGAGAACACACCCCAGCGCCATTTGTCCACGATGATCGCGAAAGCGATGATGGGGACTTTGTCCAGGGCCATGCGCAGCAAATAGGGAATATCCGCCTCGGGCCCCGGCACCTGGTCGATCAGACCCAGCTGCTTGAGGTAGCCCGGCGTCAACGCGTTCAGTCCCGCGAAATCACCAATTGCCTCATGAAATCCGTCGTTCGCGCCGTTCTCGAACAGGAAGGGTTGGTTCTCATATGCGCGCTGATACATATTGTGGCCGAGTTCGTGATGAGCGGTGTAGAAATCGTCCGCCGTGATCGTGAGGCATGCCTTGACGCGCAGGTCCTCCTTGCTATCGACATCCCAAGCGGACGCATGACAGACGACTTCACGATCCCGCGGTCGAGTGATCATCGAACGTTCCCAGAAGCTTGCAGGCTCCGGCGCGAATCCGATCGACTGATACCAGCTGTCCGCCGTGTGTACGATTTTGACGGCATCATATCCGTGCGCCTGCAACGCAGCCGTCAAGTCATACCCCAACGACGTGCCCTTCGGGGCCACGATGTCATAAACGTTCCCCCAATATTGACTCCACATGTTTCCGAGCAAATCAGCCCGGATAGGGCCCTTCATCGGTTGAACGGTGGGTCCGTATTTACGGCTCAGCTGAGCACGTACGTAGCAATGCAGCTTGGTGTACAACGGCTTGACTTGCGTCCACAGAGCATCGGTCTTCGTAGCGAAGGCCTGCGGCGGCATGTCGTACCAGGAACGCCAGAGCACGCCCGTATCGGCATACCCCAGCTCCCGTGATCCCTCATTGGCCAATTCGATCAAGCGCGCGTAATCGACTTTCATTTGCGGCGAAGACACTGCCCGCCAGCCCTCCCAAAGTGTTCGTGTTTCGCTTGGGTCGCGCGACGTCCGCAGGATCTCCTCCATGTCGTCGAGCGTAAGTGTCCGGCCGTTGTACGTAAATTTCGCTGTCGAATAGTCGGTATCGAGTCTCGCCGCAATGTTGGCCAGTTCCTGCGATGCACCGGGCCGGGAAGATGCCGGCAGCACCAGCGACTGCTTCAACAAATACAGCTTCCGTGCGGTGACATCATCAACCTTGATGTGGTCGAACCGTGCAGCCTCCTTTGCATAGCGAACCGATCGATCAGTGACCTCCGCGTTTGCTTTGGCGAGCAGCCAGTTCGTGTCGCTGTTGATGTAGGTTGCCTGCACCCAGCCCGCGTGATTGAGATAATCGTTTTCCTGCGCAAGGTCCGCTTCCGCCTTGGCAACGAAATCGATTGCTTCGGCCGACGTCGGCTCGGACGACCCTCTGCTGGATGCACTGATCAGCAGCATTGCGGCGAAAACCCCGGCAACTGCCCAATCAAATTCCTTGCGCATTCGATACTCCTTAAGACTGGATCGTTACAAATGCTGGAGCCGCTGTCGCGGCAGCGGGAAGGGAACGTTTATTGCGGTCGGCATCATGCTGCATCACCGAGCTTTCTGGGGTTGCGACGAGTTCCGGCGGTAAGAGTGTACGCGGACGGGGCGCAATGGTGGACAGGATTGGCGTCGGCGGCCAATCCATCCGGCGCGTTATCGGCAATCAGCGCGGTGAGAGCCCGAACACCCGCCGGGCGTTCGCGTAGTAGATCTTGTCGATCACCGGCTTCGGGATGCCAAACCTCTTACCGACTGCGCCCCTCAATCGGTTGTAGTCGCCCTTATCGTCAGCGCGGCAAGCAAACCCGGCGGACCAGTGCGGCCCGCGTTGACCGGTTCGCGGCAATGCGGCATGCATTGCGCTTACAACGATTGGCGCTTTTTCTGACAATCCGTCGACGTGCACGGGAAGCGCTATTCGTTTTCGATTCCGCCAGACTCTACCGGGCAAATATTACCTACGTGACTTTTGATAACTCAGAGGGATCCTCAATGGACAATTCAACCACTAGTGGTTACGTGAAGAACGGTCACACGCTTGCGGATAAGGCCGCTGACAAAGTACAAAGCGGAATTCGCGATGCGCAACATTCCGCCAAAGAAGCGGGAGCCGCACTCTCGAATAAAGTCGACGACCTGCGAAGCGATGCCGCGCCAGCGTTGGCGAAAGTCGCCGGCCGAGCTCAATCGATGGGCAGGCAAAGTATCGACACCATCAGTGACATGGCCGGCCAAGCGCGTGATGCCGCCGCGAACGCCTCCGATTCGATCGTCGCTTACACCAAGAAGAATCCCGTTAAAGCGCTGGCGTTCGCTGCAGCTTCGGGCGCATTGCTCTACGCTGCCATCAAGGCGCTCACGCCATCGCGCGACTGAATTTCACCTTCGCAGCTCAATCGAGGCGCCACTCACCCCAATCGGCCGACAAACTTCGCTTCGTGGCCGATCGCGGGCAGCGTGCCGCTGACGAACAGACTTGATCGCGGAGAAGCGTGCGCATTTGGTCGCGAGACCCAATTATATCATTGTGTGATATATTAATGGCGAATCAATTCATGCCCCCCTCGTTGGACGCTCAATGTGGGGTACGCATGCGGCGTTTTACCTGCACGATCGGAAGTGGGTCGCTCGATGAAGAAAACGGATCAAAGCGAATTCTTGGAGGTGAGGCCGGCGTCTTCGCCCTGCATGCAGCACGAGCTGGGGGCGGATGGCACGCCGAGCGTCGAGCCCGAGCAAGCTCGAGATGTCGCACGCTGGCGTAAGGCCGAGCGAGAGCGCTTGATTGCAGCGCGATGTTTGCTCACGGTGCAGGACCGCTTGGATCAGGCCGCGATCATCGCAGGGCGGCTTGCGCAGATCGTTGCGGCATCCGGCATGGCAGCACCCGTCGTTAGCGTCTATTGGCCGATACGTGGAGAGCCGGATCTGCGCGCGTGGATGCGCACGCTTTTCCAGTCGGGTGTGCGTGTGGCGTTGCCTATCGCCACGGCGCTTGGTCAGCCGCTCGTGTTCCGCGAATGGCGTCCCGAGGCTCGAATGGCCCGAGGTCTGTGGAATATCCCTCATCCCGCCGAGGGGGAGTCAATGGTGCCCAACATCGTCATCGCACCGCTGGTTGGGTTCGACCGTCAAGGCTATCGCCTGGGATATGGCGGAGGATTCTTTGACCGAACACTCGCCCGGCTTGACCCGAAGCCGCTGACCCTTGGCGTCGGCTATCCGGATGCTGAACTTCGCACGATTTTTCCTCAACCCCATGACATTCCGATGGACTGGGTGGTAACCCGTTCAGGAGCCCTCCATGCGCATATCGATCGCCATCCATAGCGGCACCGGCGGCCTATTTTTGGTTTTTCGGCGAGGGTGAAGATGAGCGTGGACATACGAGCGGGCGTACCAAATCGCGATCGAATCATCGAGGACATTGTCGCGCGTACCGGGATCGACGAGGCAATGATCGAAGCACTGGTACGCACGTTCTACACACGCGTTCGCCAGGATCCGCTGATCGGACCCGTGTTCGAAAGCAGAGTGGCTGATTGGGAAGCACACATGCAGCGCCTGTGCGCCTTCTGGTCATCCGTCGCATTGATGAGCGGGCGCTATCATGGCCAGCCGATGCCGGTCCATCTCCCGCTGCCCATCGACACGCCCCATTTCGATCGCTGGCTCGAGATCTTCGCCGCGACTGCTCGGGATCTCTGCCCGCCGGCCGCAGCGGCTCATTTCCTCGAACGGGCGTCCCGCATCGCCGACAGCCTAGAGTTCGGCATCGCGGCCCAGAAGGGGGAAATTAGGTCGAAGCGGACGCGAGCAACGCGGGCGCCGCCGCCCGGCCGATCTGCAGAAGGCGCCGGTTGATCAACGTCCGCTGTTAGTCGTCGTTGGAACCCGGCCTGTGTGCGATCCTCGAGGGCCGTAGCCTTTCCCATCTGCTAAAGTGTCAATCAGGGTTGCCACCAATGAATTCCAACGACAAACCGATGACTATGCGGCAGTACCGAGCGCTCGCGGATTTCCGATATGAGTTGCGCCGGTTTCTGCGTTCCAGCGAACAGATGACACGCCGCAACGGTTTGACCCCTCTTCAGTACCAGTTGCTGCTGCAGATCAAGAGCTATTCAGAGCCACATTGCGCGACCATAGGCGCGCTGGCCGAACGCTTGCAATCCAAGCACCATGGCGTAGTGGCCCTCGCGACCCGATGCGAAAAACTGGGGCTTCTCGTACGCCACGCGGGTAAGGAGGACCGGCGCGTGGTTTACTTAACGCTGAGCGCGAAAGGCGATCGTGCACTGGAGCGTCTCGCGCGTTGGCATAGAGACGAGCATCGCTCGCTGAAAGGCCGGTTGATTGTGTATCCTATGCATGCGTCATGATTTTTGCGTTGTGGGCGGTGGCATCGTCGGCTTGGCAACCGCTCGCGAAATCCTGCGGCGCCGGCCCGGTGCCAGCCTGGTGCTCCTCGAGAAAGAATCAGAGCTTGCCACCCATCAGACAGGCCACAACAGCGGCGTCATTCATGCAGGTGTCTACTACGCGCCTGGGTCCTTGAAAGCGCGCCTGTGCCGCGCCGGGAATCAGCAAACCAAGCAATTCTGCGCCGAACACGGCATTCCGATAGAGGAATGCGGCAAACTCATCGTTGCGACCACGCCTATCGAGGTGCAACGCCTCGCGGATTTGCGCCACCGCTGCGATCTCAACGACATCGCCAGCCAAGAGGTCGCCGGCGCGGATCTGGTCACGCTCGAGCCGCGCATCGCCGGGCTCGCGGCGCTGTTGGTGCCCAGCACCGGCATCGTCGACTACCGACGCGTCGCGCTGGCGCTGGCCGAGGACATCCGCCGGCGCGGCGGCGAAGTACGACTGCGCTCCTGCGTGCGCAGCATCGCCGAGCACTCCGCCGACGTGGAGGTCGTCCTGACCGAAGGCGAGCCTATCCGCGCCGGCCAGCTCATCGCCTGCGCCGGATTGCAGGCGGACCGGCTGGCGCGCGCCGCGCGGCTCGATGTGCAGCTACGGATCATTCCGTTTCGCGGTGAATACTTTCAGCTGCCTACGGCCAAGTCGACGATCGTGCGCCACTTGATCTATCCCGTACCGGACCCCGAGCTGCCGTTTCTCGGCGTGCACCTGACCCGCATGATCAGCGGCCGCGTAACGGTCGGACCGAACGCAGTGCTGGGGTTTGCGCGCGAAGGATACCCTCACTTTTCATTCAACCTGCGAGATGCAGCCGAGACCCTGAGTTTTTCGGGATTCTGGCGCGTGGTGCGCAAGCACTGGCGCTCGGCGATCGACGAGTTCCGAGGCTCGCTGATGCCAATCCGTTACTTGCAGGAATGCCGAAAGTACTGCCCGGAGCTCACACTGCAGGATC